>NZ_VFUI01000006.1:0-334719 GCF_006440535.1 Mesorhizobium sp. B2-5-13 | reverse complement strand
CTTCGCTGGACTGCCTTCCCAAAGAATCTCTTCTCAGACCAATTTCAACTCCCAAAACGCCATATGCGATTCCCCTGCCCTCGTGGGGGAGATGCCCGGCAGGCAGAGGGGGGCGCTGTCCCGCCAAAGGTTGGTAGAGTCCGGAGCACACCGATGACTTTGGAACTGAGTGCGCTGGACAAATCCATGCTCGGCAGTGAGCAAGGCCCTTCCGTCGTCGCCGCCATGAAGATCCTCATCGCCTTTTCCAAAGCCATCGGCGCCGGCAGCCTGCTCGACATCACCGGTGCCCATATCGATGGCTGCCTCTACCACGGCAAGGCAGGACTCGATTTCGTCGAACGGCTGGTCGAGGGCGGCGGCCGTGTGCGTGTCCCGACGACGCTGAATGTCGGCTCGTTCGACCTTATCCATCCCGGCATGGTGAAGATGACCGTCGCGGAAGAAGTGCCGGCGCGGCGGTTGATGAAGGCGCATCTGGAGCTTGGCTGCCAGGCGACCTTCACCTGCGCGCCTTATCAGACCCGCTTCCGGCCTGAATTCGGCCAGCAGATCGCCTGGGGGGAATCCAACGCCATTGTCTTTGCCAATTCGGTGATCGGCGCGCGCACCAATCGCTATGGCGATTTCATCGATCTGTGCTGCGCCATGACCGGGCGCGCACCGGCCTGGGGCCTGCATCTGAGCGAGAACCGGCGCGGCCGTGTCCTGTTCGAACTCGACGCCGGTTCAGAGCCGAGCGACAGTCTGTTTGTCGGCGTCGGACTAATTATCGGGCAAGCCTGTGGCGACCGCGTTCCGGTGATCGCGGGCCTGCCGAAGCCGCGTGACGAGGATCAGCTGAAAGCGCTTGGTGCCGCGGCGGCAACAACTGGCGCGGTGGCGCTGTTCCATGCCGTTGGCATCACGCCGGAGGCCGGAACCGTCGACGAGGCCTTTCAAGGCACGGTGCCCGAGGAGATTGTCCACATCAACCGTGCCGACATCGACCATGCGTTGTCCAGGCTGTCGATGGTGCCCGATGGCGCGCCGCTCCGCGCCGTGTCGCTGGGCACGCCGCATTTCTCGCATGACGAATGGATGCGCTTGCTGCCGCTGCTGCGTGCGGTCGCGCCTGACAGGGGCATTCCGATCTATGTCAATACGGGCCGCGCGACGCTGAGCCGGCTGCGGGAGGAAGGGTCGCTCGACGGCATGGAGGCGTTCGGCCTGATCCCGGTCGCCGACACCTGCACCTACGTCACCTCGATCCTCGAGCGGCTCGACGGCGTGGTGATGACCAATTCCGGCAAATGGGCGCATTACGCGCCGGGCAATATCGGTGTGACCGTCGCCTTCGCCGATATGAAGGACTGCATCCAGTCCGCCGCAGCCGGCCATGTCGTGCGGGGTGTGTCATGACGCAGCCGATTGAAGTGAAGGTGGTTGAAAGAGCAGGGACATTCCAGCTGACCGGCGCCGCCGAGGGGGAGGCTTTGGTGTTTTCGCAGCCGCTCAGCTTCTGGGGCGGCATCGATGCCGAGACCGGCAATATCGTAGATCGTTCGCATCCGGGCCTTGGCCAGAATGTCGCTGGCAGGGTCCTCATCATGCCAAGCGGTCGGGGATCGTCATCCTCATCCTCGGTCTTGGCCGAGGCGATCCGCAGAGGCACGGCGCCCGCGGGTATTTTGTTGGAGCGGCCGGACCCGATCCTGGCCGTCGGCGCCATCGTCGCCGAGTTCCTCTACGGGATCAGCATGCCGCTGGTGGTCTGCGGGGTTGCGGAGATCGTTTCCGGTGATCGGATCTTCATCGGTGTTGGTGAGGATGGTGGAGCGATCATTCGCAAGGTCTAGGAACCTGCATTCCCGATGAAGGTTGGCGCGAACGTTGCGGGTGAAAGTCGCCGCTTCGAGAGCCGTTTTTCCTTCCCAAATCTCATTTCTTCCAAGACCGCCTTCTCTCGAATACTTGCCGGCTTGGCCCGAAACATTGGCACGATATTCTAAGCTGCCCGGTTGACCGTAAATGTCCAGGTATCGAGGCGCTGGCGGCTCGGCCTGTGCAAGCCGGCCGCGAAGGTGGCAATCACCTTCTATTCCTCGGTGTTCTTTCTCCTCGTCAATACGATCGACGCCATTGTCGAGACGGATTCGACGGCGGCCAAGCTGGTCGATACCGGCGAGGCCCGCGTCCTTTTCGACACCGGCACACATCCGGAATGGAACGTGCCCGACGTCATATCCGTCAACGGCGCCTTCGCCGCCAATCATCCCGACCTCGTCAAGCGGCTGCTGAAAGTCGATATCGAGATTTCACGATGGGCCGACGCTCATCCCGACGAGACGATCAAAAACCTTGTGGAGGCGACCAAGTCGTCGGAAAAATCCGTACGCAAGACCTATGCCGGTGGGGTGTTTCACCAGGATCCAAAACTCACCGACGACGCGATCGAAGCTCTGAAGGGCGAGGAAAAATTCATGGCAAGTGCCGGGCTTTTGAAAGGCTCGATCGACTACGGCAAATGGGTCGACAAAAGCTTTGTCAATGCCGCGGAGGCGGAAGTCGCTGTCGTTCAGTAGACCGAAGCGTCGAGCCGCGCGGCGCCCTAAAATAGGCCCGCTCGTCTGGATCGGTCAAATCTCCGGGATGTTCTCCTTGAAGATTACCTGCAGCCTCGGCTGGTGCAGCTCATAGGTTTGGCCCCTGACCGCATGGGTCAGGATGTTGAGCGCCTCGCGGGCCTCGACGCGCGGATTCTGGTCGATGACCGCGTCGAGCGTGCCGTCGAGCAGCAGTTCCTTGGTGCCGTCCGTCGCCTCGTGGCCGAGGAAAACCATGGATTGCGCACGGCCGCGCTCCTTGAGCGCGCGCGCGATGCCGGTGTTGCCGGCGCCGACATTGTAGATCGCGGCAAGGTCGGGATGCCGTTCCAGAAGGGCCGACGCCTCCGAATAGGCTTTTTCGCGATCATCGAGCATTTCGCGCATCTCGACGATCTCGAGATTGGGCGATTCCTCTGTCAATATGTGCCGGAAGCCCATCTCTCGTTCCTCATGGCCGCGATAGGAGAGCGAGCCGGCGAACAGCGCCACCTTGCCGGGGCGCCCAGAACCCATGAAACGGTTGAGCAGATAGCCGGCCAGCCGCCCGGCGGCGCGGTTGTCGATGCCGATATAGGCGACCCTCGGCACATGCAGAATGTCTGAGGCGATGGTCACCACCTTGACGTCGTTGGCCGACAGCGAGCGGATCGCTTCACGCACCGTCGGATGGTCGAGTGCGATGACGCCGACGCCTTGCGTCTGGCCGCGCAGATCCTGCAGCAGGCGGGCGAGCCGGTCGGGATTGAAGCCCTCTATGGTGGCGATATGGACGTCGAGATCGGGGCGCGCCAGGGCCTGCGCCTCGATGTGGTGGTGCAGCATCTTGATGAAGGAATTGGTGCCCGCCGGCAGCGCGAAGTCGAGCCGGATGATCTCGCCGGGCATGGGTCGCAGCGACGCTCCGTTTGGGCTCTCGGCGATGTAGCCGAGGCGCTGCGCCATTTCGAGCACGACCTCGCGCGTGCGAGCCCGCACGCCGGGGCGGTTGTTGAGCACGCGGTCAACGGTGGCGGCGGAGACGCCGGCTTCCCGGGCTATGTCAGTCAGGGTGGAACGCACCGTCTTTCATCTCCTAATGCATCAAGATCAAGCAATGCCGGCTGCAGGCCTGATGACGTCAGCCCTCGTTATCCGCGATTCTGATGGGAAATGATGTATCCGGCCTTAGCCGATGCGCAAGCCATTGGGCTAAAATCGAGTCGCCCGGTACGATCATGCAGGGAAAGGAAACACATTTCCCATCAGATCGAGGCATCTGGAGAGGTATAGGAATCCCGGTATGGTGCATTTCCCTGCTTCGTTGCCATGTTGTGAGGTATTTTGATTATTTATGATGTTGACAGCCTTCCGATAGTGCCGTCAATATCCCTCATGGGCTCGTGGAGGAAACATTGGGCCTGAGGGAGGAATTCCAATGTCTGATCTGATCCGCATCTCGCGGCGCCGGTTGCTGGCGTCCGGAGGAAAGGCGGCGGTATTCGTAGCCGCTGCAGGTATTGCACCCCAATTCATCCGTCCCGGCCGCGCTTATGCTGCCGATGCCCTGGCGCCCGGCATGATCGGTGGGCCGACCGGCTTCGACGGCGCCGAGCGCTACCAGTATGGCGCCAACACGCCTGAGGGTCGCGCCGTCGAGGCCGCCAAGGCGCTGAAGGGCGCCGGCAAGGCGCCGGCCAAGATCGTGCTTGGCCTGTCGGACGGCTCGATCGGCCAGCTCACCCAGCCTTTCCCTGCCGGCGCGCCGTCGATCAAGGAGCTCTGGGAAAAGGAAACCGGCATCCCGATCGAGATCGTCGGCCTGCCGAATGGTCAGGAATTCACCAAGACCATGCAGGACATCTCCACCAAGGGTGGGGCCTACGATATCTATTCGACCGAGTGGAACCGCCTTGGCGATCTCGCCGAGACCGGCGGCATCGCCAAGCTCGACGATTTCGTCGCCCAGTACAAGCCCGAATGGGACGATCCCAAGACAGGCTATGTCGACGGTGCCAAGGGCGTGTCGCTGCTCAACAAATATCGCGGCTCGAACTATGGCGTGTCGCTGGACGGCGACTTCCAGACCTGGGTCTACCGCACCGATCTGTTCGGCGACGAAGCCGAGAAGAAGGCCTTCAAGGACAGATACGGCTATGATCTGGCGCCGCCGAAAACCTGGAAGCAGCACGGCGATATCGCTGCCTTCTTCCAGCGCCCGGACAAGGGCCTGTTCGGATCCACCGACCTGCGCAACCAGGGCTGGGGCTACACCAACTGGTACCAGCGCTATGTCTCGATGGCCTCGCCCAACCAGTTCCTGTTCGGCGACGACGGCAAGCCGCTGATCAATTCCGAACATGGCATCGCCGCCACCAACGAATATGTTGAATCGCTTGCCCATCATTCGCCGGACGCCATTTCATGGGGCTGGCCCGAGCAATACGGCAATTTCGCCAAGGGCGGCACGGCGATGACCTGCGCCTTCTCCAACCTGCCGAAATTCCTCGACAATGCCGGCAACAAGGACTCCAAGGTCACCGGCAAGATCGGCTCGATGCTGCCGCCCGGCCGCGAGATCGACGGCAAGCTGATCAGCCGCTCCGTGCTCTGGTTCTCACTGACCGGCATGGTCTCGTCGCAGTCGAAAAACCAGGAAGTCGCCTATCTCCTGCTGCAATGGCTGGGTTCGGCCCGCATCTATGCCTGGATGAGCGCCAACCCCGGCGGCTATCTCGATCCGTTCCGGCTTTCGGACTTTTCCGATCCGCTGGTGCGCCAGACCTATCATGCATACCACATGGACGTGGTGCGCGAGACGGTCGCCCGCACGGTACCAACCATCAACTATCCCGGCGCCACCGCCTTCCACAACGCGCTGGATGAAAACCTCATGGCCTCGCTGACCAAAGCCAAGACGTCGGAGCAGGCGATGGCCGACACGGAAGCCGAGTGGAAGAAGATCGCGCGGCGCATCGGCGAAGACAAATTGCTCGAAGCCATCAGGACCAACAAGGAGGCTTGGCCGACCGTTCTCGATCCGATCAGCTGATCCGTCTCCCTGGATCAGAGACGGAGGGGAGGGGCGAAAGTTCTTCCCCTCCGCAACCGACGCCACCAGCAAAGCAGCCAGATGAAGCGTTCCGTCCCCTTCGAGATATTCCGCTACGCCGCGATCCTCGCGGCGATGGCTGTTACGCTGGTGCCCATCTTGTGGATGGTCTCCATGGCCTTCAAGCCGATCGCCGAATGGTCGGCGACCGGTGCCGACCTGACATGGTGGCCGAAGAACCCGACGCTCAGCAACTTCCAGTTCGTATTCGGCGAGTCCACCAACAATCTGATCGTCGCGCTCGACCGCACCGCGCTGAAGCCGATCCTGTCGTCGCTTCTGTCGGCGGTGTTCGGCACCGCGATCGCCATGTCAGCCGGCACCACCGCCGCCTACGGCCTGTCGCGCTTCGGCTCCGGCCAGAACCTGCCGTTGGCGCTGATTCAGCTCAGGCTGTTTCCGCCGATGGCCGTGATGATCCCTGTCATGATCATGTGGGCATTCCTCAACTTCACCGACAGCTGGTGGGGGCTAGCGCTGATCTACGGCATCGTCACCTTGCCGTTCGCCTTTTGGCTGATGAAGACCTTCTTCGACGACATGCCGCGCGAGATCGAGGAGGCCGCCCTTGTCGAGGGCTGCTCGCGGCTGCGCGTCTTCACCCGCATCACGCTGCCGATGATGCGCGCGCCGCTGGCGAGCGCTGCCCTCTTCGTCTTCATCCTCAACTGGTCGGACTATCTGATCGCGTTGCTGCTCACGACGCGCGAATGGGTGACGATCCCGGTCTACATGGCCTCGCTGTCGTCCTCGATGACCGGCCAGCTCTACGGCGCCAAGGCGGCGCTTGGGCTCGTTGCCGCCGTGCCGCCGGTCATCATGGGCATCGCCATCCAGCGCCATCTGGTGCGCGGGCTGACTTTCGGAGCGCTCAAGCAATGAGCGCCGTGACCGTAACGATTTCGGAGGACGAGATGAGCGCCGCGCGCGGCAGGCCAGCCCTGCGCGACGAGGGCATGCGGTTGGGCTTTCGGCTGACCTTGCCGGCGCAGATCCTGGTGCTGTTCATCTCGGCCTTTCCGCTCTTGATGCAGCTCTACATCAGCGTCACCGACTGGTCGCCGCTTTCGGGCCTCGGCTGGTGGAACGCCTGGGAGATGTGGAACAGTTTTGCCAACTACACCGATCTCGCCGCCGACGCACGGTTCTGGAGCGCGCTGAAGCGCACGGCCATTGTCATGATCGTCTGCGTGCCGGCGGAATTCCTGTTGGGCCTCGCGCTGGCGACGCTGTTCGCCGACGATTTTCCCGGCAAGCGCATCTTCTATTCGATCCTGCTGATGCCGATGATGGTGGTGCCGGCGGTGGCCGGCTATATGTTCTTCATGCTGTTCCAGTCGGGCGGCCCGGTGAACGACATCCTGTCGGTCATATCCGGCACACGCGTCACCATCGCCTGGCTGTCGGACCCGACCCTGGCGCTCATCGCGGTGATGATCGCCGACATCTGGCAGTGGACGCCGCTGATGTTTTTGATCCTGCTTGCCGGCCTGGTCGGCGTGCCGGAGGACCAGATCAAGGCGGCGACCTTGCTCGGCGCCAATCCCTGGCAGCGCTTTATCACCATCGTGCTGCCGAAAATGAAGACGATCATCATCATCGCGCTGGCGATAAGAGTGATCGAGAACTTCAAGATCTTCGACACACTCTACATCATGACCGGCGGCGGGCCCGGTGTCGCCACCGAGACGATCTCCGTCTACATCTACAAGGTCACCACGCAGGACCTGATCTGGGGCTATGTGGCGGCGATCGCGCTGGCCATTCTGGTCGTGCTCTCCATCGTTGCCGTGTTCGCCATGAAGCGCATGGCGCGGGCAAGGCAGGTGCCGGCATGAGCACGATCCAGCTCAAGCACCTCACCAAGACATTCGGCAACTTCGCGGCGCTGAAGACGATGGACCTCGACATCGCAGACGGCGAGTTCATGGCGCTGCTCGGGCCGTCCGGCTGCGGCAAGTCGACGACGATGAACATGATCGCCGGCATGGAGGAGCCGACCAGCGGCAAGATCCTGTTTGGCGAACGCGACATGGCCGGCGTGCCGATGGGCCGGCGCGGCGTTGGCTTCGTGTTCCAGAACTATGCCATCTTCACCCACATGACAGTGCGCCAGAACCTTGCCTACGGGCCGAGGATGCGCGGTGCAGCCAAGGCCGAGATCGACCGCCGCGTCGGCGCGATCGCCGAGCTGCTGCAACTGACGCCGCTGCTCGACCGCAGGGCCGACCGGCTCTCGGTCAACATATTGCAGCGCGTGGCGATCGGCCGGTCGGCGATCATGGAGCCGGCGATCTTCCTGCTCGACGAGCCGCTGTCCAATGTCGACGCGGCCTTCCGCGCGGTCATGCGCACCGAGCTGAAACAGCTGCAGCGCCAGTTCAGGCAGACGATGGTCTACGTCACCCACGACCAGCTCGAAGCCATGACCATGGCCGACCGCATCGCCGTGATGGACCACGGCGTGCTGCAGCAGGTCGGCACGCCGCTCGAGGTCTACAACAATCCGGCCAATGTCTTCGTCGCCCGTTTCATCGGCGCGCCGGGCATGAACCTGCTCAAGGGCAGACCGGCGGAGAGTGACCGGGGTCTGGTCGTCGATCTCGGGCCTCTGGGTGTCACACCGCCGCTGCCGGACGAGCTGGCGACCAGCTTGCGCGGCGCACGCGGCGAGGTTCTCTACGGCTTCCGGCCGGAAGAGGTGACCCTGGCGCAAGACGGGCGCGGGCTGGCCATGCATGTCACCTTCGTCGAGCGCATCGGCGCGCGCACCATCGTTCATCTCGGCCAGGGCGAGGGCGCCGTGAAAGCGGTGTTCGACAATGATGTCGGGTTGTCGATCGGGCAAACCGCAGTCGTCGCGCCCACGGCGTCATCGGTGCGCGTCTTCGACGCCGCCAGCGGCGTAGCGATGAGGGCGGGCTGAACCATGGCCGACATCGTCTTCCGCAATGTCACCAAACGCTACGGCACGACGCTTGCCGTCGATGACGCCTCGTTCACCGTCAACGACAACGAGTTCTTCTGCTTCTTCGGGCCGCCGCTGTCGGGCAAGTCGACAATCCTGCGCCTGGTGCTCGGGCTGGAAACGCCGGATGCCGGCGAAATCCTCATCGGCGGCAAGCCGGTCAACGCGGTGTCGCCGGCCGAGCGCAACGTCGCCATGGTGTTCCAGAACCTGGCGCTGTTCCCGCATATGAGCGCGCTCGACAATGTCCGCTTCCCGCTGGTCGAGCGCCGGGTCGCCGAGCTCGATATCAAGAAACGCGTCGCTGACGTCGCGGCCAAGCTGCATATCAGCCATATCCTGCACAAGCCGCCGGCGCAGCTTTCGGGCGGCGAGCGGCAGCGCGTGGCGATCGCGCGTGCGCTGGTGCGCGATCCCAATGCCTATCTGATGGACGATCCGATCTCGGCGCTCGACGCAAGGTTGCGCGAGGAAACGCGCGTCGAGCTGAAGCGCATCCAGCGCGAGCTCGGCAAGACGCTGATCTATGTCACCCACGACCAGGAAGAGGCGATGTCGATCGCCGACCGCATCGCCATACTGGACAATGGCCGTATCAGGCAGATCGGCGCGCCGGCCGAGATCTATGACCGCCCGGCCAGCACTTATGTGGCGCGGCTGCTCGGTTCGCCTGTCATGAATATCCTTAAATCCGTTCGCGGCGAGGGCAGTGTCGAGGCCGCCGAAGGTGCGCTCAGCATCGCTGACCGCGCGGCGCCGGCCGACGCCGTTGAGATCGGGCTGAGGCCGGAGGATATCAAGGTCAAACCTTGGAGCGGCAATGAGAAGGCGAGCTCGGGTCGCCCGGCGCGGGTGTTCGAGGTCGAGCCGCTTGGCGGCTACACCGTGGTGACGCTCGCCGCCGGGCAGGCGCGGCTGAAGGCCTTGCTGCGCGGCCAGTCTGACATCAGGCCTGACGCGATGGTGGCAATATCCTGCGAGCCGGCACGGGTGCATTATTTCGGACAGGGCGGAGGCGCGTTGGCAAGATGAATGCGGCGCGAGGACAGGATTTCGGGAGGAAGGCATGACAGACAAGGGCTTCGAGCCGGATGTGAAGGTCCGCACGAAGGAATACCGGATCGGCTGCGTCGGCGCCGGCATGATCATGGCCGAGTGCCATTTGGCTGCCTACAAGGAGGCGGGATTCCTGGTGGTGGCGATCGCCTCGCGCACCAAGGCGAATGCGCAAAAGGTCGCCGACCGTTGGAACATCCCGACGGTCCACGACACACCGGAACAGCTGATCGAGGATGCAAACGTCGACATCATCGACCTCGCCTTTCCGCCCGACCAGCAGCCGGCGCTGATCCGCCATGCGCTGAAGCAGAGCCACATCAAGGGGATCCTGGCACAGAAGCCTCTGGCGCTGTCGGTCGAGGAAGCCGTCAGGCTGCGCGACGAGGCGGCGAAGGCCGGCAAGATCCTCTCGGTCAACCAGAACATGCGCTACGACCAGTCGATGCGCGTGTTGAAGCAGATCATCGAGAGCGGCGCGCTCGGCGACATCGTCTTCGCGCAGATCGACATGCATGCCATCCCGCACTGGCAGACCTTCCTTCAGGGCTATGGCCGGCTGACACTCGCCAATATGAGCGTGCATCACCTCGACGTGCTGCGCTTCCTGTTCGGCGATCCCGACGAGATCACGACGCTGACGCGCAAGGATCCGCGAACGACATTCGACCATTCCGACGGCATCACCGTCTCGACCCTGCGCTTCCCGTCCGGCGTGCTCGCCGTATCGCTGGAGGACGTATGGTCGGGTCCGCGCCAGGACGGCTACAAGGACGATCAGCACATCAACTGGCGGGTCGACGGCACCAAGGGCGTTGCCAAGGGCACGATCGGCTGGCCGACGGGTGCTGCCTCGACACTGACTTACGCCTCGGCCGACACGACCGGCGGCGAATGGATCAGCCCAAGCTGGGAGACGATGTGGTTCCCGCATGCCTTCATCGGCGTGATGGAGCAGTTGCAGCACGCCGTGAAGACCGGCACGCCGCCGGCGCTAACCGTCGCCGACAACGTCAAGACCATGGCGCTGGTCGAGGCGGGCTACCGCTCGATCGCGTCGGGCCGCACCGTCAAGCTCTCCGAAATCTCGACCAACTCAATCAGCTGAAATCACTGGCAGCTGAAATCACCGGCAGCTGAAATCACCGGCAGCTGAAATCACTGGCAACTGAATCGCTTACTGGGAGGAATTCACATCATGATGCAGGCAGGCATTTTCACGGGCTATTTCCCGTACGGTCTCGAAGAGACGGCGAAGAAAATCCGCGGGCTCGGTTTCAACACGGTGCAGCTCGACCTGCATTTCAGGGATGTCGACCTGTCGGCCGGCCAGATCACCAAGGACAAGGCCAAGAAGGTGCGCGACGTCTTCCGCGACCACAACCTGCCGGTCTGCTGCGTGTCGGGCTACACCAACATCATTCATCCCGACAAGGCCGAACGCGAGAAGCGCGTCGGTTATCTCAAGGAGATCATCCGCAATGCGCGCGCGTTTGGCTCGCCTTACGTGATTTCGGAAACCGGCACCTACAACACGGAATCCGACTGGGTGCATCACCCCAAGAACAAGACCGAGGAAGGGTTCGAGGAGTGCCGCAAGGTGATCGCGGACCTCGCCCAGACGGCCTATGACCACGGTGCGGTGTTCCTGCTCGAAACCTATGTCAACAACGTCGTCGGCTCGGTCGAGGAGACGGTGAAGATGTTCGCGCAGGTCGACCATCCCGGCCTCGGCCTTCTAATGGACCCGACCAATTATTTCGAGACCCACAACATCGACCGGATGGATCAGATCCTGAACCAGGTGTTCGACACGCTGACCGACAAGATCAAGATCGCGCACGCCAAGGACGTCAAGCGCTCGGGCGACGACAAGTCGGAGAAGCATGCCGACATCGGCGACGCCGACGCGATGGAAAGCCACACCTTCCGCGGCGTTGGCGAGATCGAACTGCCGGCGCCCGGCCTCGGTTCGCTGAACTACGACCTCTATCTCCAGCGGCTGGCCGAGAAGCATCCGAACATCCCTGTGATCATCGAGCATCTGTCGGAGGACGACGTACCGCGCGCCAAGACATTCCTTGACGGAAAATTCCGCGCCAACGGTCTGTGATGGCCGGCCGCGCCGCCCGATGCACGGCGGAGCGGCTTCAAACAAGGGAGGAAAGAATGTTGAAATTCGCATTGAAATTGGCGGCCGCCGCGACAGTGCTCGCCGGCGTTGCCCTTGGCACGGCGGCGCAGGCGCAGGACGGCCAGAAGACCTTCTATCTCTTGTCGCATGGCGGTCCGTCGGATGCGTTCTGGATCGACTGGAACGCCGGCGCGACCAAGGCCTGCGACCAACTCAAGGTGACCTGCAAGATCTCCTTCAGCGGCGGCGACATGGCGGCGCAAAAGGAGGCCTTCAACTCGGCGCTTGCCGCCAAGCCCGACGGCATCGCCACGACGTCGGCGCAGCCCGGCCTTTGGACCGAAGAGGTGAAAGCGGCAAAGGCGGCCGGCATCCCGATCGTGTTCTTCAACACCGACGATCCAGCGACAGGACGCCAGGCCTATGTCGGGGCCGACCTAAGGGAAGCCGGCGTCACCTGGGCCAAATATCTGGTGGACCAAAAGATGGTGAAGCAGGGCGACAAGGTCTTCCTGCCGGTCGAGGTTCCCGGCGCCAGCTACCAGCAACTCGAGACCGAGGGCATCGCCAGTGTTTTCGATCCGTTGGGGATCAAATATGACGTGGTTGACTGCGGCACCGATCCGGCTGGCATCATCGCCAAGATGACCGACTACATGGTCGCCAACAATCCGCCGGCGATCATCGCGCTCGGCGATTCCGTGGCGGCCAGCGTCAAGCGCGTCTTCGATGGCGCCGGTGTGCCGGCAGGCAAGATCCCGGTCGTCGGCTGGGGCAATTCCAAGGAGACGGCGCAGGCCGTCAAGGACGGCTTCGTCAACGCCGCCGCCTGGCAGTACCCGTCGGCGCAAGGTTTCATGCCGGTGGCGCTGCTCGGGCTTGCCGCCTCTGGCGAGCCGATCGGCTACGACGTCCACACTTTCGGTCTCTACGATGCCTCCAGCGTCGAGCCGATCCTGAAACTCTACGACAAGAAATGAGAAAACCAGCGCCCGCTGCCAAGGCGGCGGGCGTCTTTCAAGCATGGTCCAAGCAGTCATGACAATTGCCGCAGAAGACGACGCGCCGAGAGTGAAGGGCAGATCGCGCCTGATGCGCTCGCCGCAATTCTCCTCCTTCGTCATCCTCATCATTTTGCTGGCGGTGTTCGCTGCCGCCGACGCCAATTTCCTGTCGCCGCTCAACATCTCCAACATGATGGCATTCCTGCCCGAGCTCGGGATCATCGCGCTCGGCATGACACTGCTTTTGACGGCAGGCGAATTCGATCTTTCGGTAGGCGCCGTGTTTGGACTGGCGCCAGTGGTGGTGATGCTGCTGGTGCAGAATGGCGGCGTGGATATAGGTGTCGCGCTTCTGGCCGGACTAGTGCTGTGCATCTCGATCGGCGCGATCAACGGGCTGATCGTCACCAAGATCGGCATTTCCTCCTTCCTGGTGACGCTGTCGATGCTGCTCGTCGTGCGCGGGGCAGCACTCTACATCACGCAAGGCTTTCCGCTGAAATCCTGGGACCAGCCGGGCTTCTTCGTGACGCTGCTCGCCGGCAGCTTCAACATCGGTTCGTTCCGCTTCTATACCTCGCTGTGGTGGTTCATCGGCCTGTCGCTGTTTGCCATCTACATCCTGCGTTACGCCAAGCTCGGCAACTGGATCAGCGCCATCGGTTCTAATCGCAACGCGGCGGTGGCGCGCGGCGTTCCCGCCGACACCGTGAAGATCTGGCTGTTCATCGCGACCTCGGTGCTGGCCGGCCTTGCCGGCATGATCAGCGCCTTCCGCATCTCGGCCGCCTCGCCGGTGGCCGGCACCGGCTATGAGCTGGAGGTGATCGCTATGGTGGTGGTCGGCGGCACGGCGCTGACCGGCGGACGCGGCACGATCCTCGGCACAATCGTCGGCGCGCTGATGCTGCGTGCCATCCGAAACGGCATCGTGCTGATTGGCGTGCCGGGGCTCGCCTACAACATCTTCGTCGGCCTTATCATCCTCGCCATGCTCATCCTGCACGCTTTGCTGCAGAAGAACGCCGCAAGGGGCTGACGATGATGCAAGAAGTACTTCGGCTGCAGAACCTGCAAAAGTCCTTCGGTAGCGTGCGGGCGCTGAAGAATGCCTCGCTGACACTGCGGGAAGGCGAGGTGGTGGCGCTGCTTGGCGACAATGGCGCGGGCAAATCGACGCTGATCAAGGCGATCTCGGGCGTGTTCCCTGTCGACCGGGGCGATATCTTTGTGCGTGGCGAGAAGGTCTCGATCCGCTCGACGCGCGATGCGATGGATCTCGGCATCGAGACCATCCACCAGGACACGTCGCTGGCGCCGGACCTCAGCATCGCGCGCAATCTTTTCCTCGGCCGCGAGCCGGTCAATTTCGGTTGGCTCGGCGTGTTCGCGCCGCTCGATCTTGCAAAGTTGCGCAAGGCCGCTTCCGAATTGCTGAAACGCGTTGGCATTTCCAAAAAGCTCGACGCCGACGCGCTGGTCTCGACGTTGTCGGGCGGCGAGCGGCAGTCGATCGCCATCTCGCGCGCCATGCAGTTTGCCGCCAAGGTCATCATCCTCGACGAGCCGACCAACAATCTCGGTGTCGAGGAAACCCACGGCGTGCTGCGTTTCGTCAAGGAGGTGCGCGACGCCGGCCATTCGGTGCTGCTCATCACCCACAACATCCACCATGTCTTCCAGGTCGCCGACCGCATCGTCGTCATGCGGCGGGGCGAGATCGTCGCCGAACAGACGGTCGCCGACACCGATCTTCTGACCGTGGAGAGCATCATCACCGGCGCCGACATGTCGGCCTTGCTCAGGGAGGCGAGGGCAAAGTGAAGGGCGTCGCATGGTAGAGCTTTACGGCAAGACGCTGTCGCGCCGGCAAGTGGCCGAGCGATCAGGCATGCTGTCGCAATTCGCCGGCGTGCGGCTGATGACGCTCGGCGACGGTGTGGAGCGCGGCATCCGCATGCTCGAATTCCGCACCGGCTCGGGCCTGCGCTTCACCGCGCTGGTCGACCGGGCGCTCGACATCGCCGATTGCGACTATAGGGGGCAGGCGATCGGCTGGCATTCGCCGAGCGGTTTTCGCAATCCCGGCCTGCATGAGTATGAAGGGGAAGGGGGGTTGGCCTGGGCGCGCTCTTTCTCCGGCCTGCTGGTCACCTGTGGCCTCGATCATATTCTGGCCCGCGAAGACGTGCCGGCCGACAGCTACAACTACCCGGGCAAGAAGACGGTGCTCCATTCGCTGCATGGCCGTGTCGGTACGATCCCGGCGCGGCTCACCGGCTATGGCGAGCGTTGGGACGGCGACCGCTGCGTGCTGTGGGCCGAAGGCCTCGTCCAGCAGTCGGCGGTGTTCGGCGAGGATCTGCATCTCGTCCGGCGCATCGAGGCCGATGTCGGCGGCAACGAAATGCGGCTTTCCGACCGTGTCGTCAATCACGGCTTCAACCGCACGCCGCATATGTATTTCTACCACGTCAATGTCAGCCATCCCTTGCTGGATGAGGGCTCCCGCTATCTGGCACCGATCCGCGACGTCGTCTGGGCCGGCCATGCCGGCGAGCGCTACGAGGCGCAGAGGGTCGGCTATCGCACGGTGCCGGCGCCGCAACCAAGCTTCAGCGAACAGGTCTGGCAGCATGAGATGGCTGCCGATGCCCATGGCGAGGTGCCGGTGGCCGTCGTCAACGACCGTATTGGGCTCGGTCTCGAACTGGTGACGCGCAAGGACCAGTTGCCGTGTGCCTATCAGTGGCAGAATTTCCAGGCCGGGCAGTACGCGTTGGGCATAGAGCCATCGACCCACCACGTGCTCGGTGATCTCGCCGCCCGCGAGCGCGGCGAGATGATCTGGCTGGAGCATGGCGAAAACCGAGCGTACGACGCGGTGTTCCGGGTTCTCGATGGCGCCGGTGAGATCGCAGCGGTCGAAGCCAGGATCGCGGCTATCGCCCGACAGCCCGCGCAGGATTATCCTCAGCCTTCCGGAAACTTTCCAAGACTGGCCGGCAGGACATGAGTGCGACATTTATCCAAAGCAAGTCCTCCGGCCGGCGGACCGGATTGCCAGCGGTGCGCGACGGTTGGAGGTCAGTGTGACGACGATGGCAAAGAAGCGCGACTACAGCCTTGTCGGCGAAAGCACCAGGGCGGCGATCGAGACCGGGCTTGCCTCGGCCGAATGGTACCATACCGACGTCCCACGCAAGGCGATGAAGGAACTGATGCAGCGTTCCGACGGGCCGGCGATCCGCGACACCGTCATCTGGATTGTCGCGATCGTCGGTTCGGCCGCCGGTATCGTCTGGTTCTGGGGTTCGTGGTGGATGGTGCCGTTCCTGTTCGTCTACGGCGTGCTCTACGGCTCGTCGAGCGACTCGCGCTGGCACGAATGCGGCCATGGCACGGCCTTCCGTACGCGCTGGATGAGCGATGTCGTCTACCACATCGCCTCGTTCATGCTGATGCGCAATCCCGTGCAATGGCGCTGGAGCCATGCCCGCCATCACACCGACACCATCATCGTCGGCCGCGATGCCGAGATCGCCGTCATGCGTCCGCCGGATCTGTTGAAGGCCGCGCTTGCCTTCACCGGCATTCTCGATTTCCGCTATTCGCTGCCGACGCTGGTGCGCCAGGCATTCGGCACGCTGTCGGACGAGGAGAAGAGCTATATCCCCGAGATGGAACAGCATAGGGCCGTGGTCGCCGCCCGCTGGCACGTCGCGATCTATGTGGCGACAATCGCCCTCGCGATCGCGCTGAGGTCATGGATACCGCTGGTGCTGATCGGTCTGCCGCGCCTCTACGGCACCTGGCACATGGTGACAACCGGCCTGCTGCAGCATATCGGCTTGGCCGACAATGTCGTCGACCATCGGCTCAACACGCGCACCGTCTACATGAACCCGATCAGCCGGTTCATCTACTGGAACATGAACTATCATGTGGAACACCACATGTTCCCGATGGTGCCCTATCATGCGCTGCCCAGGCTGCACGAACTGATCAAGCATGATCTGCCCGCGCCCAATCCCTCGATGTGGCATGCCTATCGCGAGGTCTGGCCGGTCCTGCTCAGGCAGCTGAAATACGAGGATTACTACCTCAAGCGCGAATTGCCGCCGACGGCGAGGCCCTATCGCGGCGAATTCCACGAGGTCGATATGTCGGCGGCGGCCGAATAGCGATCGCGAATGGTTGCAGGAGATCGAGATGGCCGATTGGGTTGAAGCTTGCGCGGTGGACGATGTCGAGGAAGAGGATGTCATCCGCTTCGACCATGGTGGGCGGAGCTTCGCGATCTATCGCTCCCCGGACGACGAATTCTTCGCCACCGATGGTTTTTGCACGCATGAAAAGGCGCATCTGGCCAACGGGCTTGTGATGGACGACATCATCGAATGTCCCAAGCACAATGGCCGCTTCAATTACAAGACCGGCCAGGCCAAGGGCGCGCCGGTCTGCGTCAACCTCGCGACCTATCCGGTGAAGGTCGAGGCCGGTAAGGTGATGATCCAGATCTGAAGCGGGGGCATGATCAACCGATCGGCATCGCGATGGTAACCAACAGAGGGACGTTTTAATGAGCCGAAAGAGACCGACCGTCGCCGATTTGCGCGCCATGAAGGGCAAGCGGCAACTGACCATGCTGCGGGTGCTGACCCTGGACGAGGCGGAGGCCGCCGAACGGGCAGGGGTCGACATCGTCTCGGTGCCGCCCGAACTGGTGCTCAATCCGCAATACCGCGATGCGGCACCCAGCCTGTTCACCATGCCCGGCGACAATTTCTTCGAAATCGGCACCGCGGATGATTTCGTCCGCTGGGCCTTCCGGCTCTATAAGGCCGGCGCCGACGCGGTCTATTGCAGTGCCGGCTACGCAACCATCAAGCGGATGGCGGACGATGCCATTCCCGTCATCGGCCATGTCGGCCTCATTCCTTCCCGCGCGACCTGGACCGGCGGCTTCAAGGCGGTCGGCAAGTCCGCCGACACGGCCATGCAGGTCTTCGAGGCGGTGAAGCAACTGGAGGCGGCCGGCGCCATCGGCGCCGAGATCGAGGTGGTGCCGGTCGAGGTCGCCAAGGCGATCTCGGAGCGCACGTCGCTGATCATGCTGTCGATGGGCGCGGGCACGGGCTGCGACGCGCAATATCTGTTCGCCGACGACATCCTTGGCCAGAACAGGGGTCACATGCCCCGCCACTCCAAGGTCTATCGCAACTTCGCCGCCGAGTATGACCGGCTGCAGGCGGAACGGGTGGCGGCATTTTCCGAATTCGTCGCCGACGTCAACGGCGGCGCCTATCCCGAGGACAGGCACATCGTGCATATGGACCCAGCCGAGCTAAAGCTGTTTCTGGACAAGGTAGGCCAGTCGTAAGGTCGCTTGCTGGTATCCTGTGGCCGAGCCACACGATTTTCGGGAGCAATGCGTCAATGAAAAATGTTCAATTGATCGATGGAGCCATCAATTCGGCGTATAATATCTATGCAGTGTCGGATGAGGACTTTGAATTGATGTTTCCGAACGGTCAGGATATAGAATTCATTGAAGATTTCTTTAAGCGCGTTGGAAGTAAGAGAGGCAGACGATTTCAGGATTCCTTAAATAAGGGTCGACAAAAGAAAACTGAAGTCAACGGAATACATGGAACACTGTTTTACGGGCTGAAGTGGCAGAAGAAGCATCTCTACCCAAATAAAAAATTTTCTGATGACCCTTCGTCGGCATATTGATGACATGTCAGAAACGGCATAAGGCCTGCCATGTGCCGCCGGTCAGCGCGGCGTAGAGTGCTTCGGCGTAGATGCCGAGAGGCCTGTCTTCCTTCAGGGTTGAGACGAGCCCGCGCACGGCTGTTTGAACCGCTGCGGTGCGTGGCGCCAGCGTCAACCCTTCACGCAAGTCGATTGCCTGTGCCGCGGCCATCAGTTCGAAGGCGATCAGCCGGCGCCACAGCGCGATCATGTCCGCGCATTTCGATATCGCCAGCGGCGTCTGCGTGGCGTGATCCTCGACGCCTTCCGAAACCGGCAGGAAGTCGAGCATCACCGGATTGGCCTTGTGGCGGATGGCGGCCAGGATCGACGTCACGGTCTTCTGCAACGGCACGAAGCCGGCCGAGGCGCCACCGACCGGCGACAGGTATTTGGGCAGGCCGTTGCGGCCCGAACCGGTGAGCTGGATGAAGCGGGCGGCACTTGCGGCGGCGCATTGCGCGATTGCGAGGCCTAGCGTCTCGAAGGCGAGCGAGAGCGCCGCCGTGTGGAAGTTGCCAGTCGACATCACCACGCCGTCGTCGCCCAGCACCAGCGGATTGTCGGCGGCGGCATTGAGTTCGATCTCGACGGCGCGTCTTGCCTGGCCGATCGCCTCGATCAGTGCGCCATGGATCGAGGGCATGCAGCGGATCGACAGCGGATCCTGTATGGTGGTGGGCGCCGGCGCTTCGTCGCGGGCGAGAAGATCATGCAGCGCCTTGGCGGCTTCCTGCTGGCCCGCGGCCGGCCGCGCCATGTGCAGGCGGGGATCGAGGATGGCGCGGTTGGCGCCGATCCCTTCCATGGTCAACGCGCCAGCCTGCTGCTGTTGGGCCAGAGCCGACAGCGCGTCCGTGACAACAAGCGCGCCGCTGCCGGCGGAGACGGCGGATGCGTTGATCAGCGACAGCCCATCCTTGGGCGCCAGGCCGATGGGGCCGAGGCGGGCCATCATCAGCGCCTTGACCGCCGGCATGCGCCTTCCCTGATAATCAGCCTCGCCTTCGCCGATCAGCAGGCGAGCAAGCGCCGTCATCAGCACAAGGTCGCCGGCGCCGATCGAGCCCAGCGACGGCATCACCGGATGGACGCCGGCGTTGAGCGCATCGGCCAAGGCGACAAAGACTGACGGGGAGAGGCCGGATCCGCCGGCCGACAACATTGTCAGGCGGGCGAGCATGGTGGCACGCACGGCTTCGACCGGCAGCGCTTCACCGACCGCGCCGCTGCGGCCTTCCAGCAACTGACGCTGGAAGGCGCTGGCGTCACCCTCGACCGATGTGCCGAGATTGGCGCCCAGCCCGGTGTTCAGGCCGTAGATCTGCTGGCCGGAGGCCGCGGCCTGATCGAGCACTTTTCGCGCCTTCTCCAGCCTGCCAATGACATCGGGTCCGATTTCCACCTTGCGCGCCTCGCGGGCGACGGCGGCGACATCGCCGATTCTGACGCCAGCCCCGGTGAGGACGAGCGCGCTCATGCGAAGCGCAGCCTTTGGCCGATGCCTTGCGCCTTTGCCTTGGCCAGCATCGCCTTGCCGAGCGCTATGTCGGACAGCGACAGGCCGCGATGCCAGAACAGGATTGTTTCGTCGTCACTTTGCCGTCCTGGCTTGAGTCCGGCGGCGATCTGGCCGAGTTCGGCATGCAGCGTTGCTTCGCTCAGCCGTCCGGCCTCGACATGGGCGCGCAGCGAGCCGAACTTGCCGCCTTTGCACTGGCCCCAATCGTCGACGACCATCTTCTGCATGATGTCGGTCAGCGACAGCTCCACCGCGCTCATCGTGCCATAGGGGACGACCAGCGCGCCCGACTTGATCCATTCTGTCTTCAGCAACGGCTGCGGCTCGGGCAGGCGCGATGCTTCGACGACAATGTCGGCGCCCTTGACGCAGCTCTCCCAGTCGGCGACCGCAGTGACGGGTTTGCCAAGGTCGGCGGAGAGTTTTGCCGCAAAGCCATCGCGGCTTTCCGGCCGGCGCGAATGGACGCGGATCTCGTCGAAATCGAAGAGATGGTCGAGCAGGCGCACGTTCCAATAGGCGGTGCCGCGTGCGCCGATATGAGCGAGCACCTTCGAATTCTTGCGAGCTAGGTGTTCGGCGCCGATCGCGGTGACGGCGCCGGTGCGCATGTCGGTGATGACGGTGGCGTCGAGGATGGCGCGCGGCGCGCCGATGCGCGGGTCGAACAAATTGAGGATGCCGAATTCCGACGGCAGGCCATGAAGATAGTTGTCGACAAAGTCGCCGACGATTTTCACGCCGGCCGCGTCGAGCGGCGCCACGTAGCCGCGCAAGACATTGAAATGGCCGTGGAAGGACGGGTCGGGTTCGAGGTGGACACGCGGCTCGATCACTGTCTGGCCCTTGCCTTGCGCAACGAGCCCGGCCTCGACCGCGCCGATGATCTCGGCATCGGTCATGGCAAGCGCTTTGATGTCCAGGGCATTGAGATAGTCGATATAGATGGGCTTCATGCGCACGCTGTTCCTCGGCCACCCCGCCCATCCATAACAGGCCGCGGCGCGACACGAAAGTTTGTTGGCTGTTGTCTGGACGCAGTCGGCCAAATGCTGTTCAAAGCGGTCCGTCATGACAGCCATTTCCGAGACCGAAGCTTCAGCCGACCCAGCCGGGAATTCGCGGCGTGTGGCGCTGATCGTCGCCATCGCCTTTTTCATGCAACTGCTGGATTCCACGATCATCTCGACCTCGCTGCCGCAGATGGGCGCCTCCTTCGGCGTGCCGGCGGTGGCGATGAGCATCGGCATCACCGTCTACATGCTGACCATGGCGGTGTTCGTACCGCTGTCGGGCTGGCTCGCCGACCGTTTTGGCGCACGCAACATCTTCCTCGCGGCAATCGCGCTGTTCACTCTGGCTTCGCTCGCCTGCGGCTTTTCGCAGAACCTGACCGAATTTGTCGTTGCCCGTGCCGTGCAGGGCCTGGGCAGCGCGCTGATGACACCGGTCGGCCGCATCCTGGTGCTGCGCAACGCGTCGAAATCCGAATTGCTCAACGCCACGGCGCTGATCACCTGGCCGGCGCTCTTCGCGCCTGTCGTTGGGCCGGTGCTTGGCGGCTTCATCACCACCTATCTGTCCTGGCACTGGAATTTCTTCATCAACATCCCGCTCGGCATGATCGGGCTGGCGCTGGTCGCCCGTTTCATCCCGGGCGACCGTGAAGCCGATGCCAAGCCACTCGACTGGCCGGGTTTTTTCCTGACCTCGCTGGGGCTGGCCTGCCTGCTCTATGGTCTCGAGCGCATCGCGCATCCGGAAGATGGCGTCTGGCCGACGGTGGGGCTGATCGTTGCAGGCATCGTCGTCGGCTGGGTAGCGGTGCGGCATCTCCGTCGCGCGCCGCATCCGCTGCTCGACCTCTCCTCGTTCAAGGTGCAGACCTTCGCCATCTCGACGCTCGCCGCCGGAACCATCTTCCGGGTGGCGATCAACGCCACGCCATTCCTTTTGCCGCTGCTGTTCCAGGTCGGCTTCGGGCTATCGCCGGTCGATGCCGGCATGATGATCCTGGCCTATTTCCTCGGCAATCTCGGCATGAAGACGGTAACGACGCCGACGCTGCGCCGCTTCGGCTTTCGCTCGGTGATGGTCGTCAACGGCATCATCGCGTCCGCATCGATCATGGCGTGCGCGGCGATCTCGCCACAGACGCCCCAGGCCCTGGTGGTGGCGCTGATGCTGATCGCCGGCCTGACGCGCTCGATGCAGTTCACCGCGCTCAACACGCTGGCCTTCGCCGATATCGCGGCTGGTCAGCGCAGCTCCGCGGCGACGTTATCCTCCATGCTGCAGCAGGTGGCGATGCTGTTCGGCGTTGCCGTGGCGGCGGCGATCCTCAACCTGTCGCAGATCGCCAGCGACCGGCCGGCGCTCGATCTCGTCGATTTTCGAGCAGCCTTCCTGGTGATCGGCGTCATCGGACTGGTTTCGTCGTTCCGTTTCCTGGGGTTGCCGAAGACCGCCGGCGCTGAGGTCTCGGGCCATATTGCCGGAACTGAAATCGAATTTTCCCGCCGACCGCAGGGTTAAATCCGTCTTCGCCTTTCGCCTTGGTGCTGTATATCCGCAGGCACGGACGATGACACAAACAATTGCCAAAAGCGCAGGAGTTTCCGGGCATTGCGCCAGATTCGGCAATCGACGCGTCCACTTTGCGAATCTCATCGCCAGCCCGCCTTTTGAACGCGGATTCATTTGACGAAGCGGCGCTGAGCCGATTAGCTTTCTCTCCCAGGGACGGCAGCGCTGCCACCGGGGTGAAAGCAGACAATGAACATGGGCGGCTGGCTGAACTTCAGGAGCCTGAATCAGGAAGGCATTGTCTTTGCCATAGCGGTGGTGCTGTTCGTTGCAGCGGCTATAGCCCTGCCTCGCTTCATAGATCCCAACAATCTCGTCGCCATCGTCCGCTCAGTCTCGGTACTGGGTATTCTGGCGCTGGGCATGGCGGTCGTCATCATCGGCCGCGGCATTGACCTGTCGGCGGTGGCGATCATGGCGATGTCGGTCGCCTGGTATCTGCAACTGCTCAATACCGGAACGCCGGATGGGCTGGCCTTCACCTATGTGCTGGCCGGCGTGCTCGGCATCGGCCTGCTCAACGGCTTTCTCGTCGCCTACGCCGATGTGCCGGCGATCTTCGTCACGCTGGCGACCGGCTCCTTCGTCTTCGGCTATGTCCGTTCGCAATTGATCACCCAGGACGCGGTGCCGGTGCCGCAGGGCCATTGGGTGGAACTGCTCGGCGGCCTGCGCTTCCTCGACGTCCCGATCGAGGTGTTCGTCTTCGCGGGTCTCGCCTTCCTGTTCTTCCTGTTCCTGCGCTACACCAAATGGGGCCGCTATATCTATTTCGCCGGCGACAATCCGGTCGCGGCGCGCAATATCGGGATTCCGGTACGGCCGATGCTGGTGCTGCGCTATGTGCTGTCCGCTTTCGTGGCACTGATCGCCGGCCTTTTGACCGCGGCCAGCCTGCATTCGATCAATACGCGTGTCGTCAATTCGACGCTGCTCTACGACATCGTGCTGGTGGCGGTGATCGGCGGCATCGGGCTGTCGGGCGGGCGAGGCGGGGTGCGCAACGTGCTGGTCGGGGCAGCACTCATCGGCGTCCTGCTCAACGCCATGACCATCATCGATATTCCGCTGCTCTACCAGAATCTGATCAAGGCGGCGATCCTGCTCGGCGCCATCATCGTCGACGGCATCATCAATCCACGTGACGAACAGACAGCGCAGCAGGGCGACATTTAGAGCAGATGGGCTAGCCCATCTTGCTCGGGGTACCCGGCGCGATCGGGGGCGATCGGCCGGCAATGAAAACCGAACCAGAGGATGACACATGAAACTGATCAGAACACTCGTGGCGGCGGCCACGGCCCTTGCCGTCACTGCCTTCGTGGCGCCGACCTTCGCCGCCGACGATCCAGGCCCCGCTGCCTATGCGCAAGCGCTGAAAGGCAAGCGCGTCATGCTGGTGCCGCTGGCGATGGGCTTCGACCTGGCGCAGGGCTGGGCACATTACCTGAAGAAGGAGGTCGAGGCCTGGGGCGGCACGTTCGAGACGCGTGATCCGAACTGGGTGGTCGATGCCGGAGCGCAGGCGATCACCGATGCGATCTCGTCGGACACGAGGCCCGATGTGCTGATCATCCATGCGCCGGACCTCAACTCCTATTCCAAGCTGATGAAGAAGGCGCAGGCCGCCGGCACCTATGTGATCCTCGTCGACAATCCGGCGAATTTCCCCGCCGACGCCTTTGTCGGCAGCGACTGGGACCGGCTCGGCCAGCTCGAAGCCGAAGCCGCGATCAAGGGCTGCGGCGAGAACTCGTCCAAGAAGATCGGGCTGGTGCAGGGCGACCAGGCCAACTCTTCCAGCCTGTACCAGTATGCCGGCATCATGAAGGTGCTGGACAAGCATCCCGACTTCAAGGTCGTGGCCAAGCCCGACTCCAACTGGGACGCCACGACCTCGCGCAACGTGACGACGACCATGCTGCAGCAGAACCCGGACATCTGCTCGATCATCGACTTCTGGGATGGTGACGCGACCGGCGCATCCGCCGCGATCCGCGACGCCAAGCTCGACGGCAAGGTGTTTTTGGTCACGACCGGCGGCGGCGAAAAGGCGGCCGACTGCGACAAGCTGCAGGACGGCACTTACGGTGCTGTCGTCATGACGGAACTTGCCCGGCAGTCGGGCGACATGAACGCTATCATCAAATTCCTGCTGCAGAGTGGCCAGCCGGCCGGCACCTCGCACACCTACATCTATACGCTGGAGAAGGCGACGACGAAGGCCGATCTCAAGCCGGATAGCTGCTGGGACCTGAAGGCGCTGCAGGCCGAAGCAGCGGCGAAGTAAGCCGATTGCCTTCAGCTGGTATCAGCGAGGTGGCCGGACAATTCCGGCCACCTCTTCTCTTTCCTTGTTCTCTCGTGCCCGCAGTGACCCGATGACCTTTCGCGAACGCCTGCAGTCCTGGCGCTACAATCTCGTGCCCGACCATCTGGTCGGCGAGATCCTGACCAAGCGCTGGACCGACAACGCCATTCCGTTCCTGGCGCTGGTGGCGACGCTCGGCGTGTTCGGCGCGATCATTCCAGGCTTCTTCAAGCTCTCCTCGCTGCAGGAATCGACCCGGCAACTCGGCGAATTCTCGATGGTGGTCACCGGCATGACCGTGGTGATGCTTGGCGGCGGCATCGATCTCTCGGTCGGCTCGATCTTCGCGCTGTCCTGCTTTTCCGCGGTCTATGTCTTCTTCATCCTTGAACAATCGATCTGGCTGGCGCTGGCCGCCTCGCTCGCCACCGGTCTAGTCTTCGGCGCGATCAACGGCTATCTCGTCGGCTACCTGCGGCTGCGTGCCTTCCTCACCACGCTCGTCACCTTCATCTTCGGGCGGGCGCTGTTCGACATCCTAGTCACCACCTATGCCGCCGACGTACAGCTTTCGACCGCTACGTCCGACGTGCTCGATTTCATCGGCGACAGCACTTTCTGGGGCCTGTCCGTTTCGGTGTGGCTGGCGATCATCCTTGCCATCGTCACCCATATCGCGCTGACACGTTCACGTCCCGGCTGGCATGTGCTGGCGGTGGGTGGCTCCCGGCGCTCGGCGCACAATGCCGGCATCCGGGTGCGCCGTACCGTGTTCATGACCTATGTCTTTTCCGGTTTCTGCGCCTCGATCGGCGGCTTTCTCATCGCTTGCCGCCTGAGCGGGGCAGGGCCGGGCACAGGCCTCAACCTCGAGATCATGGCGCTGACCGCGGCGGTGGTCGGCGGCGTCAGCCTCGGCGGCGGGCGCGGCTCGGTGATCAAGGGCCTGATGGGCGCCATCATCGTGCTCACCATGACGAATGGGCTGATCCGGCTTGGCTACGGCACCGGCACCAACCAGATGGTACTGGGCATCATGCTGGCGGTGGCGGTGACCATCGACATCCGCTGGCTGAAGAACCGCCACAAGGTGCTCAACGAGGTCTATGTCGCGCCGGTCTATCTTAAGATGGGCAAAACACAGTCCGCGGTGCCGGGCTCCGGCACACCTTATGCCCTCGACAACCGACTATCGGCTGCGGACCATATCGGGCTCGGTGAGCTGGAAGGGCCAGAAGACGTCATCCTCGACCGCGATGACGATCTCTATTGCGGCACGCGCCATGGCGAGATCGTCCGCTTCTTCGCGCCGGACTATGTCAGGTCGGAAGTGTTCGCCCATATTGGCGGGTTTCCGCTGGGGCTGGCTTTCGACAAGTCGGGCAATTTGATCAGCTGCGTCGGAGCCATGGGGCTGTATTCGGTTTCGCCGCAGCGCGAAGTGAAACGGCTGTCGGCGGAGACGTCGCGCTCCTGGACGTCGATCGTCGACGATGCGCGGCTGCGCGATCCCAATGATTGCGACATCGCTCCGGACGGCCGCATCTATTTTACGGACTCGACCAAGCGGTATGATGCCCATGATTGGGCGCTGGATTCGATCGAAAACCGCGCCACAGGCCGGCTGCTGGTCTACGATCCGAAGGACGGTTCCACGAAGACGCTGCTCGATGGCTACCGCTACACCAATGGTGTCTGCATGGCGCATGACGGCAAGTCGCTGTTCTTCGCCGAAAGCTGGGCCTGCCGGGTGCACCGCTATTGGCTGGAAGGGCCGAAGGCCGGCACCGCCGAATGCGTCATCCGCGACATGCCGGGTTACCCCGACAACATCAACCGGGCGTCGGACGGCAATTACTGGATGGCGTGGCTGGGCATGCGCACGCCGAGCTTCGACCTCTCGCTGCGCCATCCCGACATGCGCAAGCGCATGACGCGCCGGCTGCCGCAGGACGAATGGCTGTTTCCCAACATCAACACCGGCGGCGTGGTGAAATTCAACGAAAAGGGCGGCATCGTCGAGGCGATGGGCGACTTGACAGGCGGGGCGCACCCAATGGTCACCTCGATGCGCGAGCACAAGGGATATCTCTTTGTCGGCGGCATCCTCAACAATCGCATCGGCCGCTACAAAATTGCCGGCGCCGACCCGAGCTGGACCAGCCCTGCCTCCTACTGGGGAGCGAAGCCATGATCCTCGATCCGATCCTGGATATGTTTCGTGGCAAGGCGGTGACTATCCCGCCGCTCGACGGCGCCTTCCGCCCCAACACGCGGCTCGATGATGCGCCGGCGTTCGCCGAGCTGACCGAGCCGGACAATCTGCTGGTTGCCGATGGCCGGCTGCTGGCCTCCAGCGGCAACGCCGTCTATGCGATTGCCGTTGGTGTGGAACCTGCCGTGGTCGGGACCTTTCCATCTCCCGTCACGGCGCTGACGCTGTCGCCTTCAGGCGAACTGACGGTGGGGCTGGAGAGCGGCAAGCTGTTGATCGCGGGCAGGGAGTTGTCCTTGCCGGCAGGGATTGGCTGCATCACCGCGCTTGCCTATGCAGGAGACGGTACGCTGTGGCTTGCCAATGGTTCGGCCGAATTCTCGCCGTCGCAATGGGCCGCCGACCTGATGAAGAAGGGCGCGTCCGGTTCGCTTTGGGGGCGGGCGGCGGGTGGCGAGTTCCGCAAGGTGGCTGGCGACATCGCTTTTCCCTATGGACTTCACATCCTTGGCAGCGATGTGCTGGTCAGCGAAAGCTGGCGACACCAGCTTGTCCGTTTCGATGGCGCGACCGGCAACCGCTCGACGGTCCTGACGCATCTGCCCGGCTATCCCGCGCGGCTGTCGCCTGCTGGCGATGGCGGGGCGTGGCTGACGCTGTTCGCCCCACGCAACCGGTTGATCGAATTCGTGCTGCAGGAGACGCATTACCGTCAGGACATGATCGACCAGGTGCCGCCGGCCTACTGGATTGCCCCGGCGCTGGTATCAAACCGCAGTTTCCTCGAGCCGCTGCAATGCGGCGGCATCCGCACGATGGGCATTCACAAGCCGTGGTCGCCCAGCCGCTCCTACGGGCTGGTGGTCCGGCTCGACCGGGAGATGCAACCACAATTTAGCCTGCACAGCCGCGCCAACGGCACGCGCCACGGCATCTGCAGCGTGGTGGAGAAAGGCGGCGAGCTGTTCATTGCTTCCAGGGGTGGTGATTGCGTGCTGGCCGTCGATCTTGCCTCGGGAGGTTTCTGATGGAACCGATCGTTCGCCTCGAAAACGTCACCAAGAATTACCGCGGCGTGCCCGCGGTGAAGAACGTCAGCTTCGAACTGCGCAAGGGCGAAATCCATGCGCTGCTCGGCGAGAATGGTGCCGGCAAGTCGACACTGACCAAGATCATCGCCGGTGTGGTCGACGCCACGTCAGGCAGGATGTTCCACAAGGGGCGGGAGATCGCCTACGCCTCGCCGCATGCGGCGCTCGAGGCCGGCATCGCCATGGTGTTTCAGGAGACCAGCCTGGTGCCGTCGATGACGGTGGCGCAAAACCTCTATCTCGGTACTGAAAAATTCCTCAACCGGCTGCGCGGCACGTATATTTCAGCACAGCAGTTCCTGCAGTCGCTGAATTTTCCGGTCGACCCCAACGCCATGGTGGCGACACTGGGTGCTGCCAAGCGGCAGATGGTCGAGATCGCGCGCGCCGTGCACCACAATGCCGAGATCATCATCTTCGATGAACCGACGGCGACGCTGACGCCGGAGGAGAAGCGGCATTTCTTCGCGCTGATCCGGCGGCTGAAGGCGAACGGTGTGTCGATCGTCTTCATCAGCCATGCTCTCGAAGAGGCTCTGATGATCGCCGACCGCATCACCATCCTGCGCGACGGCGAACTGGTCATCACCGACGACACATCAACCTTCGACCGCGACAAGATCGTCGCCGCCATGGTTGGGCGAACGCTGTCGGGACAGATTTACCGCCAGCGCGACGAAGCCAAGCTGCGCAAGGCCGGCAAGAAGGTGCTCTCGGTGCAGGACATCTCGATGAGCAATGTCGTGCGCAACAATTCCTTCTCGATCTTCGAAGGCCAGATCACCGGCGTGTTCGGGCTGATCGGTTCCGGCCGCACCGAGACTTTCAAGATCGTGTCGGGCATCTACAAGCGCGATTTTTTGCGCGGTGGGGCGATCGAGCTGGACGACAGGCCGGTGCGCTATCTCGTGCCGAGCGAAGCCGTGGCGGACGGCATCGTCTATGTCACCGAGGACCGCAAGAGCGAAGGTATCTTCGAAACGATGGGCATTGCCGAGAACCTGTTCGGCGGGCTGCTGGCGGCAGGCCGCGAACAGTCGTGGGTGATCAACCAGCAGGAGATGCGTCAGCTTTCGGCCGAATGGACCAAGACGCTGAACATCAAGGCGATCAACGACAATGCGCGCGTGGTCGAGCTGTCCGGCGGCAACCAGCAGAAGGTGGTGATCGGCAAGGGGCTGGTACAGAAGCCGCGCATCGTCATATTCGACGAGCCGACGCGCGGCGTCGATGTGGGCGCCATCGCCGAGATCCACCAGATCATCAACAGGCTGGCCGACGAGGGCCTCGCGGTCGTTGTCATCTCGTCCTATTTGCCGGAGATCATGAACCTGTCGGATCGCATTTTGGTCTGTCGGCAGGGCCGCATCGTCGAGGAGTTTTCCCCGGCGGAGGCGACGGAGGAGAAGATCATGTACGCGGCGGTGCATTAGGGTGTGTTCGAGGAATACCCGATATATCTGACAATCTTTGCTGCAGGCTTCAGGATTAGCCGACACGACGACCACTTCGTCATCCTGGGGCGAAGCAAGGAGCGAAGCGACGCGGCGCAGACCTCAGGATCCATGCCGGGACTCCGGTGCGTTGCCACGGGGCAGGATTCTGCTCCGCTGCGCTCTACAACTAAGGTCGCCGCATGGATCCCAGGGTCTCCGCGACGGAGCTTCGCTCCTGCTTCGCCCAGGGATGACGAAGTTTTAGGTGCTTCGGCCAACCTTCAAGGTCCCGTGCATTGAGCGCCAAAACTGAGTCAAAAAAGTTGGTTAGCCGTATTTGCTCGAGACGTGATTCAACGGGCTAATTCATCGATCCAAACGAAAGGACCAGACCATGGCCACCACAAGACTCCTCAGCGATGCCGAGGTGGAGAAGATCCCGGTAGTGAAGGCGGTGTTCGACGACATCAGGGCGACGCGCAAATCCGATTTCGTCAACAATTTCTGGCGAGGGCTCGCCAATGATCCGGCGGCGTTGAAGCGCATCTGGGAGCAGCTGAAGGTGGTGATGGTCGCCGACAGCGCCATCGACCCATTGACCAAGGAAATGATCTATATCGCGGTATCGACGGCCAATGGCTGTTCCTACTGCGTTCATTCGCACACGGCGGCGGCGCGGGCCAAGGGCATGACCGATGTACAGCATGGCGAGTTGGTATCGATCATCGGGCTCGCCGGCCTGACCAATCATCTGGTCACGGCCATGCAGATCCCGGTCGATACGCAATTCGAGGTGAAGAGCTAATCTAGGAGTCAGCCAGCCAATCGGCGTGGAAGGAAAATTTGTCTCCAGCCTGTTAAGGAAGTGACATGTAACAGCTCTAAGGAGACCCCACGTGAAGTCGCTCGCCGGGGGTTTTCCGGCAGCCGGCTCTCGCAGTGGAGCCGGCATGAAAATCGTCCAGATCACCGATACCCATTTCAGCCCGACCAAGCCGCATTTCAACGACAATTGGGAGCCGCTGGCCGCCTGGATCGCGCAGAGCGGCGCCGACCTCGTCATCCACACCGGCGATCTTAGCGTCGATGGCGCCGACAAGGATGCCGACATCAGCTTCTGCATGGAGCTGATGCGGGAAATCTCGGTCCCGATGCTGCTGGTGCCCGGCAATCACGATGTCGGTCATCTGCCCGGCTCCTTGCAGCCGGTCAACGCGGAACGCCTCGAGCGCTGGCGCCGGCTGGTCGGTCCTAATTACTGGATGGAGGACGCTGGAAACTGGCGATTTATCGGCCTCGACAGCCTGCTGATGGGCTTTGATGATGCCGAGGAAGAGGCTCAGTTCGAATGGCTGCGTGCGGCGTTGGAAAGCCGTGGCGGCCGGCGCATCGCGCTCTTCGCCCACAAGCCGCTGTTCATCGACGAGCCCGGCGAAGGTGACACCGGTTACTGGAGCGTCCGCCCGGCACAGCGGCGGCGTCTCTACGATCTCATCGATGCCCATGACGTGGCGCTTTTCGCCAGCGGTCACCTGCACCGGGCATGGCAAGGCAAATACGAAAGCACCGCGCTGGTATGGGGGCCTTCGGCGGCCTTCGTCGTCGGCGACATGGAGCGCGACATGCCGGGCGAGCGGCTGCTCGGCGCGGTCGTGCATGAATTCGGCGACACAGTCACCAGTGAGATCGTCGCGATCCCAGGCATGAGCGTCCATGTCCTCGACGAGGTGGTCGAGGAGGTCTACCCGGACGAGGCGCACAAGGTCCGCGGGAAGGTCGCATCATGAGCGCGCTCTCGCTTCGCGATCTGAACAAGTCCTTTGGCGGCAATGCCGTCCTGAACGGCGTCAGCCTCGACGTCGAAGCAGGCGAGTTCATCGCCCTGGTCGGCCCCTCGGGCTGCGGCAAAAGCACCTTGCTGCGCATTCTGGCGGGGCTTGATCATGCTGACAGCGGCGAGATTTTCGTCGGCGGCAAGGACATGTCGGCGGTCGCCGCGGCCGATCGCAACATCGCCATGGTCTTCCAGTCCTACGCGCTCTATCCGCATCTGACGGCCGGCCAGAACATCGCGGTTCCACTGGCCATGAAGCGGCTGAGCCGGACGCAGCGGCTGCCGTTGGTCGGCTCGGTCCTGCCGGGCCAGAAAGAGATCCGCGCCGGCATTTCGCGCGATGTCCGCGAGATGGCAACCGTGCTGAAGATCGACCATCTGCTCGACCGCAAGCCGGGACAGATGTCGGGCGGGCAGCGGCAGCGCGTGGCCTTGGCACGCGCCATGGTGCGCCACCCCAGCATCTTCCTGATGGATGAGCCGCTTTCCAATCTCGACGCCAATCTGCGCGTCCATGCCCGCGGCGAGATCGTGGAACTGCACCGCCGCGCCGGCGTGCCGACGCTCTATGTGACGCATGACCAGGCCGAAGCGCTTTCTATGGCCGATCGCGTGGCGGTGATGATTGGCGGCAACCTGCTGCAGCTGGCCGCGCCCGAAGCGATCTACAACGATCCCGCCCATATCGAGGTTGCGCGCTTTGTCGGCCAGCCGAGGATCAACATTATACCGGCACGCGCCGAAAACGGCCGTGTCGATTTCATGGGCATCCGGCTGGCCTTGCTGGAGAAGGTGGCGGATGGCGCTGTCAGCCTCGGCATCCGGCCTGAATTCGTCAAACTGTCTCCCAGCGGGCGGAGCGGCCTTGCCGGGCGGATCGAGCGTCTGGAATTCCTCGGATCGGAGGTCGTTGCCCACTGCCGGCTCGACGTGACCGGCGACAATGTCATCACCAAGCTGGCACCGCACGAGGCGAAGGACTTGATCGCGGGAATGCCGGTGGGTGTCCTTCTGTCACCCGAGCAGGCCATGGTGTTCGGGCCGGAGGGAAGGCGGCTGCGCACGGCGAGTGCCGCGCCCGCACGCCAGGAGCCGGCCTATGTCTAGTATCGCGCTGGCGGGCAATGTCCCGAGCGCCGCGGCCCTCCACAGGCGCAGCGAAGATCGCACCGCCTGGCTGCTGGCGGCTCCCGCGATCGTGCTTTTGCTGCTGTTCGTGCTGCTGCCGGTGGTTGCCGTTATTTTTCTCGGCTTCACCGATTTCGAGCTCGGCTATGGCAAATTTCGCCTGGTCGGCTTCGAGAACTACGCGCATCTCCTGACCGACCGCACCTTCCGCAGATCGCTGTGGAACACGTCAGTCTATACCGCGATCGTGGCACCGGTCTCGATCGTGCTCGGTCTCGGCGTTGCCTTGCTGATCGAAGGCGAACCGCGCGCGCGCGGCTTCTTCCGTACCGTCTATTTCCTGCCTGTGGCTTCGCTGATCGTCGCCATGGCGACTGTCTGGCAGTACCTCTTCCATCCGACGATCGGACCACTCAACGCGCTGCTTGCGCACGCCGGCATTCCCGGTCCGAACTGGCTCGGCGCCTCGAGCACCGTGCTCTACAGCCTGTCGATCATCGGCGTCTGGCAGTCGGTGGGCTTCAACATGGTGTTGTTCCTGGCGGGCCTGACGGCGATCCCGCGCGAACTCTATGCCGCCGCACATGTCGACGGCGCGAAATCGGCGCTCGACCGGTTCTTCCTGGTCACCTGGCCGATGCTCGGGCCGACGACGCTGTTTGTCGTCACCATCAGCATCACCAATGCGGTGAAGGTCTTCGAGACTGTGAAGATGCTGACCGACGGCGGACCTAATAAAGCCTCCGAAGTGCTGCTGTTCACCATCTACCAGGAAGGTTTCGTCTATCTGCGCGTCGGCTATGCCTCGGCAATGACGGTCGTCTTCCTGGCGATCCTCGTCGTGCTGATGCTTCTCCAATATCGCGTGCTCGACCGGCGGGTGCATTACACATGACCAGTATCCCGACCGGCCGCATCATCCGTTTCGCCCTGCTTTCGCTCGGCGCGCTGATGATCCTTGCGCCCTACATTTTCATGATCTCGACCGCGGGCAAGACGCAGAGCGACATCTTCACCTCGTCGCTGTCGCTCATCCCCGAGCGTTTCTACTTCGGCGAGAATTTCGCCAAGGCGCTGAACAAGGTGCCGATGGCAACGCTGCTGTGGAACGGCGTTGTCGTCTGCGGCCTGATCTTCTTCTTCCAGGTGCTGGTCGCCATTCCTTGCGCCTACGCCATGGCTAAGCTGAAGTTCCGCGCCGCTCGGCTGATGATGGTGCTGGTCATGCTCGGCCTGCTGGTGCCGATCCATGCCACGGCGCTGCCGCTCTACGTCGCCTTCGATAGGATGTCGCTGCTCAACAGCTACACCTCGCTGGTGGCGCCGTTCACCATCTCGGTGTTCGCGATCTTCATGTTCCTGCAGTTCTTCCGCGCCATGCCCGACGACCTCATCCACGCGGCGCGCCTCGACGGCATGTCCGAACTCGGCATCGTCGCGCGCGTCATCGTCCCCAACGCCTGGCCGGCCGTCACCGCGTTCGCGATCTTCTCGGTGGTCGCGCACTGGAACGATCTCTACTGGCCGCTGATCGTCGTCAGCAAGCAGGCCTACGCCACGCCGCCGCTCGGCCTGATGTATTTCCGCGCCGCCGAGGCAGGCGACGACTATGGCGCGCTGATGGCCGCCACGCTGATCATCACCCTTCCACTCGTCGTCGCCTTCCTGTTCGCACAGAAGCGCTTCGTCGAAGGCATCACCATGACCGGTCTCAAAGGCTGACCGGTTCGAACAGGAGCACGAGCATATGAAGCAACTTCCCAGGATTCTCGCAGCGGCGGCGGTTTCGCTGGCGTTCGCCCTTCCGGCCTATGCTGACACGACGCTGACGGTTCATTACCCGATGCCCGGCTTCTTCAAGAACGTGATGGACACGATCTCGAAGAAGTTCATGGAAGAAAATCCTGACATCAAGATCCAGTTCGCCAGCCCGTCCGCCACCTACGAGGAAGGCATCCAGACCATCCTTCGCCAGGCCGGCACCGACGAAATGCCCGACATCACCTTCATCGGACTCAACCGCCTGCGGATGCTCAACGAGCGCGACGTTGCCGTCGATCTTGGCCCGCTGGTCAAGAAGGAAGGCAACATGGCTGAGCTCGGCTTCTCCGACACGATCCTGAAGTTGGCGCAGGTCAACGGCAAGCAGGTCGGCCTCGCCTTCGCCACCTCGAACCCCATCATGTACTACAATGCCGACCTGGTGAAAGCCGCCGGCGGCGATCCGGACAATCCGCCCAAGACCTGGGACGAGGTGATCGCGCTCGGCGGCAAGATCAAGGCGCTCGGCAATGGCGTCGACGGCATCGACTTCCGCTGGCAAGGCGACGACTGGATGTTTTCGGCGCTGCTGTTCGGCGCTGGCGGCAAGATGCTGAACGAGGACGAAAGCAAGGTCGCCTTCAACGGGCCGGAGGGCGAGAAGGCAATGGAAATCCTGCAGCGGATGGTGAAGGAGGGCGGCATGCCGGTCTTCACCAAGCCGGCGGGCGAGCAGGCTTTCGCGGCCGGCAAAGTCGGCTTCGAGTTCCAGACCACCGGCGCCCTGGTCAACACCATCAAGAATGTCGGTGACAAGTTCACGCTGCGCACGGCCAAGATCCCGCTGATCGATCCAATCAACGGCCATCTTCCGACCGGCGGCAACGCCGTGGTCATCCTGACCAAGGATGCGGCAAAGCAGGACGCCGCCTGGAAGTTCGCGAAATTCGCCGCTGGTCCTTACGGCGCGTCGGTCGTCGTGCCCGGCACGGGCTATGTCCCCAACAATGAGCTCGCGGCGAAATCGCCGGAATATCTCGGCGATTTCTACAAGAAGAACCCGCTCTTCCAGGCCGGGCTCAGCCAGATGCCGCGGATGATACCGTGGTATGCTTTCCCGGGCACCAACGGTGTGAAGGTGACGCAGACCATTGTCGACAATCTGTCGCGGATCGTCGACCAGTCGGCGACCCCGAAGGAAGCGCTCACTGACGCGGCAAGCGATGTCGAAGGCATGCTGCCGACGCAGTAAGGGCTGTGCAGGGTATCGCCGCGCCAATGGCGCGGCGGTCCCGGGCGATCAAACCGGCCGGTAGACCCGCTCCGCCGTGTTCCAGAAGATATCCGCCTCGGCGGCCGCACCATGCTTTGCCACGGCATCGCGATGCGCCATGATCAACTCGGCGTGGCTGGTCCAGAGTTTCTCGATGGGGAAGTTCGAGCCGAACATCAGGCGATCCGCGCCTAATATCTCGATCGCGTTGTCGACGATATAGCCGATCAGCGCCGGGTCGTTGCGGTGGACGAAGGTGCCCAGACCGGACAGCTTGGCGTAGAAGTTCGGCGCCGCCGACAGCGTGCGCAGGCCGGCCTTCCAGGCTTCGGTGGTTTCCGCGTCCATGCCGGTCAGCATGCCGGCATGGGTGAGAATGAAATTGGTTTGCGGGTTCTCGCCGACCAGCGTCAGTCCGTCCTTCATCTGGCCAGGAAAGAGCTGCAAGTCGAAGGACAGGCCGTAGTCTTTCAGCCGGGCGACATTGGCGCGTACTTTTGGATCGATGACCTGATCGGCCGAGACAGCGAAGCGGAAGGCGGGCGTCTCGTGCCAATGCAGTTGCATGCGCACGCCGCGCAGCAGCGGATACTTTTTCAAGCGGTCGATCTGGGGCCTGACATCGTCCACCGTCATGTCGGTGTAGCCGACGATGGCGTGCGGCCAGCCTGTCTCGTCGGCCGTTTTCTGCAGGAAGGCGACTTCCTTTTCGAAATCCTCCTTGGCCCAGTTGGTCTGGACATAGACGGCCTTCTCGACACCCGAACCCTGCTGGTCGGCGAGAAACTCCTCGATCGGATAATCGCGGCGGATCGGCTCGTAGGGGCCGAAGATGCGCGGCACCATCGGCCCGACCAGCCAGGGCTGATCCTGCTGGCGCCAGATGTGGAAATGCGCGTCGATGGCTTTCTGCATCACGATACCCTTTTCCAGAGTGTCGCCGCCCGTGGAGCGGGGCGGGCGAGCGACAGGATGAAATCGGTGAGGCTGTTCACCGACGAGCCGTCCACCAGATCGTCGAGCACTGGCAGCATAGCGCGAAGCGCCGCCGTTGCCGGCTGGAAGCGCGGGTCGCCGGCCAGAGGTGTCGCCAGCGACAGCCGGAAGGCGCGGGCGCTCAGCCGGCGCATCGCCGTCTCCAGTTCGGCATGGTCGCCGCGCTCCAGCGCGTCCGAGAGGATGACCACTGCCGCACCGCGCGCGAAGGACGAAAAGCGCGGCACCGACAGAAAAGCCAGCAGCGTCGGTCCCATGCGGGTCCCGCCGTCCCAGTCGTCGACCTGGGCGGCCGCGCGCGCCAGCGCCTGGTCGCAGTCGCTGATGCGCAATGCTGATGTGATGCGGGTCAGACGCGTGCCGAAGGTGAAGATTTCCGCCCGGTCAGCGCCCTGCACGGCGGCATGCGCGAGCTTGAGGTAGTCAGCCGTGTGAAGCTTCATCGAGCCTGAGACGTCGATGAGGATCAGCAGCTTGCGCGGCACTGTCTGGCGGCGGCGCAACAAGGGCGAGGGGATATCGCCATCGGCGCTGACGATTTCCCTGAGCGAGCGGCGCAGGTCGAGCTTGCCGCGCGAATGAGTGCGCACCATGCGGAAGGAGCGGCGCGCGGGCAAGGCGCTCGACAGTCGGCGGCGAAAGACGGTCAGCCTGTCGCCGTCGCGCTGGAAGTCGCGGCTGCTCAACTGCTCCAGCGCCGAGGAAAGCTCACCGCCTTCCTGTCGCTCCTCGGCCTCGATCCGCTTGTCGTCGGCGCCGCCATCATCCTTGATGCGGGTTTCCTCGTCGGCGTCGCCTTCCACCACGGCTGATGTGTCGCCATAAAAATGGCTCTGGAAATGCGCCTCGAATTCGTCGCGACGGTCAGGTGGCGGCGCCAGGGTGGCCAGTGCTGCTTCGCGGATATCCGCCATCGAGCGTGGTCCAAGCAATGTCACCGCCTGCATGAAGCCGGAGACTTGTTCGGGGGCGATGGCGAAACCGTAGCGACGCAGCAGCCGGGCGAAGCCGAGGAAGGGTGCGGCGGCACGGGGCAAGCTTGTTTCGCGCATCATTGCGTGTCCCGCCAGCGCTGCGGAACACGCCGGTGAAGCCGTCCCGCCGAGAGCAGGGAGAAGGCATCGCGCATCACGCCAGCGCCTCCTCGACGATGCTGCCAAGCTCGGGCGCGATGTAGGAGAGGTCTTCCTCGTCTTTGATCAGCACGCCGATGGCGCGGCGGAAGGCTTCCGGCCACGGACTGCCGCCTTTTTCAAGAATGGTGGCCGCGTTCGCCCATTCGACCGCCTCGGCGATGCCGGGGGGCTTGGCCAGCGGGCGAGCTCGGATGGTCTGCACCGCTGTCGCCACGGCGCGTGCGGTGGCCTGGGCGACATTGCCGGCGCGCAGCATGATGATGGCGGCCTCCCGTTCGGCGTCGGGATAGCCGATCCAGTGATAGACGCAGCGGCGACGCAGCGCCTCGGCAAGTTCGCGGGTGCGGTTCGAGGTCAGGATGACGATTGGCTGTGCCTCGGCGCGGATGGTGCCGCGCTCGGGAATGCTGATCTGGAAGTCGGACAGGAATTCCAGCAGCAGCGCCTCGAATTCATGGTCCGAGCGGTCGATCTCATCGACCAAAAGCACGCGTTGCTGCGGCGCCTTCAACACCTGCAGCAGCGGCCGGGCAATGAGGAAACGGTCGTCATAGATGTCGATCTCATGCTCGCCGGCATGGCGGATGGCGAGCAGTTGGCGCTGATAATTCCACTCATAGAGCGCGTGCGCGGCGTCGATGCCTTCGTAACATTGCAGACGCACCAGATCTCGGCCGATCAGTTCGGCGATCGCCTTGGCAGCTTCCGTCTTGCCGACGCCCGGCGCGCCTTCGAGCAGCAGCGGCTTGCCGAGCCGGATGGCAAGGAAGATGGCGGTGGCGAGGCTGTCGTCGGCCAGATAGCGCGAGGCGGCGAGATGCTGTGCCACCGCCTCCGGCGAGGTCGCGACAGTCTCGGTGTTCACATCGGGCATTCTCAGCACTCAGTTGGAACCCTGCGCCTTCAGCGCGCGCAAAATGCGCTCGGGCGTGATCGGCAGCGTGTCGATGCGCACGCCGACGGCGTCGAAGACGGCATTGGCAACCGCTGGTATTTGCGGGTTGGCGCACATTTCGCCTGGCCCCTTGGCGCCATACGGTCCGTCGGCCGAGGGACGCTCCAGCACGATGATCTCGGTCTCGGCGAGGTCGCCGGGGCCAGGCATCAGATACTGGTTGAAGTCGGTGCCGCCATGGTCGCGGTTGGGATAATAGGGCTCGGTCGTTTCGTAAAGCGCGTGGCTGATGCCCATCCAGGAGCCGCCGACCAGCTGCTGCTCGACCATTTTCGGGTTCAGCGCGCGGCCAATCTCGAAGACGTTCTTGACGGTGAGCACCGTGACTTCGCCGGTCTCGTCGTCGACCTCGACTTCTGCGACCGTGCAGGCATGAGCGTAGCAGGTCGATGGCTTCATCGCGCCGGTTTCCTTCTCCGGATAGGAGCGCGGGATCAAAAACATGCCGCGGCCGGAGATCGAGCGGCCGCGCTTGAAATGCGCCGACAGCGCGACATCGAAGATCGAGATGGATTTCTGCGGCGCGCCCTTGACCAGCACGTTGCCCTGGCCGTCGGTTTCGAGGTCTGACGCGTTCACCTCCAGCTCTTCGGCCGCCACTTCCAGCATCACCTGGCGGGCTTCCCTGGCGGCCTGGATGACGGCATTGCCGGCGCGGTGGGTGCCGCGCGAGGCGAAGGTGCCCATGCAATGCGGGCCGGTATCGGTGTCGGCGGTGTCGACAACGACGCGGTCGGTCGGTACGCCGATCGTCTCTGCGCAGATCTGCGCCATGATCTGCTTCATACCCTGGCCGAGATCGACCGACGACAGCGTCACCATGAAGTTGCCGGTCGGGGTCGAATGCACCAGCGCCTGAGTCGGGTCGCCGCCAAGGTTCATGCCGGTGGGATAGTTGATCGCGGCGACGCCGCGTCCGCGCCTGATCGCCATCTCAAGCTCCGTTCTTGTAGGAGGACATCGCCATGTATTTCTCCGCGACCGGCCAGTTGGCGACGCGCGAGGCTTCCTGCATGCACTCGATCAGCCCCGCGCCCTCCGTCGGCTGGCGATGCGCCTTCATGTCGCCGTCGCGATAGGCGTTGATGAAACGGAATTCGAGCGGGTCCATGCCGATCAGCCGGGCCAGCTTGTCCATCTGCACCTCCAGCGCGAAGTCGCCGATGGTGACGCCGAAGCCGCGCATGGCCGATGACGGCGTGCGGTTGGTATAAACGCAGTAGGTGTCGATCCAGACATTCGGGATGGTGTAGGGACCGGGATAATGGCCCGCCCCCTTCTGCGCGCCATAGGGCGAGTGGCGGGAGTAGGCGCCGGCATCGGTGTACCCTGTGACTTTCCGCGCGACGATACGGCCGTCCTTCATGACGCCGTCCTTGATGACGACTTTTTCGGCCGCGCGGGGCGATGAAATCTGCATCTCCTCCTCGCGGCTGTAGATAAAACAGACCGGTCGCCCGGTTAATTTTGCGCCGAGGATGGCGATCGGCTCGACGATGACATCGACCTTGCCGCCGAAACCGCCGCCGACAGTGCCGCCGACGAAATGCAGCTTGCTGCCCGGCATCTGCAGGATGATCGATGTGTTGTCGAGGGTGAAGAACATCGCCTGCGTGTTGGTGTAGCAGGTGAAGCGGTCATTGCCTTCAGGCGCCACCACGCAGCCGGTGGTCTCGGTCGGCGCGTGCTCGATCGGCGAGGACTGATAGCTTTGCTCCAGCACGTGATCGGCTTGAGCAAAGCCCGCCTCGACATCGCCGAAGCGCACCTTGCGGCACGCGCCGCTGTCATAGAGGTAATAGTTCTGGCCGTGATATTCGTTGACGATGGGCGCGCCGGGCTTCAGTGCTTCTTCCATGTCGAAGACGGCGGGCAGCACCTCATAGTCGACCTTGACCTTGGCGGCCGCTTCCTGGGCGGCACGCTCGGTTTCGGCCAGCACCGCCACCACGGCCTCGCCCTTCCAGCGCACCTTGCCGTCTGCCAGCACCGTCTCGTCCTCCGGTCCGACCTGGATGAGGATCAGGATGGTGTAGACATTGTGCGGCACGTCCTTGGCCGTCAGCACCTTGATAACGCCTGGGTGTTTTTCGGCCTCGGAGGTGTCGATCGAGCGGATGCGGGCATGGTGGTGCGGGCTGCGCACCATCTTGAGGTGCAGCATGCCGGGGAAATTACGGTCGGCGAAATAGGCGGTTCTGCCGGTGACGTGGCCGGGCGAATCCGAGCGTGGCCGGGGCTGGCCGATCTCGTGCAGATCGTCCTTGCGGATATCGGCGAAGTAGCTCTTGCGCAGTTCCATTCTTTGGTCCCTCAAGCCGCGTTCTGCGAATTGGCGCGGGCGGCGGCGAGCACCGCCTGGATGATCGGCTCGTAGCCGGTGCAACGGCAGATGTTCCCAGACAGCGCCTCGACGACGTCCTCGCGGCTGGGATTGGGGGTGTGGTCGAGCAGCACCTTGGCCGCCATGATCATGCCCGGCGTGCAGAAGCCGCATTGGGTAGCGAATGTGTCGAGAAAAGCCCGTTGCAGCGGGTGCAGCACGCCGCCTTCGGCAAGGCCCGACGTGGTGGTGATCGTTGCACCATTGCAGGTCTCGGCCAGCGTCAGGCAGGAGAGCCTCAACTCGCCGTCGATAATAACGGAGCAGGCGCCGCACGTGCCCTGGTGGCAGCCGCCCTTCGGCGAGGTGTCGCCGATCTTGTCGCGCAAGGCATTGAGCAACGTCGTGGCGCTATCGATGAACTCGGCCTTTTCAGACCCGTTGAGCGTGAATTGAACCGGAACCTTTGCCATTCTTCCTCCTTGCGCGCCTGCCCCGCAGGGCAAGCGCGCGCCCCCACGTGTGATTAGCTGAGCAACAGCCTGCCGAGATGGACCGGCAGGACTTCAGCGCGATACCAGGCGCTGGCGATGGGATCGGTGATGGGCGCGGTGCCTTTGGTGGCGGCGGCCAGCGCTGCCGCGACGCCGTCCGGATCGAGCGTCCTGCCGAGCAGCGCCTTTTCCGCTGCCTTGGCACGCATCGGCCGATCGGCCATGCAGCTGAGCGCGATCCGCGCCGAGGACACGGTCCCGTCTCCAGCCTGTTCCAGAACGACCGCGATGCTGAGCACCGCGACCCCCTTGGGCTTGACCCGCGACACTTTGAGGAAGCGGAAGCTGTCGGCCTTCGTGAAACTGACCGACGTGACGATGGCGCGACTATCGTCCCGTCCGGCCAGGAAGGTCTCGATGGGCGTTTCGCCCTCATCGGTGCCGACCGTAGCATCGAGCGCCAGCAGGGCGACGGCGAAATCACCATAGGGCGCCGGTGCGAACAGATTGCCGCCGACGGTCGCCATATTGCGGATCGCCGGACCGCCGACGGCGCGGGAGGCCTTGGCAAGTGCACCGAGTTCCGGATGGCGGCCGATCTCCGCCATGGTTACCGAGGCGCCGATGCGGACCTTACCGCCGCTGACCGCGATGGCCGACAGCGCCGGGTCGGTCGACCTGACAAGGCCGGAGACCGAGACATCGCCTTCATTGGCCGCGCGGACCACGAGTGTACCCCCGCCGAGATAGCGCGTGCCGGCGGACTTGAGGGCGGCATCCGCGTCCTTCACCGTCGAGAATGTCTGCAATGCCAGCGCCATGGCCCGCTCCTTCAGCTCTGGCCGGCGAAATGGCTCTTCAATGCATTGAAGCCGCCTTGAAAAACATTGGTACCCATGCCCTCGGCCAGCTTGTCGGCTTCCTCCGGGGCCGCGTCGAAGCTGGCGGTCCATTCGGCATAGGTGCGGTTGCCGTCGGTGACGCGCCTGAGCTGCAGCGTCGCCTTGTGGTTGGTGAGCGGCTGCGGTGTTTCCAGGATGGAATAGCTGACCAGGAAATCGTCATCCGAAAAATCGACCAGTTTTTCGCGCAGGCGGGCGCCGCTGGCGAGCTGGAAGTTGCGCACGCAGCCAATCGTGGTGGAATCCTCGCCGTCTTCGATATGGCTTTCGACCATGCGCGGATGCCAGCCCGGCAGGCCGTTGAAGTCGCGTATGCGCGCCCAAACCTTTTCGACCGGCGCGTCGATGACGCTGGAGATGGTGACTTTCGCCATAAAATGTTCCCTTCCGAATGATCGTTGCGGCAAGGGTAGGGCGCCAGAGCGGGCAGCGCTTATCAATGCGTCTTGAGTGTGTATCAACCAGTCTGAAAAACAGATGGCTGCCGGTTCAGGCCGTCGCCCGCGCGGCTTCGCGGTAGAGCGTCGGCGGCACGCCGACATGATCGCGGAAGAAGCGCGAGAAATTGCCTTGCGTGGTGAAGCCGAGATTGCAGGCGACAGAGATCAGCGGCTCCCGCGACCATTGTAGCTGCCGCACCGCTTCCTCCATGCGCAGCGTGTTCCAGTAGACGTTGGGCGTCAGATTGGTCTGTTCTTTGAACAAGGCGAAGAAATGCGGCCTAGACAGGCCAACGGCGCGGGCGACGTCATCGAACGAGATCCGCTCGCAGACATTGGCCTTCATCAGCTGGATCGCCTTGCGGACGCGGAAATCCTGCATCGTGTTTATGCGGCCGCGCGCCTCCTGCGGTGCCGAAGCGTCGGCGGCATCGAGCACGGAGTCGATGAAGCGCTCGATCTCGTAATTGGCGACATCGTCGACGCTTTCATCGTCGGTGAGATGATCGAGCAGGCTGGCGGCGGCCTGGTGCAGCCAAGGCTCGAGCGCGATCGCCGCCTGCGAAAACAGCGGCGCGCTGGACGGCAGGTCGCGGCGCCGGCGCGCCCAGTCCGGGTCGATGTAAAAGGCCAGGAACAGACCCGGCCTGCCATCCTGGGACAGGACGTGGCTATGCGGCTGGAGCGAGTTGATGCCTGCGGCGGTGTCCGGGCCGAGGCGGACCGTCTCGCGGCCGATTGTCATCTCGCCGGCGGTGCCTTCGAGCCAGATGATCAGATGTGCCTCGACATGGGCATGGGTGACGAAGTCGCTCGCGACATTCAGGACAGAAACATGTCCGAACCGGCCCCAGTAGAGCCTGATCGCTTCCGTCATGGGTATATCCTCCCGCAAGCGACTGGCCTCCCTTCGCCTGCAGGGGGATTGTGCGGCTGAGTGCTGGCTCGCGTCAAGCTACGGGCCCGGGGCGTGCGCTCGCAAGGGTTCTTGGCGACGGATTTTCAGACTGAGCGATAGGAGGCGAAAGGAATAGCGCTCCGGCGCGGTGTTCCAGCGGAGTGAGGCGTTGGTATTTCCTGGAACACCCCTCATCCGACCTCGCTTCGCGAGGCCACCTTCCCCCACAAGGGGGGGAAGGTGGATGCAGCGCTAATCGCTGCGCCTGAAATTGCGGATGCGGTCGAACAAAACCGCCAGCAGGATGGCGCCGCCGATGAAGGTGCCTTGCCAGAAGGCGTTGATGCCAAGCAGGCCAAGGCTGTTGCGGATCACCTCGATGAGGGCAGCACCGACGATGGCGCCAAAGGCGGTGCCGACGCCGCCGGCCAGATTGGCGCCGCCGATGACGGTGGCGGCGATCACTTGCAGTTCCATGCCGTTGCCGAGATTGGTGGTGACGGCGCCGAGCCAGCCGGTCTCGATGATGCCGGCAATGCCGGCCGACAGCGCCGAGATCATGTAGACGGCGACCTTGATCTGGCGCACCGGCACACCGGTCAGCGTCGCCGCGTGCTCGTTGCCGCCAATGGCGAAGATATGACGGCCGAACTTCGTCCAGCGCAGGATGAAACCGGTGATCAGCGCCAGCAGGATCATGTAGAGCACCGGATTGGCGATGCCGAACACCCAGGCGCCGCCGCCAAGCGCCAGCAGCTTGTCGTGGTCCGGCCCGAACTGGAACACGACGGTGTTGTTGGAGGCGACCATGGCAAGGCTGCGGGCGATCGACAGCATGCCGAGCGTCACCACGAAGGGCGGAAAGCCCAGGTAGGCGATAAAAATGCCATTGAAGGCACCGATGACGAGCGCGGTGGCGATCGAAGCCAGAATGCCGATCTCGATCGAATAGCCGGCATGCATGGTGACGGCCAGCACCATCGAGCACAGGCACAGCACCGAGCCGACCGACAAATCGATGCCGCCGGTGATGATGACGAAAGTCATGCCGAGCGCGACGATGGCGACGAAGGTGATGTTGCGGGTGATGTTGTAGAGGTTCTTCGAGGTGGCGAAGGCGTCGGTGGCGAAGGACAGGAAAATACAGGCCAGGATGACGGCGATCACCACCCAGAAAGTCTGGCTGGAGAACAGGCGCGACAGGAAGCTGTGCTGCTTCTGCGCGATCGTCTGGTCAAGGGTGACTGCCATTATAGACCTTTCCTGCGCTGCCGATGCGCGGTGAAATCCGGGGTCGCCATTGTCATGCCACCTGCTCGATGGCGCCGGTGATCAGCCCGGTGACTTCCTCGGGCGAACTCAACGCGATCGCCTTGTCGGCGACCTTCCTGCCGCGCCGCATGACGATGACGCGGTCGGCGACGTCGAAGACGTCGGGCATACGGTGGCTGATCAGCACTACCGCGATGCCCTGGTCGCGCAGATGACGGATGAGGTTCAGCACTTCGGCCACCTGCCGCACCGAGATTGCCGCCGTCGGCTCGTCCATCAGCACGATCTTGGCCTGCGACAGCATGGTGCGGGCGATCGCCACCGCCTGGCGCTGGCCGCCCGACATCTGCTTGACGAGGTCGCGCGGGCGGGTCTCGGATTTCAACTCGGCGAAGATCTGACCGGCGCGCTTGTACATCGCGGCATAGTCGAGGATGCGGAACGGGCCGACGCCACGGCGCAATTCGCGCCCGAGATAGACATTGGCCGCCGCCGTCAGATTGTTACAGAGCGCCAGGTCCTGGTGGACGATCTCGATGCCGTGCTGGCGCGCCTCGACCGGCTTGTGCAGGATCAGTTCCTTGTCATCCATCCGCATCGTGCCGTGGCTCGGCCGGAAGTTGCCGGCTATCATCTTGACCAGCGTCGACTTGCCGGCGCCATTGTCGCCCATCAGGCCGACAACCTGGCCCGGTTCGATCGACAGCGACACGTCGTTGACAGCCTGGATGGCGCCAAAATGCTTCGAGATGTTGGTGAGTTCGAGAACCGACACCCGTCTTTGCCTCCCATGTCTGGCCTATCCGCCCACGGACAGGCGACGGCTTCCATCGGCTTTCCCCAGCTCCTCCCGGGGACAGCGATGCGGTCATTTACGCGAATGGCGTCGCGGGCGTCAATTGTCGAACAGGCAATTGTCAGACGAATAGTGCCGTGCGGATTTTGAAAAATCCGTTTTGTAGGACAAATAGCATTGACGTTGGCGGCAAGCCGTTATTAGTTGAGCGTCGGAGGAAGACATGCCGGCTTTGACGACGCCATCGGCGGCGCCAGCGGCAAGAAGGTTTTGGCGATCGTGCAGCGTCGTCGCTGGGAGGGTCGCATCCGAAAATGCTTATCGGCCCGGCCGGATTGAATGGGCGCACGCGTCTCAGTCATCTCGCATCCTGGCTGGTTTGTGTGGCGGGCACGCCGTGTCCGTCTGGTTGCAAAGGGAGGACTGACATGAGGAAAACAGTATTGCTCGCCGCCGTCGCCGCCATGGCGTTGGGCGCCGGGCCGGCTTTGGCCAAGAAGCAGCTCGTCATCGTGGTGAAAGGTCTCGACAATCCATTCTTCGAAGCCATCCACCAGGGCTGCGAGAAATGGAACAAGGAAAACGCCAGCTCGGAATATGAATGCTTCTACACCGGCCCGGCATCGACTTCCGACGAGGCCGGCGAGGCGCAGATCGTGCAGGATATGCTGAGCAAGGCCGACACTGTGGCGATGGCGATCTCGCCGTCCAACGCGCCGCTGATCGCGCAAACGATCAAGAGCGCCAATCCGTCGATCCCGATCATGACCGTCGACGCCGACCTCGCCAAGGAAGACGCGGCACTGCGCAAGACCTATCTCGGCACCGACAACTATTTGATGGGCAAGAAGATCGGCGAGTACATCAAGAAGGCCAAGCCGAATGGTGGCACGATCTGCACCATCGAGGGCAATCCGGCGGCCGACAACATCCTGCGCCGCGCGCAAGGCATGCGCGACGCGCTGACGGGCAAGGAAGGCCTCACGGCACTTGCCGGCGAAGGCGGCTGGACGGAAGTCGCCGGCTGCCCGGTGTTCACCAATGACGATGGCGCCAAGGGCGTTCAGGCGATGACCGACATCCTCGCCGCCAACCCCAAGCTCGACGCGTTCGGCATCATGGGCGGTTGGCCGCTGTTCGGTGCGCCGCAGCCCTATCGCGACCTGGTCAAACCGCTCAAGGACCGGCTGGCCAAGAACGACTTCGTCATCGGCGCCGCCGACACGATCGGCGACGAGGTGGCGATCGCCAGGGATGGCCTTGTCACCGCGCTGGTCGGCCAGCGGCCTTTCGAAATGGGCTACAAGGCGCCATCGGTGATGATCGACCTGGTCGAAGGCAAGAAGGTCGACGATCCGGTGTTCACCGGTCTCGACGAATGCACCAAGGACACGGTCGACACCTGCATCCAGAAGTAGGCCGCGATTTCGGGGCGCTCGCCAACGAGCGCCCCGTTTCCTCAATTCTTCAACAGGACGCCATGGTTGGGGCAATCGGGCCCCGGCTTTGACGCGTCAGTGGTTTGGATTTTCGGCAACGGGATCGGTGCGCCGCGCGGGTTCGGATCAATCCGGGTGACTGGCGGCCGACCTATTGGAACGTGGATGCCGGACGAGAAGGCAAAGAAAAAAACCGGCCGGGCCAAGGCGCAAGCCAGCCACGACCCGGCAGCCATGCGCAGGGCGGATGCGGCGCACTTTCCCGGGTCCAGCGTCCATGCCTCGCTCGCCAGCGAGATTGGTCTCAGGATCGTACGCGGCGACTATCCGCCTGGCAGCATCCTGCCCAATGAGGCCAAATGGGCCGAAACCTTCAATGTCAGCCGTTCGGCGGTGCGCGAGGCAATCAAGATGCTGATGGCCAAGAGCCTTTTGGCGTCGCGGCCAAAGATCGGCAGTTGGGTCGAGCCGAAGGAGCGCTGGAACCTGCTCGACCGCGACGTGCTGGCCTGGTACGCGACCGCGCCGGATCGCGAAGCGTTCCTTCGCACCGTGCAGGAATTTCGCCACATCATCGAACCGGAAGCATCCGCCTTTGCCGCCATGCGGCGCAGCGACGAGCAGATGGCCGAGATTAGCCTGGCTTGCCGCGAGATGGGCGAGGCGGCCAACCTGCCCGAGCGCATTCGTGCCGACACGCGTTTTCATCTCGCCATCCTGCGGGCCTCGGGCAACGACCTTCTGGTGCCGCTCGGCGTGCTGATCGAATCGGCGCTCGACCATCTCTTCGTCTTCACCACGCGCCAGGTCGGCGATCAGCGGCGGGCGCAGAAACTGCACGAGGCGATCGAGAAGAGCATCCGCCTGCAGCGGCCCGCGGCGGCGCGCAACGCCGTGCACAAGCTGCTTGCCGACACCGATGAGGGGATCGGAAGGGGCCGGCGGTAAGGCCCGCCGGCGGTCCGGGTCTCAGATCGTCTGCTTCTTTCCGTCCTTCATCGGCATCAGGTCGACGCCATTCACTTTGGCGATGTGCGTGGCCAGCATCGGCACGAACTGCTCGGCCGGACCGGTTGCGTGGGCGCCGGCGAAGGAGTTCTTGGTGGCGTTGCCGAGCGGGTTGGCGATGCCGGCCGCACCGGCCATCGATTCCAGATAGGTCAGGTCCTTGAAGGCGTTGGCGATGGTGAATTTGTGGGCGTCGCGGTCGCCTTCCAGCGTCCAGCGCATGAACGTCTGGTAGAAGCCGCAATCCATGCGGCCGTTGCGGATCACGCTGTCGAAACGCGGCGGCGAGATGCCGACCTTCTCCGCCAGGGCCAATGCCTCGGAGTAGATCGCGGCATAGCCCAGCGAGATGAAATTGTTGAGCAGCTTCATGCGGTGGCCGTCGCCGGTGTCGCCGATATGGACGATGCGGCCGGCCCAGGTGTCGATCACCGGCTTGACCCTGGCGAAGACGGCGTCGGGCGCGCCGACCATGGCGTCGAGCGTGCCTTCCCAGGCTTCCTTCGGGGTGCGGCTGAGCGGCGCGTCGACATAGTCGACGCCAAGCGCGTTGAGTTCTGCGGCAAGCGCAACCGTCGAGACCGGATCGGAGGTGGAGCAGTCGACGACGACCGACCCCTTCTTTAACCCCTCCTTGAGGCCGCCGGGACCGCGAATAATGGCCTCCACCTCGCGCGAACCGGTGACGCAGATGAAGACGATATCGGATGCCGCCGCCACGTCGCGGGAGGTCGATGCCTCGTGGGCGCCTCGGCCGAGAAGATCTTCCGCCGGTTTGCGGTTCTTGCGGCCGAGGAAGGTCAGGGAATACCCCTTGTCGACGATGTTCTTGGCGATGCCGTGACCCATCAGGCCAAGGCCGACAAAGCCGATCTTCTCACTGGTGGCGGTGGTGTTCATGCTAGCTGTCCTGTTTGCAATTATCGATAATGTTGCCGCTGTTTTAGCCATAGACGGTTGCGGAAAGCAATATTGTCTGACAATACACGTCAATCCCAGGACTTTCGTGGAGACCAGAAATGACGAAGCGGATCATGTTCACCGGCGGCAGCGGCAAGGCTGGGCGCCATGTCGTGCAATATCTGGTGGAGCAGGGCTGCCAAGTGCTCAACATCGACACCAGGCCGCTCGACAATCCCAAGGTGCGCACGCTGATCACCGACATCACCGACAGCGGCCAGGTGTTCAACGCGCTGTCGAGCTATATGGGGCTGCACGAATTCGATCCGTCGCTACGGCCGCAGCCGGTCGACGCCGTGGTGCATTTCGCCGCGATCCCACGCATCATGATCACGCCCGACAACGAGGTGTTCCGCATCAACGCGATGGGCACCTACAATGTGATCGAAGCTGCGGTGAAGCTCGGCATCCGCAAGGTGATCATCGCTTCCAGCGAGACGACCTACGGCCTGGTGTTCGCCAACGAACCACGCGACCCCACGCATTTCCCGCTCGACGAAGATTACGATGTCGATCCAATGGACAGCTATGCGCTGTCCAAAATCGTCAACGAGAAGACGGCGCGCGCCTTCGCGCAGCGCAATGGCACAGACATCTATGCCTTGCGCATCGGCAACGTCATCGAGCCGCATGAGTATTCGCTGTTTCCGAAATGGTTCGCCGATCCGGGCTTTCGCAAACGTATTGCCTGGAGCTACATCGACGCGCGCGACCTTGGCCAGATCACGCTGCGCGCCATCGAGAAGGACGGGCTGGGCTACCAGGTGTTCAATGCCGCCAATGACGACACCTCGTCCGATTTGCCGACCGCCCAACTCCTGAAGCGGTTCTATCCCGGCGTGGCGGTCAAGGGCGAACTCGGTGAATATGAGACGCTGCTGTCGAACCGCAAGGCGCGTGACATGCTCGGCTTCCGGCCCGAGCATAGCTGGCGCAAATACGTCAAGACAGGCTGAGCGTGGTCGAATCACGGCTGGGTTGTGCATAGAAGCCGGCTTTGCCGCCCCACGGCCGCACCGCGCTTGACAGCTTCCCTAAACCGGCCTTTCTGGAACTCATGCGGGACGCGAGGCCGAACAAGGAAAAATCGCCCAAAAAGGCTGTAGCCGCCGAGCGCCCGACCGGCGCTCGCCGGCCCGACGCGGCGCGTATCCCGGGCTCCAGTGTGCATGCGTCGCTGGCGAGCGAGATTGGGCTGCGGATCGTGCGCGGCGATTATCCGCCCGGCACCATCCTGCCCAATGAAGCGAAGTGGTCGGAGACCTTCAGCGTCAGCCGGTCGGCGGTGCGCGAGGCGATCAAGATGCTGATGGCCAAGAGCCTGTTGGCATCGCGCCCCAAGATCGGCAGTTGGGTCGAACCGAAGGAACGCTGGAACCTGCTCGACCGCGATGTGCTTGCCTGGTACGCGACGTCGCCGGACCGCGAGGTGTTCTTGAGGACGGTGCAGGAATTCCGCCACATCATCGAGCCGGAAGCGACCGCCTTTGCCGCCATGCGGCGGACCGACGAGCAGATGGCCGAGATCAGCCAGGCCTGCCGGGAGATGGGCGAGGCGAAAAGTTTGCAGGAACGGACCCGCGCCGACACCCGCTTCCACCTCGCCATCCTGCGCGCCTCGGGCAATGATCTGCTGGTGCCCCTCGGCGTGCTGATCGAATCCGCCTTCGATCACCTGTTCACCTACACGACCCGGGAACTCGACGATTTGCAGCTCGCCCAGAAGATGCACGAGGCAATCGAAAAGAATATCCGCCTGCAGCGGCCCGATGCGGCGCGCAATGCCGTGCGCAAGCTGCTGGCCAATACCGACAACGTCATACGTTCGCGGTAGAATTCACCGACATAGCCATTCGGCACTCAGGCGTTTCCGCCTTGCAGGCCTTCGAAGCAATTCAGGCCGGCATCGCCAAAAAATTCGAGAGCCTGTGTCGGATGGGCTTTGTGGTCCCCGTCCTTGGGGTATTGAACAGGAAACCAGGAAGGAGAATTTGACATGCCCAGCACCGTTCGTCTGCATCGCGTTCTGACCACCAGCCCGGAGAAGGTCTACCGCGCGTTCCTCGAAGCGGATGCGCTTGCCAAATGGCTTCCGCCGAACGGCTTCACCTGCACGGTCCATCACTTCGAGGGCAAGGTCGGCGGCACGTTCAAGATGTCGTTCCGCAACTTCACCACTGGCGACAGCCACTCGTTTGGCGGTGAGTATGTCGAACTCGTCGCGGGCGAACTCCTGCGCTACACAGACAGGTTCGACGATCCCAACCTGCCCGGCGAGATCGAGGTGACCGTGACGCTGAAGAAAGTGTCCGTGGGCACCGAAGTGAACATCACCCAGGCCGGCATCCCTGATGTCATTCCCGCGGAAGCTTGCTATCTCGGTTGGCAGGAGTCGCTACGGAACCTGGCCAAGCTCGTCGAACCCGAGATCAAACAATAGGGCGCCCCATTTAGTCAGGTGCCATTGGCGGGCGAGGGCGGCTAATCCTCCTTTGGACGCCCGAATGCGGCGCGCAGTTCGTCCTTGGCGTCCTCAAGGACCTTCTTGCGCGCCGCGGGCAGGTTTTTGCCGGCCCGGTTGATGTAGAAATTCAGCATCGACATGGCGGACTGGAAGGGCTCGGCCTTACGGCGGTGGCTGTGTTCGGCCGACCGCTTGAGCGAGGCGGCGATCTTCTTGGCGTCGTCGGATTCGAAGACATGCTCCTCGAGATCCATCGCATTGCTGTGCTCGGTCACCTCGGCCGACCATTTCTGCTTGGTGGCGGTCATAGCTGGGACTCCTTTGCAAGGTTGCTGATCGGAAACTCCAGATGTTGGGCGTCGGTTCCCGCATTCGTACCGGCCTGGAGCCACGGATTTGCCCGCTGTGGCGCTGCTGTGCGCCGAGAATGCGTCGATAGTGGCCAAAACAGCAACGATTGAGACCGCCGACAGGAAACGCCTTTGACGCGAACCGACGTGAGCCGGCCCAGCCCCGGCATCGACAGTTCCTATGCCTGGATGCGGCTGGCCATCTCGATGCTGCTGGCGACGATCGGTGCGGTCGGCATGTGGGCCGTTGTCGTCGTGCTGCCAGCAGTACAGGCCGAGTTCGGCGTCGACCGCGCCGCGGCATCCATGCCCTACACCGCGACCATGGTGGGCTTCGCCGCCGGCAATGTGCTGGTCGGCCGCGCCATTGACCGCATGGGCTACTGGATACCGGCGCTGTTTTCCTCGATCGCGCTCTCCGCCGGTCTCCTGCTCGCGGCTCTGTCGACCTCGATCCTGCAATTCACCCTTGCCCAAGGGGTACTGATCGGCGTCGGCACATCGGTGATCTTCGGGCCGCTGATTGCCGATATCTCGCACTGGTTCAACCGCCGGCGCGGGGTCGCCGTTACGGCGGCGGCGGCCGGCAATTACCTCGCTGGAGCGATATGGCCCACCGTCATGCCGACGTTGATCAAGGCGGAAGGCTGGCGCTTCACCTATGCCGCCATCGGCGTCTTCTGCCTAGTCACCATGGTGCCGCTGGTGTTGTTGCTGCGGCGCGGCGCTCCGGAAGCGACGGCCGCCGGCTCGCCCGGAAGTCGGCCGGTGCAGCCGATTTCATTGTCGCCGGCGATGCTGCAGATATTGCTGGTCGTCGCGGGACTGGGCTGCTGCGTGGCGATGTCGATGCCGCAAGTGCATATCGTTGCCTATTGCATGGACCTCGGCTACGGCATGGCGCATGGCGCCGACATGCTGTCGATCATGATGGCCGCGGGCGTCGTCAGCCGGCTTGCCTCGGGCTTTGTCGCCGACCGAATCGGCGGCGTCAAAACGTTGCTTATCGGATCTGTGCTGCAATGCCTGTCATTGCTGTTCTATATCCCGTTCGACGGGCTCGCCTCGCTGTATGTCGTGTCGCTGGTCTTCGGCCTGTCGCAGGGCGGCATCGTGCCTTGCTACGCGATCATCGTGCGCGAATACCTGCCGGCCAAGGAGGCCGGCCAGCGCATCGGTATCGTCATGATGGCGACGATTTTCGGCATGGCGATCGGCGGCTGGATGTCGGGCTGGATCTACGACCTGACGGGCTCCTACGCCGCCGCGTTCCTGAACGGCATTGCCTGGGACCTGCTGAACATACTGGCGATCGGGCTGTTCATGTGGAACGCGAGGCACAGGGCGGCCGTAGCGGCCTGACGAAGGCCAAGCACAGCCACTCAATGGCTCAGCTTGACAACAGGTAGTCACTGCGCGACGCCAGGGGCCGATGGATGCTGAAACAGGCCGGTGAGATGGCGACAGCTGGAAAGATCGCATTGCGGGCGTGCTTGAATGGCCAGGCGCATGGGCCAAGGCCTTGATCAAGCCGCGCTCGCGCCGGGGCGGTGGCCGCCCGACCATATCTGACGTGGCACGCAAGGCCGGCGTCGGCGCCATCACCGTTTCACGCGCGCTGCGCGAGCCGGAGCGCGTTTCCGAGGAACTGCGCCGCCAGATCCTGGCCGCCATCGAAGAGCTCGGCTATGTGCCGGATCCCAACGCGCGGGCATTGGCCTCGGCGCGGGCCGAGGTGTTCGGCGTGCTGGTGCCTTCGCTGACCAACAACGTCTTCGCGGAGGTGGTGCGCGGCATCTATGACAGCCTGTCGGACAGCCCGTTCCGCATCCAACTCGGCAACACGCACTATTCCGGACTGGAGGAAGAGCGGCTGCTGCAGGTGTTTGGCTCCCAGCGACCGGCAGCGCTGATCGTTGCCGGCATCGACCAGACACCTACCTCGCGAAAGCTGTTGGAAAATGCCGGTTGCCCGGTGGTTCAGGTGATGGAGACCGGACCCGATCCCGTGGACATGATGGTCGGTTTCTCGCATCTCGAAGGCGGCATGACGGCGACCCAGCACCTGATCGAGGCGGGGTATCGCCGGATCGGTTTCATCGGTGCGCGCATGGACCCGCGCTCGCAGCGGCGCCTGGCTGGTTACCGGCTGGCGATGGAGAAGGCCGGCCTGCTGGACCCGCGCCTGATCACCACCACGCCGGTACCTTCCAGCGTGCCGCTTGGCCGCGAGCTATTCCGCGATGCGCTTGCCAAAATGCCGACGCTCGACGGCGTGTTCTGCAACAATGACGACATCGCGCTCGGCGTGCTGTTCGAATGCCATCGCGCCTCGATCGACGTGCCGAAGACCATCGGCATTGTCGGCTTCAACGATCTCGACATGATGCAGGTAGCCTTTCCCTCGATCACCAGCATCCGCACCCATCGCTACGAAATCGGCAGGCGCGCGGTCGCCATGGCGCTGGCGGCGATATCGGGTGACAGGCCGGAACAGCGGGTCGTCGACCTTGGCTTCGAGCTCAAGTGCCGCGAGAGCACGGCACGGTGAAGCAGTTTAGAACCTGCTGAAATCAGCCTTTACAGGCATTCCTGGTAGCGCTACCATTCTAGCCAGCGTGAAGTCCAACTGCTGTTTATTATACATAAGCGACAGAATGTTCCTTGTTTATTATTGATAATATGATACTTTCGTTGCAGCTTAAGGAAGCAACGAGGAGGAACAGGTCGGCCGGGGCCACCTGACGTGCGTGGCGGGCCAGGGCGGGAGGTGCTGGGGCGAACATGTACTGCAGCTAAACAAACAAGTCAGAACTGCAACTGGGAGGAATATCGATGATCAAGTCACTCGTTGGTGGCATCGTTGCCGCCACTGCATTCGTCATGTTGAGCTCAGCGGCGATGGCCGCAGGCCCAGAAGTCGTCAAGGGACCAGCAGCCGAGCCGGACTGCTTTGCCCCCTGGGCAGCCGATACGCAATTCTTCAAGTTCCCCAAGAAGGCCGGCCCATACCGGATCGCGCTCGCCAACGGCTATATCGCCAACACCTGGCGTATCCAGATGGTGCAGACCGCCAAGGCGTATGCGGCACAGCCGGATGTCGCCAAAAAGCTGAAGGAATTCAAGGTTGTGTCGACCGGCGAGGACGTCCCGGCGCAGATCTCCGCGATCAACAATTTCATCGATTCCGGCTTTGACGCGATCGTCGTCAACGCGCAGAACCCGACCGCCTTCGGGCCAGTCATCAAGCGCGCCAAGGAGGCCGGGGTCGTGCTGGTCGCCTTCGACAACATTCTCGACACCAAGGATGCCATCAACGTCAATGTCGACCAGAAGGGCCTTGGCGCATTGTGGGGCAAGTGGTTGGTCTCACATGTCCCGAACGGCGGAAAGGTGCTCGAAGTGCGCGGCGTCGCCGGCACTTCCGTTGACACGGACCGTCATGCCGGCATCCACGAAGTGCTCGACGGCTCGGGCAAGAAATGGGAAGTCACCGAAGTGGTTGGCAAGTGGGACGACGGCGTTGCCCAGAAAGCTACGGCGGACGCGATCGCCACCAATGGACCCTTCGACGGCATCACCGGGCAAGGCGGCGACACCGGCATCGTGCAGGCGATGATGGATGCCAAGCATCCATTTGTTCCGTTCGGCGGCGAGACGGAGAACGGTTTTCGCAAGTTCTGTGCCGCGCATGCCGCCGACGGCTTGAAGTGCTCTTCCGCCGGCACCGGCCCCGCCCAGGTGGCCGTGGCAATCAAGACGGCAATCGCGGCCCTCGAAGGCAATGTCGTGCCGCAATCGGTGAAGCTGCCGCTGGCCATTGTCGAGGATCCGAACTTCAAGGCAGGCCAGGATTTCTTCCCCGACCAGTCCGACAATTTCTTCGTCGGCAACTCCTTCCCGACCTGCGGCATCAATTTCAGTGCCCAGGAAATCATGGGGCAGAGCAAGGAAAACCAGTAGTCACTGGCTATCATCTGGCGCCGCGGATGACCCCGCGGCGCCAGCCTGCAATCCCACAATCGCCCGGGGAGGGTTGATGGACGGTGCGGCTCCACTCTTTCGCATGGAAGGCATTTCCAAGCGCTATGGCGGCGTACGGGCGCTGGAAAAGGCCGAGCTGACGGTTTCCACCGGCAGCATCCACGCCATCCTCGGTGAAAACGGCGCCGGCAAGTCGACATTGATCAAGGTCATGGCCGGTGTCGTGGCGCCCGACGAAGGCCGCATGATGCTGGATGGCCGCGAAGTGACCTTCGCCTCGCCCGGTGCGGCAAACAAGGCCGGCATCGTCTGCATCTTCCAGGAATTGTCGCTGATCCCCGAACTCAGCGTCGCCGACAACATCGTCATTTCCGATCCGCCCAAACGCTTCGGCATGATCGACCGCAAGGCGCAGCGGCGCATCGCCGAGGACGCGCTGGCGCGCGCGGGTGCCGGCGATATCCATCCGCTGGCCCTGGTCAAGGACCTGCCGCTGTCACGGCGCCAGATGGTGGAGATCGCCAAGGCGCTGGCCAGGAAACCGCGCATCCTCATCCTCGACGAAGCGACCTCGGCGCTGACGGCGGCGGATGTCGCGAAGATCTTCGGCGTCTTGAAACGACTGCGCTCGGAAGGGCTGGCGCTGCTCTACATCTCGCACCGCATGAACGAGATCGCCGAACTGGCCGACCACTGCACGGTGTTCCGCAACGGCCGTAATGTCGCCAGCTACAAGGCCGGCTCGAAGAGCGACAACGAGGTGGTCGAGCTGATGATCGGCCGCGAATACAGCCATATTTTTCCGCCCAAGCCGGCGGCGGCACCGGCCAGCGCCGCCCCCCGGCTCGAGGCGCGCAAATTGTCCTGGGCCGACCGGCTGGATAACATCTCGCTCACCGTCAGGGCAGGCGAGGTGGTCGGTCTCGGCGGGCTCGACGGCCAGGGCCAGCGCGAATTGCTGCTTGCTTTCTTCGGTGTGCTGCGCGGCCTCTCGGGCGAGGTGCTGATCGACGGCAAGCCGGTGACGATCACCAGTCCAGCGGTGGCCCGCGAGGATGGCATCGGCATGGCGCTCATCCCGGAAGACCGCAAGACCGAAGGACTGATGCTGCCGATGACGGTGCGCGAAAACCTGTCCTTCGCCGCGCTCGACCGGCTGTCGAAAGGCGGCATCATCGATCGCGCCGCCGAACAGCGGCTCATCGACGACATGGTCGGCCTTCTGGCGATCAAGACGGCGGGGCTCGATATTCCGGTCGGCGCGCTGTCGGGCGGTAACCAGCAGAAGGTGGTCATCGCCAAATGGCTGATGCGCCAGCCGCGCATCATCCTGCTCAACGATCCGACGCGCGGCATCGATGTCGGCACCAAGCAGGAAATCTATCAACTGATGCGCAAGCTGGCGGACGCGGGCGCGGCGATCCTGTTCTATTCGACCGACTATGACGAGCTGATCGGCTGCTGCGACCGGGTGCTGGTGCTCTATGACGGGGCGGTCAAGCGCGAACTGGTCGGCGCCGAAATCACCGAACGAGCGCTGATAGCGAGCGCGCTCAACATCCATGGCGAGGAGAGCCCCGTGGGCCTGGGAGCAAGCGTGTGAAAGATTGGCGCTATTGGCTGGCCGAGCAGCGCGGAACGCTGCTGGCGCTCGGCATCTTCATTGTCATGTTCGTCATCTACACCTCGAACCATCCGGCGGGCTTCACCGCCAATGTCGTGCAGACGGCGGCGAACAAGGGCGTGCTGCTCGCCTTCGTCGCCATGGCGCAGACGCTGGTCGTCATCACCTCCGGCATCGACCTGTCCGTCGGCATGATCTTCCTGCTCACCAACTGCCTGGCCTCCTGGCTGGTGGTCGGCACGCCGATGCAGACCACGCTCGGCGTCATCGCCGTGCTGGTGGCGGGACTTCTGTGCGGCGCCATCAACGGCGCCATCGTGATCTATGGAAGGCTGCAGCCGATCGTCGCGACCATCGCCACCGGGGCGGTCTATTACGGCATCGGTCTTTTGCTGCGGCCCTTCCCGGGCGGCTCGGTCAACGAGGATCTGGCCGACGCCATGACAGGACGTTTGTTCGATCTGGTGCCGGCAAGCCTGATCGTGCTGCTGGCGGTCGTGCTGTTGATTTGGGTGCCGTTCAGCCGCTCGGTACTCGGCCGTGCCGCCTACGCGGCCGGCTCTTCGGAAACGGCTGCCTATATGTCGGGCGTGCCGATAAGGCGCGGCAAGTTCGCCGCTTACACGCTTGCGGGGCTGCTGGCCGCGATCGGCGGGCTGTTCCTGACCTTTTTCACCTATACGGGCGAGGCCGCCTATGCCAGCGGCAACGCCTATACGCTGTTCTCGATCGCGGCCGTGGTGCTGGGCGGTGTGTCGCTGTTCGGCGGCAAGGGAAGCGCCATCGGCGCCATCTTCGGCGCGCTGGCCTTCCGCACCATTGGCGACCTTCTGTTCGTGTTCGATTTCGATCCGCTCTGGCAGCCGCTGTTCCAGGGCGTTATCCTGCTGGTCGCCGTCAGCCTCGGCGCCTTTGCCCTGTTTCGGGTCCGCAACCGGCTGGAGTGGTTCCTGTGAGCGATACGACCTTAGGCGGCATTGCCGGCCGCATGCCGAAATTCATCCGCCGCGCCGATCCGGCGGTGCTGACCGCCTTTGCCTGTATCGTGGTGCTGCTGTTGGTGGGCAGCCTCTATTCGCGCAGCTTCCTGTCGCCTGAATATCTCTTGCAGCAGCTCAAGGTCGCCTCGTTCCTGGGCGTCATCGCCACCGGCATGATGCTGGTCATCCTGCTCGGCCAGATCGACCTGTCCGTGCCGTGGTCGGTGGCGGCGGGCGCGATGATGGCCTGCGCGGCGGCCGCCTACGGTCCGGCCGGGGTGGCGCTGGCGATCCCGTTCGGCATCTTCTGCGGCGTGCTGATCGGCATCGTCAACGGCATCGGCGTCGCCTATCTGCGCATCCCCTCGATGATCATCACGCTCGCCACCAACGCCGTCGCGCAAGGGCTGATGGTGGTCTACACCGGCGGTTTCTCGCCGCAGGATTCGGCCACCGGCGCCATGCGCTACCTGGCCACCGGCTTCACCATTCCGGGCGTCCCCAACGCGGTCATCATCTGGGCGCTGATCGGGGCCGCAATGGTGTTCGTGCTGACCCGTAGCGGCTTTGGCCGCGCGGTCTATGGCATCGGCAACCGCGAGCGCGCTGCCTATCTCTCCGGCATCGACACAAGACGCGTGGTGATGATCGCCTTCGCCGTCTCCGGCGGACTCTCCGCCTTTGGCGGCGTGCTGCTGGCCGGCTACGCCTCCAAGGCGGCGCAATCGATGGGTGACGCCTATCTGCTGCCGTCGATCGCGGCCGTGGTGCTCGGCGGCACCTCGATCCTCGGCGGGCGCGGCTCCTATCTCGGCACGGTCGCCGGCGTGATCCTGATCACGCTGCTGCAATCCATCCTGTCGGTCATGCAGATGCCGGAAGCGGGACGGCAGATCATCTATGGCGTCGTCATCGTCGCCATGCTCCTGCTCTATGGCCGCGCCCCGGCGAGCCGCTGACGGTGGACGAAAACGCAGTGCAGGCGCCGACGGGCGCTTCCGGTTTGGCGCCTTCGGCCATCGTGGTGATGGGCGTCGCCGGCTGCGGCAAGTCAGCCGTCGGTATCGCGCTGGCCGACGCGCTGGGGGCCGTCTTCATCGAGGGCGACAGGCTGCATCCGCCCGAAAACGTTGCCCGCATGGCGCGGGGCGAACCGCTCACCGACCAGCTGCGCGAAGGCTGGCTCGACGCGATCGGCGAGCGCATCGCGGCGTCGATCGCCAAGGGACAGGGCGTGGTTGCAGCCTGCTCAGCGCTGAAGCGCGGCTATCGCGAGCGTCTGCGCGGTTTTTGCCAGGACATCACTTTCCTTTACCTGGAGATCGACCAGGCGACGGCAAGGCAGCGGGTCGCCGGCCGCAAGGGCCATTTCATGCCGGCAAGCCTGGTCGACAGCCAGTTCGCAATTCTCGAGCCGCCAGGTGCCGATGAGCGGGCATTGACGCTCGACGCGACGCGGCCGGTCGACGAACTCGTCGGCCAGGCAATGCGCTCGATGCGCCGGTCATGAGCCTTCTTCTTCGCTGAAGCCGATCCTGTCCTGAGCTTCTGTCAACCGTTCATGGCGCGACCAGGACATCACCTGCTCGGGGCACTGCTTCAGTGCCTTCAGCAGGCAGTCGCGTTTCAGCAGGATATAGTGTGCCTGCAGGGCCATGTTCTTGGCTCCGTCCCTGGTGGTGTCCACTGCCGGGAGTGCCGATGCCGCCGGCATCAGTTCCGGGCTCAAGACGGCCCGGTATTCCCGGAAGGGCACCACCTCGAAAGTCGACATGGCAAACAGGGCCGTCTTGCCTCGCGCGGCGAAATTCGCCGGCGCCGAGGCAAGGTGTGTCCAGCCGCTTTCGCCCAGGGCGGTTTCGGTGAAGGTCGAGCCGGCGTGGATGGTGTTGGTCATCAGCACGACGCCGTTCCGTTTCAGCATCTTTTGAATGTGGATGGTGACCTGATAGGCGCCGTCGCGGTCGAAGACGATCCGGCTTTTCAGGAACCGGTTCTCGACATGAACCATTGGCGGGTTGAGGAAGCGCTGGCCGAATGCCGTCTCGGACACGCCATGCGTGTTGACGCTGACCTGATGCGCTTCGATGCCGGCCTCATATATGGCGCGCTTGCCGATTATCGTTTGGGCGGTGAATTGATCGCACCAGAGGATCGCGCCGTGGCCGCGTTGCAAGGCTGCCTGCAAGCCCTCGAGCCCTTCCAGCCGGATCGTCGGCGTCCAGCGGCCGGCGACCAGATGCGCGGCGAGTTGCATGCGGCGGCGATGGCGTGCCGCGAGCAATGCCTCGAACAGCTCGCGTGCATCGATGCCGTCGCCGAGCACCGCGCACGTTGCGGCGGCATAGAAGCGGAAATCCTTGCGCATATGGCGCTTCAGGCGAAATCTCGACGCCCAATCGCAGATCGGCGACCACCAACGAACCGGCAGTGCTGCCGCGACCGCGAGATAAAAGAAAGCAATCAGGCTCTCGCGAAGATCCCTGGTGGAGAAGCGGCGGAGCCTGCCGGGATTAACTACCTTGCGGCTGAAAAAGCGCACGTCCTCGGCATATTCGGGGACAAAGACGTCGGCGATGATCTCGGTGCGAAAGCTGGCTATCGATGGCTGCTTGCGTGCGGCTTTTCGGGATCTCGTAAACCTCGACAGCCTCATCCACCGGCTCTAGATCTGCGATGTCAACTCGACTGGGAAATCGTCATTGTCGGCATCGCGCATGGCGGCGAGGCTACGGTTGTCCAGCACCTCGGCAATCGCCTGGCGCACTTCCAGCATCATGTGCCGGACCTGGCAGGTCGCTTCGTCGCAATCCTCGCAGCGCTGGTACTGCGTGCGGCTGGCGCAAGGTATCGGCGCCAGCGGCCCGTCGAGCACGCGCACGACGTGGCCGATCTTGATCTCGGAAGCGGGGCGCGCGAGACGGTAACCGCCTTCCTTGCCCTTGCGGCTCTGGACGAAGCCGGCGTTGCGCAATTCGCCCAGGATGGCATCGAGGAATTTCTTCGGGATGTTGTTGGCGACGGCGACGTCGTTGACGAAGGCCAGTTGGCCAACCGGAAGATTGGAAAGATGCACGAGGGCCTTGAGGCCGTATTTGCCTTTTTTCGTCAGCATGCCCGAGTCAACCCGTTGAAGCCCCAACCACCCCCGCATCTGGCGGCTGTTTGTGTGCAAATGATGACGGCGTTGCTTCCGCACGCCGCCGTTTCGCGAAACAAAGCCATTGGAAGGCATGTCAGGCACAAACGCGTTGATTCTTTGTAACGTTTTGCACGAAGGGCGCCGGCTTTACCCTATCGGCTGAATAACGAGGAAAGCCGGCCCGGGGCCGGCTTTCCTCGATCTTTCCATCGGGCAGCGGAGACTTTACCGGCTGCCATAAGCTTGGTCGAGCAGGCCGCCGGCGGCGAAATGCTCTTTTTGGACCTTGTCCCAACCGCCGAAGACGTCTTCCACCGTCAGCAGGCGCACGTCCGGAAAATCAGCCTTGTATTTGGCCGCGACAGCCGCGTCGCGTGCGCGCAGGCCATTGTCGGCGGCGATGCCCTGGCCCTCGGGTGTATAGAGGAAGTCGAGGTAGCTCTTGGCCAGATCGCGCGTGCCGTGCTCGTCGGCGACTTTGTCGACGATCGCCACCGGGAATTCCGCCAGAAGGCTGACCGAAGGCGTGACCTGCTCGAATTTGTCGTCGCCGTATTCCTTGCGGATGCCGCGTGTCTCGGATTCGAAGGTGATCAGCACGTCGCCGATCTCGCGCTGCACGAAGGTGGTGGTCGCTGCGCGCCCGCCAGTGTCGAAGATCGGCACGTTGTTGAACAGCTTGGTGATGAATTCCTTCACCTTCGCGTCGTCGCCCTTGAAGGCTTCCTTGGCGTAGGCGGTGGCCGCCAGATAGGTGTAGCGGGCATTGCCAGACGTTTTCGGGTTGGGGAAGATCACCTGCACGTCGTCGCGCACGAGATCGTTCCAGTCCTTGATGTGCTTGGGGTTGCCCGCGCGGACGAGAAACGAAGGCAGCGAATAGAAGGGCGAAGCGTTGTCGGGAAAATCCTTCTGCCAGTCGGCCGAGACGAGGCCCTTCTTGACCAGGAAGTCGACGTCGGTGACCTGGTTGAAGGTGACGACATCGGCACCGAGGCCTTCGGCGATGGCGCGCGCCTGCGCGGAAGTGCCGGCATGCGACTGGTCGATGCTCACACCCGGGTGCTTGGCGATAAAGGCCTTGTTGACCTGCACGAAGAGTTCGCGGCCGACGTCATAGGAGGCGTTCAGCAGCTTGTCGGCCGACCAGGCTTGGGGAGATGCGAGGAGGAGGCCGGCGGCGGCGGCAACGCCGATAAAAAATCGCTTCATGAAATGGCTCCGGGTGTCATGCTCTATTACTGGACCATAGCCGGGGCGCAGAGGAGCGGCGAGGCATAGATTCAGGGCTTGGCGATTGTTGCTAGAAAACCGTTTCCCACACGCGCACATCGTAGTTTTTTCTTTCAAGCGGAGTCATCTTTTTGGGGCCGGTCCTCTTCAGTCTCTTCCGAGAGGCGACAAATGGATACACATTGTGTATGCCCTATGTTATGATGTTCGAAAGGAGTCTTCCATGGCGAAAGCCGCACCCGAAACCCGCGCCAAGCCCGTCAATCTGCGCATCCGAGAGGACATACGTATACTGATTGACCGTGCCGCAAAGATACGCGGGAAGACCCGTTCCGACTTCATGATCGATGCCGCTTATCGTGCGGCCGAGGATACGCTGCTCGACCAAACATTGATCAAGGTGGATCCGGAGAGTTACCGGCATTATCTCGACATCCTAGATGAACCGCCAAGCGGGGAAGGCTTTGCACGCCTTATGGACGTGCCCAGGCCTTGGCGGGACTGATGCCATCGGCGCCCACGCCGCTGGCGGAACACCACGATCTCGAATTTTTCCAAAGCGAAACAGAAAGCCTCGATCAATGGCTTCGCCGTCGAGCACGGGCCAACCAGGTCAGTGGCGCATCGCGGACCTACGTGGTGGCGGAAGGCACACGCGTTGTCGGCTACTATTGCTTGTCTTCGGGCGGGCTTGATCTGGCGGTAGCGCCTGGCATCATTCGCCGCAACATGCCAGATCCCATTCCAATGGTCGTGCTCGGACGTCTCGCGGTGGATGCAAGCTGGCAAGGGAAGGGGCTGGGTGCTGCGCTTCTGCAAGACGCCGTCCTGCGCGCCGCTCGAGCCGCGACGATCCTGGGGATTCGCGGAGTTTTTGTTCATGCCATATCGGATGAAGCGAAAGCCTTTTACGAGCACTACGGCTTTGCGGCTTCCCCGAAAAATCCCATGACCTTGTCGTTGAAAGGCCAGATGAAAGGGTAAGCGAGCGCTACCAGACCAGGATATTCGCTGGTGACGAGATTCACAGTGGTCCGATCGCTAAGCAGCCGGGAACAGTTTCCAGCGCCCCGGCCGGAAGGCCACCCGGCTCTTCTGTGCCGCCGGATGATCGACCGGCAGTTCGATCTCGACCCGCTGGCGTTCGCCACCGATTTCGAGCTCGACGCGCCGTGTGCCGGCAACGCGGCGGCTGGCGGCCACGGTGCCGGCGATGCAGCCGCTGCAGCCGTCCAGCAGTTCGACATCATGCGGGCGAAAATACAGCATCGCATCGCCCTGGGGCGCGTGCGGCGCCGACAATCCGATCGGACGGTCGGCGAGCCAGATCTCGCCATTCTCGATCTTCACCGGAAGCGAACTCGATTCACCAATGAAGCCGTAGACGAAGGGCGAGTTCGGCGTGTCGTAGATGTCGTCGGCGGTGCCGACCTGCTCGACGCGGCCCTGGCTCATCACCACGACGCGGTCGGCAAGCTCCAGCGCCTCTTCCTGATCGTGGGTGACGAAGACGGTGGTGTGGCCGGTAGCGTCATGGATTTCGCGCAGCCAGCGGCGCAGTTCCCGGCGCACCTGCGCGTCGAGCGCGCCGAACGGCTCGTCGAGCAGCAGCACCTTGGGTTCGATGGCCATGGCACGGGCGAGCGCCACGCGCTGGCGCTGGCCGCCCGAAAGTTGCGCCGGATAGCGTTTTTCCAGACCCGACAGCTGGACGAGATCGAGAAGCTCGGAGGCGCGGCGGCGGATTTCGGCCGCGGGCGGCCGCGTCGGCCCGTGCCGCACCTTGAGGCCGAAGCCGATATTGTCGGCCACCGTCATGTGCCGGAACAGCGCGTAGTGCTGGAAGACGAAGCCGACATTGCGTTCCTGGATCGACTTTTGCGAAGCGTCCTCGTCGCCAAAGAAAATTTTTCCACGTGTCGGGCGCTCCAACCCGGCGATCAGCCTGAGCAAGGTCGTCTTGCCAGAGCCGGACGGTCCGAGCAACGCAATCAGTTCGCCCGACTTGATGTCGAGCGACACGTCGTGGAGCGCTGGAAACCGCTCGAATTCCTTGCGCACGTTGGCAACGCGAACTTCCATGCAATGAACCTTCTAATGTCCGCGCGTCGCGGCGAGTTCGGCGCCGTAGCGCATCTCGAGCAGAGTTTTCAAGATCAGCGTGACGAGCGCCAGCCCGGCAAGCAATGAGGCGACGGCGAAGGCGCCGACGGCATTGTACTCGTTGTAGAGGATTTCGACATGCAGCGGCATGGTGTTGGTCAGGCCGCGTATGTGGCCCGACACCACGGAAACCGCGCCGAACTCGCCCATAGCGCGCGCGTTGCACAGAAGCACGCCGTAGAGCAGGCCCCATTTGACATTGGGCAAGGTCACATACCAGAACGTCTGCCAGCCATTGGCCCCTAGCGAAAGAGCCGCTTCCTCGTCGCCATTGCCCTGTTCCTGCATCAGCGGGATCAGTTCGCGGGCGACGAAGGGGAAGGTGACGAAGACGGTGGCCAGCACAATGCCCGGCACGGCGAACAAGATCTGGATGCCATGTGCCTTCAACCACTCGCCGAGCAGCCCCTGGGCGCCGAACAGAAGCACGTAGACCAGACCCGAAATGACGGGGGAGACCGAGAAGGGCAGATCGATCAACGTGGTCAGGAAGGCCTTGCCCTTGAACTCGAACTTGGCGATCGCCCAGGCGGCCGAGATACCGAAGACGATGTTGAGCGGTACCGAGATCGCCGCCACCAGCAAGGTCAGGCGGATCGCCGAACGTGTGTCCGCATCGCTCAGCGATTCCAGGTAGGTGCCAACGCCCTTGGCGAAGGCTTCCTTGAAAACGATGATCAGCGGCAGCAACAGGAAGACGGCGAGAAAGACGAAGACGATGGTCATCAGCACGGCCCGTGCCGGCCGGCTTTCGGTCACTGCCGCCGAGCGGCTTTCATGGAACGGTTCGTAGGATTTGATCTCGGGTTCAGCCATAGCGTTTGCGGCTCCATGTCTGCACCAGATTGACGATCAACAGCATGATGAACGACAACGCCAGCATGATTGCCGCGATCGCGGTCGCCGCCGGGTAATTGTATTCCTCGAGCCGGATGACGATCAAAAGCGGCGCGATCTCGGATTTGTAGGGCAAATTGCCGGCGATGAAGATGACCGAGCCGTATTCGCCGACGCCGCGCGCGAAGGCCAGCGAGAAGCCGGTGATGATGGCCGGCGCCAGGCCCGGAAAGAGCACCCGGGTGATGATCTGAAAGCGGCTGGCGCCGAGCGTGGCGGCGGCTTCCTCCACTTCCTTGTCGATCTCTTCCATGATCGGCTGCACGGTGCGCACGACGAAGGGCAGGCCGATGAAGATCAACGCGATGACGATGCCCAGCGGCGTGTAGGCGACCTTGATGCCGAGCGGCATCAGCAGCTTGCCGATCCAGCCATTCGGCGCGTAGAGCGTGGTCAGCGCGATGCCGGCCACTGCCGTCGGCAGCGCGAATGGCAGGTCGACCATGGCATCGACGATGCGGCGGCCGGGAAAACGATAGCGCACCAGCACCCAGGCGACGAGCGTGCCGAAAACGACATTGACGACAGCCGCGATGAAGGCGGTGCCGAAGCTGATTTCAAGTGCGTTGAGCGTGCGGCGATCGGTGGCGATGGCCCAGAAATCGGCCCAGCCGAGAGCGGCCGAACGCCAGATCAGCCCGGACAGCGGGATGAGGATGATGAGGGTGAGGTAGGCAAGCGAGAAGCCGAGCGTCAATCCGAAACCCGGAATGACGCTCGGCTGTCTGAACCGCCACCCCGCCTGCGCGGGTGCTGTGGTCATGTCGTCCCGATCTAGGTTTAGCTCACTGGGCCGGTTTGTAGATCTGGTCGAATATACCACCGTCGCCGAAATGATAAGGCTGTGCCTTCTTCCAGCCACCGAAAAGCGGGTCGTCGATGGTGATCAGCTTGATAGGCGGCAGCTTGGCGAGATCCTCGGGCGGAACCAGATCGGGCTTGGACGGCCGGTAGTGGTTCTTGGCGATGATGGTCTGGCCTTCCTTGGAATAGAGGTAGCTCAGATAGGCCTCGGCCACCTTGCGCGTGCCCTTGGCGTCGACATTGGCGTCGACCACAGCCACCGGCGGCTCGGCCAGGATCGAGGTCGGCGGATAGACGATGTCGAAATTGTCGGCGCCAAACTCGTCGAGCGCCAGATAGGCATCGTTTTCCCAGGCGATCAGCACGTCGCCCAGGCCTTTTTGCGCGAAGGTCACGGTCGAGCCACGCGCGCCGGTGTCGAGCACGGGAGCATTGGCGTAGAGCTTGCCGACGAATTCCTTGGTCTTGGCTTCGTCGCCGCCATCATTGGCGTTGGCATAGGCCCAGGCCGCGAGATAGTTCCAGCGCGCGCCGCCCGAGGTCTTGGGGTTGGGCGTGATCACCTGCGTGCCGTCCTTGATCAGGTCGTTCCAGTCGTGGATGCCTTTGGGATTGCCCTTGCGGACAAGGAAGATGATCGTCGAGGTGTAAGGCGCTGAATTGTTTTCGAATTTGGTGCGCCAGTCGGGATTGATCTTCTTTGACTTGGAGACGATGGCGTTGATGTCGCCTTCGAGCGCCAGCGTCACCACATCGGCGTCCAGGCCGTCGATCACGGCGCGGGCCTGGGCGCCCGATCCGCCATGTGACTGCTGGATTGTCACCGTCTCGCCGGTCTCGGTCTTCCAATGCGCGGCGAAGGCCTCGTCATAGGCCTTATAAAGCTCGCGCGTCGGATCGTAGGACACGTTGAGAATGGTGGTGTCGGCAAACGCAAAACCGAGCGTGCCGAACTGGACCGATGTGGCGACCAGTGCGCCGAGCAGTTTCCGGAAATGAGGTTTGGTCATTTCTGCCTCCATTGAACCCGTGCCAAATCTACCGAATTGATAGAAATAAGATGCATTCAATGTTTGCCTTTTTTGCCTTCCTGAAGAAAATCTTCGGCGATCTGTTGCGGCATTGGGAAAATATTTTCCTTGCAGCTGCTCCGCACCCGGAGCCGGTCCGCCATCCGGCCTATCTAGGGATGCACGGCTGCCGGGCAAGTCTGCGTTGGGCAGCTTACTCGGCGGTCACAGGGAAATCGAAGCGCTGCTTGGGAAACGGCTCGTGGGCGAGCGCAAAATGCCACCATTCGCGGGCGTAGTTCTTGAACCCGCCAGTACGCATGGCATCGACGAGCAGCTTGCGGTTTGCCGCTGCTTCGGTGCCGAGCGGGCGATGCGCGGTCTCGCTCATCGTGTCGAAACAATCGAAGCCGGCGCCGAAATCGAGGGTGTTGGCATCGACAGCGCCGCAGGCCGGTTTCGGCACGGACGGACTGTCGGCAGGCGCGATAGCGATATCGACGGTTGAGCCGCGCGAATGTGCCGACCGCCGGGCGACGTAGCCCTCAGTGATGAGGTCGCTGCGCTTGACCTTCGGATACCACTGCGGGTCCGGCGGTCCACCCGCGGTCGTCCAATCGCCCATGTCGGCCACCGCGCGGGCAGGACGGTAGCAGTCGAACACGACCAGCGTCGTGCCCCTGGCGATCATCGCCTTCTGAACGCTGGAGAGTGCCTTCGCCGCCTCCTCGGTGAGGATGCAGACAGGTGCGTTGTAGCCGTTCACCTTGCGGTGCAGGAAATTGTTGGAGCTGGCGTAGCGAATGTCCTGGCGGATGGATGGGGCGATATCGGAGAGGCGGACGAAGCCGGCAGGGAGGGGATCGGCGAAGGCAGAGAAAGGGATTGTCACAACGAACGCTGCCGCAGCTAACGCTATCGACAATCGAGGATTGCGCGAGGCACCAGGCATCAGGCGAGCTATCCTTCTATCCCCGGTCTCAAAAAAGCCAATGCGCTGAATCCCTTGACGCACTCTACTCAACGAACACTTTCACACTCGCCGCTCGTCCGGCCGCATCGATGACGGTCAGCGTCGAGTAACCCGCGCCGTCGGGCTGCCATGTCGCGGTGCGGCGGCGGTCGAGGCCGATGAGGGGCTTGCCGTTGGCCAGCCAGCGGAACGGCGCACGGCCACCTTGCAATTTCAGCACCAGCGGCGAGGCGTCGGCCGAATTGGTGGCGAGATCGACGCGGGCGCCGTCCGGCGGGAAAATGATGGTCGGCGCGGGTTCGGTCGGCGTCGCCTGCACTAGGCCATCCGCGCCGGCGCCGAAGCGGGCAAGCGTTACCGGAAGGTCCTCGCGCTTGGGGGTAAAGGCGCCAGGCGGTTTGCCCGGTAGCGGCACGGTCGCCAGCCCCGAGCGGACAAAGCCCTCGAACAGAATCGGAGCGGCCGAGACATAGCCGGAAAGACCCGGCACCGCGCCGGCATCGGGCCGGCCGACCCAGACACCCAGCACATAGCGGCCGTCGAAGCCCACCGACCAGGCGTCACGGTAGCCGTAAGAAGTGCCGGTCTTGTAGGCGATGCCACGCTGCAAAGCGCCTTCGGGTGGCTTCACACCCGAGAGGATGTCGATGATCTGCCAGTTGGCCTGGTCGTTGAGGATGGTGGTGGTCGAACTCACGGCGTTGGCCGGTTCGGTGCCGTCGCGCAGCGAGTGCGTCTTGCCGCCATTGGCGAGCCCTGTGTAGAGCTGGACCAGGTCGCGCAGCGTGACGCCGACGCCGCCGAGGCCGATGGCCAGGCCCGGCGCTTCGTTGACCGGCAAGATCGGGTTGACGCCCGCCTGGCGGAAGCGCGCTGTCAGCCGCGCCGGGCCGACCGCGTCGAGCACGCGGATCGCCGGCACGTTGAGCGACAGTTGCAAAGCCTGGCGGATGCTGACATCGCCCTGGTAGCCCATGTCGAAATTCTTCGGCCTGTAGCCGCTGAAATCGACTGGGCTGTCCTCTATCAGCGTTTCCTGCGCCACCAGTCCCTGCTCGAACGCGAGGCCATAGATGAACGGCTTCAGCGTCGAGCCGGGCGAACGCACGACCTTGGTCATGTCGATCCAGCCGGAACGGCTGGCATCGAAGAAATTGGCCGAGCCGACTTCGCCCAAAATGTCGCCGGTGCGGGCATCGGCCAGCACCATGGCGACGGAGAGACGCGGCCCGAGCTTGGTGGCGGCGTCGCGCGCCACTTGTTCCAGTCCTTGCTGGACGCTTTTGCGGATCGTCAGCTTGAGCGGCTGACCGGGGACGGCCTTGGGAAGCATCGCATAGGAGGCATGCGCGGCAAGCGCCGGCAAGGTGCGCCGCAAGCCTGACACGTCGTCGAGTGCTGCGCGTGCCGCCTCGCGTTCGCCGATCAGGCCTGATGAGGCCATGCGGCTCAGCACACGATCGCGCGCTGCATGGGCGATCTGGAGATTGCGGTCGGGCCGTCGCTTTTCCGGCAATTGGGGAAGGGCGACGAGAAGGGCGGCCTCGGAAACGGTCAGCCGCTTCGGTTCTTTGCCGAAATAGGCGAGCGAAGCGGCGCGCACGCCCTCCAGATTACCGCCATAGGGCGCCAGTGTCAGGTAACGCTCGAGGATCTCGCGCTTCGACAGCCGCCGTTCGATCTGGATGGCGCGCAACATCTGCTTGATCTTGGAGCCGAGGCTGCGGCTCTCGCGCGGCTCGATCAGGCGGGCGAGCTGCATAGACAGGGTCGAGCCGCCAGAGACGATGTGGCCGCTGGTGGCGAACTGGCCGGCTGCGCGGGCCAGCGCCAGCACATCGACGCCCTCATGGCCCCAGAAGCGCTTGTCCTCATAAGTGACCAGCATGTCGACGAATTGCTTGTCGACCTGGTCGAGCCGGGTTTCCAGCCGCCAGTAGCCGTCCGGCGTGGCGAAGGCGCGCAACAGCTGGCTATCGCGGTCCTGGACTTCAGTGGAAACGGTGAGCTTTTCAGGAAGCGGGGGCGGGAAGGCGCGGTCGAGCTCCCAGAGGGTGGCGGTGACGATTGCGATGAACCCGGTCAGGGAGGCTGCCACGATGGCAGTGCGGCGGAGCAACCTTTTGGTGAGCATGGCGCTGCCCCTCATCCGCCTGCCGGCACCTTGTCCCCGTATAGAGACGGGGAGAAGGTAGCTGTGATGAACGCAACCGCCATGTGCATGATCGTTACCATCAGCACCTTACGGTGCCTTGATCTCCATCATGCCGGTGGCGGTGCGGGCCGAATATTGCGGCCGGTACATGTCCTCCACCGTTGCCGCCGGATGGGCGTAGGTGCCCGGCGTCACGGCGCGCACGACATAGGCGAGCGTCAGATTGTGATCGTGGTCGCCGTCGGCCGGGTTGAATGCCGCGACGAAGCGGTCGTCGCGGAATTCCAGATGCGCGGCGTCGGTTTGTGCCAGCCAGGAGAAGTTCGACAGCTGGGCGCTGGAAACCAGGCCTGGATTGTCGATCTCGAAGCCGGCCGGCAACAGGTCGGTGACCAGCAAGCGCGACGGCCAGCTGTTCTGTTCCGTCACCTTGAGCACGACGACATAGCGTTCGTTCTGGGTTGCCTCGGTCACATTGGCTTCGGTGCCGTCGAGCTTGTAGTAGGTGCGGTTGATGGTGAAGCCGTCGCCGCCGGCCGGCAAGGGCTGGATCGGCGACGCCACGGTGGTGACGACGGCCTGCAGCGGGGTCTTGCCGGTGTTGGCGATTTCGAGCGGGCTGTCGACCAGTTCCGAGCCGTTCACCTGGTTTGAATAGCCGCCGGAATGCGGCGCGCCATTGACGGTCAGCGTGATCGAATCATTGCCCTCCTTCAGCGCGCGGGCCGCCAGCAGCATCCAGGAATCGTCCTGGGTGCTGGTCCAGCGGGCTTCGGCGCGTTTCCTGGTGACCAGTTTGATCAGTTCGGGCACGATCGTCGATACCGGCTTCGATTCCGCCGCCAGCGACAGCATCGCCGCGCCGTCACGCAACGCCGAGCCGTAGTCGGAGCGGTACCAGTCGTAGTCGGTGCTCGACTTGGCGAGCTGCAGTGCGGTCTTGAACGTCGCCTCCGAACGCTGCGTGTCGCCATAGAGCGCCAGGCTCGCCGCCAATTGGGCAACGGCCATCGGGCTCGAAAAGGCTTCGAGCTGGGTGTCGGCGTAGTAGCGCAGGTCGCCGATCGAGGCCTTCTTGTTGCGGGCCAGCACATAGAGGGCGTAGGCGATCTCGCTGCCACGGTCCTGTACGCTCTGGTCGTAGCCGAGCGAGTTCTGCAGGTTATTCAGGGCCTGGTTCATCGCAAGAGCCGGCACGTCGTATTTCTGCTCCCGTGCCCTGGTCAGGAACTCGCTGACATAGGCGTCGAGCCACAAATCGCCGGAGCCCGGACCCCACAGGCCGAAGCTGCCGCTCGAGGACTGGTAGCTCAGGACCTTGTAGATCGCATCCTGGATGCGGCCGTGCAGGTCAGGGTCGCTTTCCATGCCGATGCCCGATGCCATCTCGTTGACGTAGAGAAGCGGCATGGCGCGGCTGGTGGTCTGCTCGGCGCAACCATAGGGGTAGCGATCGAGCGTCATCAGCAGCGACGGCACGTCGAAGGCCGCCGCCTGCGAAACGCCGACGCTGACCGAAGCGCCCTCGAGCAGGCTTGCGGCCAGCAATTCCTTGTCGACGCGCAACGCGCCGCCGTTGCCCTTGAGATCGACCACAAGGCGCGTGGTGACCGGCAACTGGGCCGGGCGCACCGGCACATGGAGCGTCTGCTCGACCTTGGTGCCGTCGGCGTGTGCCAGCTTGATGGTGAGCGAGGCATTGCCCGCCGTCTTTGCGATCAGCGGCACCGTCAAGGTCTGGCGCTTGCCCTGGGCGAGCGTCAGCTTCTGGGGCAGAGGCTTGTCGCCTGTCGATAGGTCGCCCGTCGTATCGATCGACAGCGCATAGTCGCCGGCGGGGCCGTCCGTGTCGGCTACGTCGAGCCGCATGACGGCATTGTCGCCAGGCGCCAGGAAGCGCGGCAGGCCGGCGGTGATCACTACGGGATCACGTACGATCACGTCCAACTGGGCATGACCGACCGCCTCCTTGGTCCAGGCGACGGCCATGACGCGCACGGTGCCGTTGAACTGCGGAATGTCGAAGTCGATCCGTGCCTTGCCATCGGCATCGAGCTGGACCGGGCCGGAGAAGAAGGCGACCAGCTTTTCGGTGGGCGGGCTGCCTTGCGCCTGCATGTTGGCGCCGTCGCCACCGGTCCTGAGCTTGCCGGTGGTGCCCAGCGAGCCATCGATCAGGCGGCCGTAGATGTCGCGGATCTCCATGCCCAGCATGCGCTGGCCGAAGAACCAGGTCTCCGGATCCGGCGCCTTGTAGTTGGTCAAATTGAGGATGCCGACATCGACGGCGGCAACCATGACATAGGCGTTGGTGCCCGGCTGCACGCCGGCCACGGAAACCGGGATCGACAGCTGCTGGCGCGGCACGGTCTTGTCAGGCGGCGTGAGCGTGAGGGCGAGCTTCTTGGCGCCCGGATCGACCGTCAGCCATTTCACGCCGATGGCGCGGGCGGGCATGCGGGTTTCCTGCGCATCGCCCGGCCGGAACAGGGTTGCCGTGACATAGGCGCCGGCGCCCCAGTCGTCACCGACCGGGATGTCGACGGTGCTGCCGCCGGCCGGCACGGTCGCCGTGATGGTCTTCAGCAGCTTGTCGGAGCCGATGTTGATCAGAAGTTCGCCGGCAAAATGCGGCGAGATTTTCAGCTTGGCCACTTCGCCGGCGGTATAATTGTCCTTGTCCAGGGCAATCTCCAGGCCGTCGGGCGTTTCTGTGGTGGTCGAGGCGACATACCAGCCGGCGTCGAACTCATAGCTGGTGGCGGGCCCCTCCGGCTCCGATGTCTCGACCTCGAGCCTGTACTGGCCCCAATCGACCGGTACGGAAACGGTTGCGTCGCCATCGGCGGCGAGGTCGAGCTGACCGTTGGCGATCGACTTGGTCAAGGTCACCGGCTCGTAGTTCCAGGAGTTGTTGGAGCGATACCACTGGTAGTTGCGTTCGACCTTGACCAGCGTCCACTGCGCGCCTTTCAGCGTCTCGCGCTTGCCGTCGGGATCGACGGCGATCAGGCTGAACTTGGCGGTGCCGCCTTGTGGCACTTCACCGTCGGCGAAGTCCGGACGGATGCCGATCATATGGCCTTGCGGGCGGATGCCGATGTTGAGCGAGCGCTCGATGGCGCGGCCGCCGGTTTCGCGCATGCGCACCGTCACCTTGCCGTCGACCAGCTTGGTGGTCGAGGGCAACTGGTCGACGGTAACAGGGAAGGTCGCCTTGCCGTCATCGCCAACCACCGGCAGATCGGTGAGCGGCGTGACCGTGGGCTCCGCCGACTGCTCGTCGGCGAGGCCGAAGGAAAAGTTGGGGAAGCGGTCCCAGTCGCGCGACGTCGACAGCGTGAGTTCGCCTTCCAGCGCCAGGCCCGCCGCCGGCGCGCCGTAGAGGAAGCGGCCGTCAATGTTGATGTTGGCGGTTTCGCCCCGCGCAATCTCCTGCTTGTCGGCCTTCATGTCGAATTCGATGCGATCCGGCACGAAGTCCTCGACCAGGAACATCTGGCTGGCAACCGCCGGCTGCTTGGGGTCGGTGTAGATCGACACCGACCATGTGCCGCGCATGGCGTTGGGTTCGAGCGGCAGGTCGACGGCGTGGCCGCCGGCCGAGGCGCCGTCGCTGACGATGCGGCGGTCCTCGACGCCATCGGGGCGCGAGAAGATGAAGGTCAGCGGCAGGTTCTCGACCGCCTTGGCCGCACCGTCGCGGGCAAGGGCGGCGACGTGGACGTCCTCGCCGGCACGGTAGATGCCGCGTTCGGTCCAGGCATAGACGTCGAGCGCGCCCGGTGCGGCGCGTCCGGTGACGCCACGGTCGGACAGGTCGAAGCCGGCCTTGGCCATGTCGAGGAAGACGAAATCATTGTCGCCCTGTTTGGCCATCAGCACGGCCGGCACCATGCCGCCGTCACCGCGCGTCAGGCCGGGGTTGAAGACGGCGTGGCCGTTCGCATCGGACGTCGCGGTGCCCAGAACCTCGTTGTTTCGGGCAACCAGCGTCAGTTCGGCACCCGCTATCGGCTTGGCGCTGCCCAGCGAACGGGCAAAGACATTGAGCCCGTCCTGGCCGGTATAGGTCGACAGGCCAATGTCGGAGACGACGAACCATTGCGTGGCCAGCGAACCGTAGTCGTCGCTCTTGTCGTTGACGGGTTGCGCGGTCAGCACATAGACGCCGGGCTTGCGCTGCGGCAGCGCTTCGTCGACCGGGAACGAGGTGGTGACCTCCTTGTTGAGATCGTTAACGATGTCGAGCTGGCCCTGCCAGACCGGCGCGCCCATCTGCTCGGAGATGTTGGAGATGTCATAGCCGTCGAGCTGGTGCAGGAACTGGTAGCCCGACAGAAGCTGCGCCAGCGAACGATCGCCGATGCGGTAGAGCTTCATTTCGGCGGCGTTCATGTTGACGGTGACGATCGGGATGCCGCGGCGCGCGCCGGCCGGCAGCACGAAGCTGTCGCCGGTGAAGCGGGCGGACGGCGCGCGGTCCTGCACATAGATCGACAGCACCACGGGGGCGGCGGTCACTTCGCCGATCGCCGCCGGCAGGCCGGCGCGGAAGGTGACGTCATAGTGCTGGCCGTGTTCGAGCCCTTCGACGCAGATCTGCTTGTCCTTGGCCTCGACGCCCTTGGGCGGCGCGTTGTCAACGGTGACGAACTGCGTGTAGTCGATGCCGGTCTTGACCAGATCCTCGGAGAATTGCGCGCAGATGCGCGGCGCGCTGGTGTCGGCATCGACAGAGTGATCGATGACACGGAACCCCTTGCGGGCCTTCAGATCGGCATAGTCGGCCTGCACCGCGGGCGCGCTTTCCAGCGCAAGGCTGGCCTCATAGGCTTGGAGCGCCGGCCGGTAGAGATCGCGCTTGTCGAGACCATTGCCGAGCAGCGCCAGCACTTCGGCGCGCGTCTTGGTGGTGCGCAGCAGCTTATAGGCGTTGAAGGCGGCCGACGTGCCGTTTGCCGGCAAAGTCGAGGCTTCGGAGGTGCTGGCTGCAGGCTGCACGGCCAGCGTTTCGCGAGCCAGCTTGAGCCAGAGCTGGCCATCGTCAGGCATGACCGAGACCGCGGCCTCGTATTTCTGCATGGCGGCGCGATGGTCGCCGGTCAATACGGCCTGTTCGGCGGCATTGGTCAGTGCCGCCATGCCCTCCGTCGGCTTGTCGAAGGCCGGGCCAAGCAGCTTGTTGCGATATTGCTGGGCCTGGTCGGCCATCCAGTTGGGAAAGAAGCCGAGTTCCGGCGGCGCGCCGATATCGGGATCGCCGTCGATGTTGACGACCTTGCCGGCGATCGCGCCGGTGAAGGATTTTAACTGGTTATAGTCGGATTTGAGAAAGCACCATTTGGCCTTGGTGTTGTAGGTGAAGGCGCGGCAGGCCGGATCGCCGAGACATGTCGTCTTGCACTGGTCGAGCGTGACGTTCTGGTCCGACCTGAGGTCGAAACCGAAATAGTCGGAATTGTCGGTCGTTGCGATTCGCCGGGCCTCGGCCGCTTGCGCGACGCTGCCCCAGGCGAAGAAGAGAAGGACGAGAATCGACAGACCACGAGCCGCGCGCATTGCCATTACACCCTCCAGACAATTGCAGACGTCCGGGCATGATCAAGCTTCAGCCAGGCTTGTCAACGCGCGAACGCGGCAGGTGCCGCCTGCCGACGGTTTATTTTCCGGCCAAGGACCGGTATGCGGACAGTAACCTCCATAGGACAGGGGATCACGCATTCTTGCGGAAACGCAGAAGGTGTGAATTCCAAGCCCGTCCTATTTCAGACAATTGGATTGTGGCCCCTTTACGAGCGCTTCAGAACTTCATTCCAATTTTAGGTTTACGAACTAGGTTATCTTAATGCCGGCGCATGAAGAGCAGATGTCAGGAGGGACCGCGCCAGGGCGCGTGCTTCCGCGCGCCCTGCTTTTGGCCATGATGTGTTCGTCGGCGCTGCTTTGCGAAGCGAGGCACGCGGCCGCGTTCGAGCTTTTCGGCATCAAGCTGTGGGGATCCTCCAGCGACGAGGACGCCGATATTGCCGATCCCCTGCGTTACGCGGTGACCATCTCCGCACCCGATGCCGACAAGGACCTCGTCAAGAAGCTCGAAAACGCCTCGGCGCTGAAAGGCGATGAGGACCGGCCGGTTTCGGGCTCGCTCGGGCTGATGGCCAAGGCGCGCAGCGACCGGGAACAACTGGTCGCCGCACTTTATGCCGATGCCCGCTATGAAGGCGTCGTCACCATCACCATCGACGGCAAGCCGCTCGACGAACTGCCGCCGGACGCCGAATTCAAGGGTCCGCAGCCCATTCCGGTGGTGATCACCATTTCGGCCGGCCCCAAATTCACTCTTGGCAATATCAGGCTGGAGGGCGACGCCGCGGGGCTGATGAGCGCCGACTATGGGCTGATATCTGGCGGCGACGCCGGATCGGGCGCGGTGCTCAAGGCCGAGGCGCTGATCGTGCGGACGCTGAAGGAGCAGGGCAGGCCGCTGGCCAGGGTGACCGACCGGCAGATCGTCGCCGACCATGCCACCTCGACACTCGACGTGACGCTGACGGTCGCAGCCGGGCCGGTCGCCGGCTATGGCGCGACCACCGTGGAAGGCACCGAGAAGATCGACCGCGATTTCACCGAATACATGACCGGGCTGAAGCGTGGCAAGCAGTACTCGCCGCAGGAGATCAGCGACGCGCGCGACAGGCTGCTGGCGCTCGAGGTCTTCAACAGCGTGACGTTCAAGGAAGCCGACAAGCTCGACGCCGAAGGCAACATCCCGATCGACGTCCAGGTCAGCGAGCGCAAGCCGCGCTTCTTCGGGCTCGGCGGCACCTTCTCGAACACCGAGGGGCTTGGCCTGGAGGGGTACTGGGGCCATCGCAACTTGTTTGGCCGTGCCGAAAAGCTGCGCATCGACGGCGCCATCAGCGGCATCGGCAGCAACAATCTGTCCGAACTGAACTACAATGCCGGCATCATGTTCGAGAAACCCGGCGTCATCGGGCCGGCGTCGAAATTCTTCGCCGGCGTGAAGACCGTGCTCGAGCATCCGGACGCATACGACCATTTCTCGGTCAAGGGCAGCACCGGCCTGTCCTACGAACTCGACAAGAGGCAGACCGTATCGGCCGAGGTCGCGCTCGATTATTCGCGCATCCACGACGCTTTCGGCAAGCACACCTACCTGATCGCCAGCATTCCGCTGCAATATGTCTACGACAACAGGGACAACAGGCTGAACCCGACCAGGGGCTTCAGGGTGCTCGCCTATGCCGAGCCGAGCTACGACATATTGAGTGGTGCCGCCTTCCTCAAGCTGAAGGGCGAGGGATCGGCCTATCAGTCGCTGGACACGGCCTCGAAATTCGTGCTGGCCGAGCGTGTCGCCATCGGCTCGATCGTCGGTACCGGGCTGCAGAGCGTCCCGGCCGACCGGCGCTTTTATTCCGGCGGCGGCGGCTCGGTGCGCGGCTATGCCTATCAGGGCATCGGTCCCAAGGATTTCACCGGCCAGCCGATCGGCGGCCTGTCGTTCTTCGAGACCTCGGTGGAGATGCGCATCGCCGTCACCGACACGATCGGCATCGTGCCCTTCGTCGATGCCGGTACGGTGTCGACCAAGTCGGTTCCCAATTTCTCCGACGTCAAGGTCGGTGCCGGCGTCGGCCTGCGCTACGTCACGCCGTTCGGACCGTTGCGCATTGACGCGGCCGTGCCGCTCAACCGTGATCCCGGCGACCCGCATTTCGGCATCTATGCCGGCATTGGCCAGGCGTTCTGACGATGAAAACGGTCTGGCGCATCCTTCGCATTGTCCTCTACACGCTGCTGATCGTGCTCGCGGGTGCGATCGGCGCGCTCGTCGTGCTGACCAAGACCGAGCGCGGGCGCGACAACCTCGCCGGCATCATTTCGCGGCTGGCCTCGAGCGATGATCGCAAGGTTACCGTCAGCGGTATCGACGGCATCTGGTCGGGTAATCTCAGCCTCGATCATGTCGTGCTGGAGGACCGCGAGGGCGCGTGGCTGGTGGCGCGCAAGGTAGCCGTCGACTGGTCGCCGACGGCGCTGCTGTCGAAAAGCTTCAGCGCCGATCGCATCGCGGCCGAGCGCATCGAACTGGCGCGCCTGCCGGTGGCCGGTACGCAGCCGCCGGCGCAGAGCGGCACGACGACGCTGCCGGTCTCCATCGACATCAAGCAGATCGACCTGCCGGAAATCGCGCTTGGCGAGCAGCTGGCCGGCAGCGGCATCGCCGAGCTCGCGGCCAAGGGAATGCTCAAGGCCGATGCCGCGCCACTGGCGGTCCAGACGGTGCTCAACGTCACCCGCCACGACGGTAAACAAGGCAATGTCGATGCCAAGATCCATTTCGCACCCACCGACAACAAGCTGGACCTCGACCTCAAGGCGTCGGAGCCGGCCGGCGGCATCATTGCCAATCTGCTCAAGCTACCGGATGCGCCACCGGTCGATATCGCGGTTTTGGGCAGCGGGCCGCTTGCCAACTGGAGTGGTGTCGGTACCTTCCTCGTCGACCATCGGATCGTCACCCAGCTCACCGGCCGCCATCAGCTCACCGACAAGGGCAATCATGTCGAGGCAAAGGGCGACGGCGATTTTGCGCGCTTCCTGCCGGAAAACCTGAAGTCGCTGTTTGCCGGCAAGACCAGCTTCGATATCGCGGGCACCGCCACATCGGCTGGCGGCATCAGCATCGACCGGGCCAGCATCGAGAGCGATGCGGTGCACGGCACCGCCTCCGGCATAGCCGATCCCGCCGGCGCCAGCGACCTGTCGGTCGAACTCGCCGCCAAGGGCCCGCCCGTGGTGATCAGCGTCGGCAGCAAGGCGCAGCCGATCACGCTGGCGATCAAGAACGCCACCGCGCGGGCCTTCGGCGACGGCAAGGCGCCGATCGTCGACATTGGCGCCTCCTTCGTTTCGATCGTCGTCGGCGGCACGAGGCTGGACGATCTGGCGGCGCAAATTCATTCCGATGGTTTCGATATCCAGAACCGCGCCGGCCCGGTTGCCGTCAAGCTGGAGGCTGGCGGCCTGAAAACCGACGTCGCGACGTTGGCGCCGCTGGTCACCGGCAAGGTCAATGTCGATCTGGCCGGTTCAATCAGCAAGGACGCCATTGTTGCCATCGACCAGGGTACGCTGCGCTCCGATGCGCTCAATGCGTCGCTGACGGCGACGGTAGCGCTCGCCGACATGTCGATGCAGCTCAAAATGAACGCCGATGCCGTGGCGACCGCGTTCCCGCAGCAGATCGCATCGGTGCTCGGCGGGCGGGTGAAATTCTCGGCCACGGCATCGCGCGATCCGCAGGGCTCTTTCGCCGCGAACTCGATCGAACTCACTTCGGGATCGCTCAGCGCCAGCGGTACGGCCAGCATGCAAGGCACGGATATCCAGGCCGACATCAAGGGCAAATTGGGTGACGTTTCAGTGTTGTCGCCTACGGTCGGCGTACCGGTTACCGGCGGGGTCGATTTCGCACTATCGGCATCCGGCGCGATCACCGCGCCGGATTTCGCTGTTACCGCCGACAGCGACAGCCTGACCGCTTCGGGCCGCACGGTGAAGGCCATCAAGCTGACTGCCAGCGGCAAGGCCGACATAACGAACCCTTCCGCCAATGTCTCGCTGACCGGTGCCGTCAACGACCAGCCGCTCGACATCAAGGCTGCCCTGGTGACCAGCGAGGGCAAGCGTTCGATCAACGGCTTCCTGGTCTCGCTGGGCGACAACAAGGTCTCGGGCGACCTGGCGCTCGACAACAAGTTCATGCCCTTGGGAACGCTGACGCTCGCCGCGCCGGCAATCGACCAATTGGCCGCGCTGGCCGGCCAGGCAGTGACCGGCGACATCAACGGCACCATCCTCTTCGCCAAGGACGGCGACGCACCCTCCATTGCCATCGATGCCAAGAGCACGTCGGTCGCGCGTGGCGAGGTGACGGCCAAAGCGATCGCCATCAATGCGCTGATCGCCAATTATCTCAAGGCGCCGGCGATCTCGGGCACCATCAAGGCCGATGCAGTCACTTCGGGAAGCACAGAAATCAGCGGCATCGGCGTCGATCTCAAGCGCGACGGCGACTGGACCGATTTCACCGGCGGCGCCACGATCGCGGGCATTCCGGCGACCGCTGCCGGCCGGGTGAAGATCGCCGAGGGCACCACCAGCGTCGAGATTGCCTCGGGCGACGCCACTATTCGCGGGATCAAGGCGGCGATTGCCGAACCGTCGGCTCTGACCATCGCGGACGGCACAGCCAACATCGACAAGCTGGCGCTCGATATTGACGGCGGCAAAGTGGCGCTTTCGGGCAGCGCCGGCGAGACGCTCGATCTGGCGGCACAGGTCTCCGCTTTGCCTGCCACGCTTGCCAATGCGTTTTTGCCAGGCCTGGATGCTACGGGAACGCTTGATGGTATCGCTGAACTGAGCGGCGCCCCGGCAGCTCCCGACATCCGGTTCAACGCGAAACTGGCCGGCGCCGAGACCAGCCAGACCCGACAGGCAGGGCTCGGACCACTCGCCGTCGATGCGGTCGGCAGCTACACCATTGCCGGCGGCGTCGCCCTCGACCGTGCCACCCTCTCCGGCGAGAAGGTCTCCGGCCAGGCCGCCGGCACCATCAACCCGAACGGGGCCAGCGATTTCGCGATCGATCTGACCTCGTCCGGCCCCAGCCTGCCGCTGACGGTCGGAACTACCGAGAGCCCGGTCAAGCTCGAGGTCCGATCAGTGTCGGCCAAAATTGCGGGTGAAAGCACGCATGCCCGGCTGGACTTTTCCGCGATCCTGCCCTCAGTCGTCACCAGCCCGGCGAAGGTGGACGGACTTACCCTGACGCTGCACTCGGACGCATTCGATCTCAAGAACCGCGCCGGGCCGGTTTCCGGAACGGTGTCGGTGGACAAGGTTGGGCTCGACAATGCAACGATCGCGCCGCTCATCGCAGGCAAGGTCACGGCGGCGCTCAGCGCCCGGCTGAGCGCCGACGCCGTCGCCATCGACAGCGGCACGCTGAAAAGCGATGCGCTCAGCAGCCAGGTCGCCGGTCAGGTATCGCTGCGTGACGGTGCCATCGATCTCAACCTGAAGGCGGATGCGCCATCGTCGGCCCTGCCGGCGGCGGCACGCGGCATGCTTGGCGACCGCGCCCAGATAAGCGCCACGCTGAAGCGCGAGCCCAACGGCAATCTCAACATAGGCGGATTGAAGCTCACTTCGGGCGCACTGAGTGCCGACGGCCAGGCAAGCCTTGCCGACAACAAGGTGACCGCCGACATCAGGGGGACGCTGAGCGACATCTCGCCATTGTCGAAGGATGCCAAGGGCGCCATCGCTTTTGCGCTGAGTGCGCAAGGGCCGGCCATGGCGCCGGACCTGTCGCTTACCGTCAACAGCGACAAGCTCTCGGTGGCATCGCGCGAGATCACCGGATTGAAGCTCACGGCGACCGGCAAGGCCGATGCCGCCAACCCTGCAGCCAATGTGCAGCTCACTGGCATTGTCGCCGGCCAGGCGCTGCAGGGGAGTGCCGTGCTGGCAACGGCGGACGGCAAGAGCGCCATCAACGGCCTGCTCCTCTCGCTTGGCAAGAACAGGATTTCAGGCGATCTGGCGCTGGACGACAAGTTCGTACCTGAAGGCACCATCTCGCTCGACCTGCCCGATATCGGCCCGCTCGCAGCGCTGGCCCTTGAAAAGGCAGAGGGCGATGTGCGCGGCACGATCGCCTTTTCCAGGAATGGCGCGGCGCCCCAGGTCGCCATCAAGGCGACTACCGCCTCGATCACGCGTGGCGATCTCCAGGCGAAGGCCGTTTCCATCGATGCGTTGATCGCCAACTACCTCGCCGCGCCAGTTATCTCCGGTAAGATCCACGCCGACACCGTCACATCGGGCGGCACCGTGATCAGCGGCATCGATGTCTATTTGAAGCGCGATGGCGACTGGACCGGCTTTTCCGGCGGCGCCACGGTCAAGGGCATTCCGGCGAGGGCCGCCGGCCGCGTGAAGGTGGCCGGCGGCACCACCACCATAGAACTCGCTTCGGGGCAGGCGACGGTCCAGGGCATCAAGGCGGCTATCGCCCAGGCCTCGACCGTCAGCATTGCCAATGGCACGACGACGCTTGACAGGCTGGTGCTCAACCTTGGCGGCGGCACCGCGACGGTGACCGGCAAGGTCGGGCAGACGCTCGACATCAACGCAGTGCTGGCGCGCGTCCCGATGTCGCTCGCCAACAGTTTTTCGCCCGGTCTCGATGCCGCGGGTTCCATCTCCGGCACGGTGAAGGTGACGGGCGCACCGGCGAGCCCCGCCGTTGCCTTCAACATCGACGCGGCCGGCGTGCAGACATCGCAGACCCGCGGCGCGGGCGTCGGCGCGGTGAGTGTTTCCTCGTCGGGTACCTTTGTCGGCAACAAGCTGGCCTTCAACGCCAATATCAGCGACGGAGCCGGGCTTGGCCTCAAGGGCGGCGGCACGGTGACGACCGCGGGCACGCCCGCGCTGGCGCTCGATTTCAACGGTGCCGTGCCATTCGGCCTCCTCGGCGAGAAGCTTGCCGCGCAGGGCCTGGCGCTGACCGGCACCGCCAACGTCAATGTCCAGGTGCGCGGTCCGGCGACATCGCCCGTGATCGGCGGCAGCGTCAAAACCTCGGGCGCGCGGCTAGTCGATGCACGCTCGGGCCTTGCGGTCAACGATATCGCGGCGGACGTCTCGATAGGCAACGGTGTTGCCAGGATCAACCGGTTGACCGGAACGCTGTCGACGCGCGGCAGCCTGTCGGCCAGCGGTACGGTTGGCATCAATCCGGCGCAAGGGTTCCCGGCCGACCTGTCGATCAAGCTCACCGATGGCCGCTACACGGATGGACGCGTGGTGACCGCAAACCTTGGTGGCGACCTGACGATCAAGGGGCCGCTGACTTCGGCACCGGCCATCGCCGGCACCGTCAACCTGGCCAAGACCGTCATCACGGTTCCGGACAAATTGCCGGGCTCGCTCTCGGCACTCGACGTCAAGCACAAGAACGCGCCGGGTGCGGTCAGGGCACAGGACAAAGCGCTGCGCCCGGCGACGACCAGCGGCAAGAGCAGTGGCAGCGGCCTTGCGCTCGACGTTACCGTCAATGCGCCGAACCAGATTTTCATCCAGGGCAGGGGTGTCGACGCCGAACTCGGCGGCTCGCTCAAATTGACCGGCCCGGCCTCGTCGCCGCAAGCCGTCGGCTCCTTCACCTTGCAGCGTGGCCGGCTGTCGATCCTTGGCAAGCGGCTGACCTTCACCGAAGGCACGGTCGGATTCTCCGGCTCACTGGTGCCTTACCTCAACCTGACGGCGACGACGACCACGACCGGCGCAACCGTCACCATCGTGGTATCGGGCGAGGCGACCAATCCAAAATTCACCTTCAGTTCAGTGCCGGCGCTGCCGGAGGATGAAGTGCTGGCGCAACTGATCTTCGGGCGGTCGATGTCGAACCTGTCGCCGCTGCAGATCGCGCAACTGGCAGAAGCGGCCGGGCAACTGGCTGGTGTCGGCGGCTCGACGTCGCTACTGGAGAATCTGCGCAGCGCCATCGGCGTCGACGATCTCGACGTCATCACCGACGACAAGGGGGGCACGGCGGTCTCGGCCGGCAAGTATCTCAACGACCGCACCTATGTGACTGTCCAGAAGGGCGACAAGCCGGGTTCCGGCAAGGCGACCATCGACCTCAATGTCGGGCGCGGAGTCAAATTGCGCGGCGAGGCGACGGACGCCGGCGAAGCCAAGGGCGGAATATTCTACGAGAAGGAATATTGACGATCTGGCCCTCGTTCTGGCCGCAACTGGCGCTGTCGTAACCGGTGCGAACGTCTCAGTTTAATCGCCCGAAGAGATTTTGGCGAAATCTGGGCGCACTAGCAATTTTGCGCCAAGACTGTCGCTATCACGCGAACTGCTCCCCTTTCAAAGTTGCACATTCGCTAACATGTTCCCAATCCATGTCGTCTTTGACATCATGGCCTGGATGCGGAATGTTAATCGGCGGAAAGCCAACAATGGGAGTTAGTCATGACAATCTATAAGAGCAATGGCGACAGCGTTCCGGATCACATCCTGGCGATGGCCGAAGAAGCCAAGTCGGGCAAGGTCGACCGCCGCGAATTCCTCGCGCTCGCCAGCGTCTTCGGCGCCTCGACGGCCATGGCCTACGGGCTGCTCGGCCTTGCCGCTCCGACCCCGGCCAAGGCCGAGGACGTCCAGGGCAAGAAGGGCGGCGTGCTGAAGGTGGCCATGTCCGTCAAGGATCCCAAGGATCCGCGTACAGCAGACTGGTCCGAGATTTCCAACGCCGAGCGCCAGGCGCTCGAGCCGCTGGTGAAATACACCAAAGAGTACACCTTCGCGCCATATCTGCTGGCAAGCTGGGACATCAACGACGACGCCACCGAATACACGCTGCATGTGCGGCCTGGCGTCGAATGGAACAATGGCGACAAGTTCACCGCCGATGACGTGATCTACAATTTCACCCGCTGGGCCGACAAATCAGCGGAAGGCAACTCGATGCCGGGACGCCTTGGCAGTCTCGTCGATGAGACGACCAAGAAGTTGCGCGAAGGGGCGATCGCCAAGGTCGACGACATGACCGTCAAGTTGAAGCTGTCGAAGCCCGACATCGCCATCATCCCGAACCTGTGCGACTATCCCGGCCTCGTCGTCCACAAGACCTTCGACGAGAAGGGCGCCAACTTCAAGAACTGCCCGATCGGCACCGGTCCGTTCGAGCTCGTCTCCTATGATGTCGGCCAGAAGGTGGTCTACAAGCGCCGCACGACCGGCAAGTGGTGGCAGGGCGAAGCCTTCCTCGATGGCGTCGAGTTCATCGACTACGGCACCGATCCGGCCGCGACGGTCTCGGCCTTCGAATCGGGCGAAGTGCAGACCAACCACGAAACCACGGCCGATTACGTCAAGATCATCGAAGGTGTCGGTGCGCCGGCTTCGGAAGTCGTGACCGCGGCCACCGTGGTCTCTCGCTTCAACATCAATGCCAAGCCCTATGGCGACCAGAAGGTGCGCCAGGCGATGTGCCTCGCCGTCGATAATTCGGTCGTGCTGCAGCTCGGCTATGGCAATGCCGGCACGCCGGCCGAAAACCACCATGTCGCGCCGATCCATCCGGAATATGTCGAACTGCCGAAGATCAAGCGCGACATGGCCAAGGCCAAGCAGATGCTGACGGAAGCCGGCGTGATCGATTTCGAGCACGAGCTGATCAGCAATGACGAGGACTACCACAAGAACACCACCGACGCGATCGCGGCCCAGCTGCGCGAGGCCGGCATCAAGGTGAAGCGCACCGTGCTGCCGAGCTCGACCTTCTGGAACGACTGGACGAAATACCCGTTCTCGGAAACCAACTGGAACATGCGTCCGCTTGGCATCCAGGTCATCGCCATCGCCTACCGCTCCGGCGAAGCCTGGAACGAGACCGCTTATGCCAATCCGGACTTCGACAAGAAGGTCAACGAGGCCCTCGGCATCGCCGATGCGGAGAAGCGCAAGGTCGTGATGAAGGACATCGAGACGATGCTGCAGGAGTCCGGCATCATCATCCAGCCTTACTGGCGCAAGCTCTACATCAACATCAAGCCCGAGGTGAAGAACCACTCGATGCACCCCACCTACGAGCACGACTTCGGCAAGGTTTGGCTCGATCAGGCGTGACCCACAGCTTGACGAATACGAGGGGCGACTGGCCCCTCGAATTCGCGGGATCGTCGCCGTTGCACCGGATGCAGCGGCGGCGTGACGTCGCAAGGTTTTCGAAACAGGGTTGACCATATCTGACCCCAACCCGGCCGGCAGGGGGTACAATGTTCTCATTCATCATCAGACGCATCGGCACTATACTGCTCACGATGCTGTGCCTGACGCTGGTCGTTTTCTTCCTCGTCAATCTCGAACCCAATCTGAAGAAGCTGGCGATCAGCCAGACCGAAATGCACACATCGGCCGAGCAGCTCGAAAGCTGGCTGGTCAATCACGGCTACCGCCAGAACTTCTTCGCTCGCTATGGCCAGTGGCTCGGCGTCGTGCCCAAGCAGCCGATCACGGATCCGGCGACGGGGAAGACGACACAGCGCTTCTCTTTCTGCAACGACCCGACGGTGCCGACATTCTCCGGTGTCATCGAGGGCGATTTCGGCTGCTCGACCAAGTTCAAGACCACGGTTGGGGCCAAGCTGTTCCCGGCGCTCGGCGCCACCGGCATCCTGATGTTCTGTGTGCTGGCGGTGATGGTGCCGGTCTCGCTGCTGATCGGCATTCTTGCCGGCATGCGCGAGGGCTCGCGCACCGACCGCGTGCTGTCGGTCGCGTCGATCGCCTCGACGGCGACACCTGAATATGTGTCGGGCGTCATCTTCACCGTCGTCTTCGCCTCATGGCTCGGCTGGCTGAACGGTTCTGCCGCCTCGGCAAGCCAGGGTATCACCTTCTACAATTTCACGCTGCCGGTCATCACTTTGGCGATCTACGGCATCGGCTACATCGCGCGCATGACGCGCGCCTCGATGGTCGAGGTGATGACGCAGCAATATATCCGCACGGCACGCCTGAAGGGGCTTTCCTTCAAGAGTGTCGTGGTCAAGCACGCGCTGCGCAACGCGTTGATCGCGCCGTTCACCGTCATCATGCTGCAGTTTCCATGGCTGCTCACCGGCGTCGTCATCGTCGAGGTGATGTTCCGCTACCAGGGCTTCGGCTACACGCTGGTCGAGGCCGCGGGCAACAACGACATCGATCTTCTGCTCGGCTGTTCACTGGTCTCGGTGTTCATCGTCTTGATCACGCAGCTCATTTCCGACGTCGGCTACGCGTTCCTCAATCCGCGCATCCGCGTTCAGTAGGGAGAAGGCGCATGCAAGCTCAATATATCGGCGCCTCCACCGTCATGCTCGAAGTGTTCTGGCGCTTCTGGCCGGTCTGGGCCGCGCTTTTCATCGTCATGGGCGCGAGCTTTCTCTACAAGAAGAAGCTGGCGCTCTATGGCCAGCTGTTCGACAGCGGCGTCGGCATAGTGGGCGTCTTCATCTGCCTGTTCTGGCTGTTCACGGCGATCTTCGCCTCGACCATCTCGCCTTTCGATCCGCTCGGCCAGGTCCCGATCATGAAGGACACGCTGCCCGGCGCCATCGAACCGCAATCGGGGCTTGTCTACCTGTTCGGCGGCGACAAGCTGGCGCGCGATGTGTTCTCGCGCATGGTCTATGGCAGCCAGATCGTGCTGATCATCGCACCCGCAGCGACCGGTTTCGCGCTCATGGTCGGCATCACGCTCGGCCTGCCGGCCGGTTATTACGGCGGCAAGATCGATTCCATCCTGTCGTTCCTGGCCAACCTGGTGCTGGCTTTCCCGGTGATCCTGCTGTTCTACCTGCTGGTGACGCCGGGCATCATGGACACGCCGATCCCCTATGCGCTGGCCGGTGTCTTCTTCCTGTTCCCGATCATCTTCTTCAGCGTGCTGTTCTGGACCCGCTACAAGAACCGGCCCGACCGGATCTATATCCTGCTTGGCCTGACGCTGATCATAGGCGGCTGGATCTACCTCGGCCTGGTCTTCGACAGGGATCCGCTGCACATCGTTCACATCGATCCCAACCAGCTCAACATTTTCGTGGCTGTGGTGTTCGCCTCCAGCCCCGGCGTGTTCCGCATCGTGCGCGGCCTTGTGATGGACATCAAGACGCGCGACTATGTGGCGGCGGCGCAGACGCGCGGTGAATCGCCGTGGTATATCATGCTGTGGGAAATCCTGCCCAATGCGCGCGGACCGCTGATCGTCGATGCCTGCCTGCGCATCGGCTACACCACGATCCTGCTCGGCACGCTGGGCTATTTCGGCCTGGGGCTTGCGCCCGAGAGCCCGGACTGGGGCACCGCGATCAAGGACGCCAGCCGATTGCTGCGCTCCTTCATCCATCCGGCGCTGCCGCCGACGATCGCGCTGATGTCGTTCGTGCTGGGGCTCAACCTGTTGGCCGATTCGCTGCGCGAGCAATCGATGAAAGACTGATTGACGGGCCTTGACCCGCGTCTGGTAAAATTTGGATCGGAGCGACCCATGAACGAGGCAGTTCGAAATCCCGCCAAGCCGACCAATGGGCCGACCAATGGGCCGATCATCGAGATTGAGAACCTGTCGATCTCCTTCTTCACCCGCAAGGGCGAGATACCGGCGGTGATGGATTTTTCCTGCACGGTCATGCCGGGCGAGGCGATGGGCATCGTCGGTGAATCCGGCTGCGGCAAGTCGACCGTATCGCTCGGCATCATGCGCGACCTGTCCAACATCGGAAAGATCGTCGGCGGCAAGATCAAGTTCCAGGGCAAGGACATGGGCGAGCTCTCCGACGAGGAACTGCGCGCCATCCGGGGCAACAAGATCGCCATGATTTACCAGGAGCCGATGGCCAGCCTCAATCCGGCGATGAAGATCGGCCAGCAGCTGATGGAAGTGCCGTTGATCCACGATAAGGTGTCGAAGGAAGAGGCCTACTCCAGGGCGCTCGAAATGGTGCGCTCGGTTAAGCTTCCCGATCCCGAGCGCATGATGCGCTCCTATCCGCACCAGCTTTCCGGCGGCCAGCAGCAGCGCATCGTCATTGCCATGGCGCTGCTGTCGAAGCCGGCGCTGCTTCTGCTCGACGAGCCGACCACCGCGCTCGACGTGACCGTGGAAGCGGGCATCGTCGACCTGGTGAAGGGGTTGGGCGAGAAGTTCGGCACCTCGATGATCTTCGTCTCGCACAATCTCGGCCTGATCCTTGAAACCTGCGACCGCATCACGGTGATGTATTCGGGCGAGGCGGTGGAGACGGGCAAGATCAAGGACGTCTTCGACCGGATGCGCCACCCCTATACGCAAGGGCTGTTCCGTTCGATCCCGCTGCCGGGCGCCGACAAGAACTCGCGGCCGCTGATTGCGATTCCCGGCCAATTGCCGCTACCGCACGAGCGGCCGAAAGGCTGCAATTTCGGCCCGCGCTGCCACCATTTCGTCGAGGGCGTCTGCAACGCCGCCGAGATCCCGATGATCGAGGTCGCGGGTCACGAAGGCCATTTCTCGCGTTGCGTACGCTTCAACGAGATCGACTGGGACGCGCTGCCGCCCGGCGCCAAGAAGATCAATGAACGTGTCGTGCCCGGCGCGCCGGTGCTCAAGATCGAGGACCTCCGGAAATATTATAAGGTCGGCGGCAGCGAGGTGTTCGGCTCGAGCGAAGGCCGCGTCGTCAAGGCCAACGAGACGATCTCGTTCATGGCGCGCGAATCCGAGACGGTCGCCATCGTCGGCGAATCCGGCTGCGGGAAGTCGACGCTGGCCAAGGTGCTGCTCGGGCTGGAGACGGCCAGTTCCGGCAGCGTGACGCTGGGCAACAAGGAAATCCAGTCGACCGGCATCGAGAAGCGCAGCGTCGACACTGTGTCGTCGATCCAGATGGTGTTCCAGAATCCATTCGACACGCTCAACCCCAGCCATTCGGTCGGATCGCAGATCATCCGCACGCTGGAAAAATTCAATGTCGGCAAGACCGTTGCCGACCGGCGCAAACGGATGCTGGAACTGCTCGACCTGGTGAAACTGCCCAGGGCGTTCGAGACGCGCAAGCCGCGCCAGCTTTCCGGCGGCCAGAAGCAGCGTATCGGCGTGGCACGCGCCTTTGCCGGCGACGCCAAGGTAGTCGTGGCCGACGAGCCGGTTTCGGCGCTCGACGTTTCGGTGCAGGCGGCGGTGACCGAACTGCTGATGGACATCCAGCGCAAGAACAAGACGACAATGCTGTTCATCAGCCACGATCTGTCCGTCGTGCGCTACATCGCGGACCGCGTCGTCGTCATGTATCTCGGCTATATCGTCGAGCAGGGCACGACCGACCAGATCTTCGCACCGCCCTATCATCCCTATACCGAGGCGCTGCTGTCGGCGATCCCAATTGCCGATACCAGCGTGGTCAAGAAGCACATCGTGCTGGAGGGCGACATACCCTCGGCGATGAACCCGCCGTCCGGCTGTCCGTTCCAGACACGCTGCGGCTACAAGAAGTTGGTTCCCGACAATTTGTGCGAGACCAAGGTGCCGCCGGTCAAGAATCTCGGCGACGGCCATATGAGCCTGTGCTGGCTTTCCGACGACGTGCTCAAGACCATGGAGCCGGTGATCAAGTTCGACAAGGAACACGCCGCCCATGAGGGCGTGCCGGACGATGCGCCGCATGGCGACGGTCCGGGCTTTGCCGGTACGCCGCCCAACCGACCACATGGCAAGACGGCCAGTGCGGAAGCCGACGCCGTGGGGGAGGCCGCCGAGGAGGCCGAAGCCGTTTCGCGGGCTCGCCGCCACGAAGTTCGGGACGAGGTCTCCGAGACCGGCGATGCCTCTCCGAAGCCCGCCAACGCCACCTCCGCGCCGTTCAGTCCAAGGACGCTTGGAGACGGCCGCCAGGCGGAGAACGCACGCGTGGCACCAATTGGTGAGCCTGCGGTGAGGCAGACCAAATCAAGCCAAAGTGCGACAAAGGCGAGCGCGACTGCGGAGCCAGCCCGTCTGGCCGGCGCAAATGTCGACAAGAATCGCCCGTCCGGCATCGCCAGGCCTGCCAAACCCGATGACCTCAAGCTGATCTCCGGCGTCGACCCGAAGACGGAGGGCATCCTCAATGGCCTCGGCATCTTCACCTACGCTCAGGTCGCCGCATGGAAGAAGGCAGAGCGCGAGTGGGTTGACGATCATCTGAGATTCCACGGCCGTATCGAGCGCGAGGACTGGGTCAGGCAGGCAAAGGCGCTAGCCAAAGGCGGCGAGGCTGAATACATCAAGGTGTTCGGCAAGAAGCCGCGCTGAAAGGCCACGACCGTTGCGGCAACCCTTTAGTTGCCGCACTGGCTCAGTTGCTGTGCATAGTCGCGGGCCATCTTGTCGGTGGCCCTTGCATAGCCCTGGACGCCGGCATCGCCACGATTGCCTCGGCCATAGGCGGTCCAGCCGAGATAGTAGGCGAGATAGAGGTTGTAGGTGTCGCTGCGCGCGACGCCGTATGCGTCTGATGTCTTGGAATGATACCAGCCGACGAAGTCGACGGCGTCGGCGAATTTCGTCCGCCGCGCCGCCCAGTTGCCGGTCTCGCTCTGATATTGCGACCAGGTTCCGTCCAGCGCCTGCGAGAAGCCAGTGGCCGAGGAGACATGTTTCCACGGAATGAAGCCAAGCAGCTTGGTGCGCGGCGGCCGGGCGTTGCTCTTGAAGCCGGATTCCTTGCGCACGGTGGCCATCAGCACCGGCACCGGCACGCCGTATTTCTGGGAGGCGCGTTCGGCGGCCGACTGCCAATTGTCGAACCAGCCGTCATTCTGGTCGAAGACGGCGCAGACATTGTTGATGTGGCTGGGCGCGGTGGCGCAAGCCGAAAGTGCCAGCAGCGCGCACACCGCTACAATTTTACTAAAACTCGACCTACGCATTGGATGAGCAATAAGCCGAAATCATAAAGGGAATCTTGCTGCCGCCGTTAACGCACGGTCGGCACCAGCAGGTGAGAAAATGCGATATCGGTATTCCGACGCCAATTGTCGTCTTTTCTAGACAGGCATTGCAGATGTGCCGCCTTGGCTAAAATCACGCCGGCAAACGGCGTATTTCTGACAGACCGGCCGCGCTGCCGAAGCTTTGATGCCGGCATGACCGAACCAAGACGCAAACGCGGCGCCGAGCGTACCAGCAACAGGGGGCCAGCGCCCATCGCGCAGCTGCCGCCCAGACGGGTGACGAATCCGTATCCGCCGATGGCGTTGCTGTCACCAGACCAGATCGAGGCGATCCATCAGGCGTCGATGCATATATTGGAGAATTTCGGCATCGAGGTGATGAGCCCGCGTGCGCTGTCGCTGTTCGAGAAAGCCGGCGCCAAGGTCGATCTCGCCTCGGCCAATGTGCGCATCGATCGCGGCATGGTCGACGAGGCGCTGAAGACGACGCGATCTACCTATACGCTGACCCCACGCAACCCGGCCAAGTCAATCCATCTCGGTGGCAGCACCATCAATTTCACGCTTGTGGCCGGTCCTCCCAATGTGCACGACATGGAGCGCGGCCGCCGTGCCGGCAATCTGCGCGACTATGCCGATCTCACCCGGCTGGCGCAGCATTTCAACTGTATCCACATGCTTGGTAACCAGGTCTGCGCGCCGGTCGAACTGCCGGCCAACTCACGCCATCTCGACACCTACCTCACCAATCTGACGCTGACTGACAAGGGCTTCCATGTCTCGGCGATCGGCCGGGGCAGGGCTCTGGACGGCATCGAGATGATGGCGATTTCGCGCGGGCTGACGCTGGATCAGATGCGGGATGATCCCGGCATCGCCACCATCATCTCGGTCAACTCGCCGCGCCGCTTCGACGAGATGATGGCCGAGGGGCTGATGACCATGGCGGAGTACGGCCAGTCGGTGGCGGTGACACCGTTCACGCTGATGGGGGCGATGAGCCCGGTGACGCTGGCCGGCGCCTTGGCGCAGCAGAATGCGGAGGCGCTGTTCGGTGTTGTGCTGACGCAACTCGTGCGTCCCGGCGCGCCTGTGATGTACGGCGCCTTCACGTCCAATGTCGATATGAAGTCCGGCGCGCCGGCTTTCGGCACGCCTGAAAACACCAAGGCCAACATTGCCTCGGGTCAATTGGCGCGGCGCTACGGTCTGCCATACCGGACGACGCCCGGCTCGGCTTCCAACGCCGCCGATGCGCAAGGCGCCTATGAGACGCTGATGGCGCTGTGGGGCGCGGTGCTTGGCCATGGCAATCTCGTCTACCACGCCGCCGGTTGGCAGGAAGGCGGGCTGACGGCGTCGTTCGAGAAATTCATCATCGACGTCGAGATGATCCAGCACATGATGGAGTTTTTGCGCCCGATCGTGGTCGACGAAGCCGAGCTTGCCGTCGAGGCGCTGGGCGCGGTGCCGACCGGCGGCCATTTCTTCGGCGAGCCGCATACACTGGAGCGCTATGCGACCGCCTTCTACCAGCCAATGCTCTCCAACTGGCAGAATTTCGAAGCCTGGCAGGAAGCCGGCGGCCTCGACGCAACCGCGCGCGCGACGCGGCTGTGGAAGAAGGCGCTGGCGGATTATGTCGAGCCGACAATGGATATTGCCGTACGTGAAGAGCTCGAGGCCTATGTGGCCAAGCGCAAGGAAGCGATCGGGCAGGGCGAGCCGTGATTTCCTTGGCGCCGGCGCGCGGCTCCTGCTGTCCCGATTCATATCTCCCATCCAACTCACTGATATCAGAGAAAAACCCATGAAATCGCATGCAAAAGTCGTGGTCATTGGCGGTGGCGTCGTTGGGTGCTCGGTGCTGTTCCACCTCGCCCGCCATGGCTGGACCGACATCGTGCTCCTGGAGCGCGACGAATTGACATCCGGCTCGACCTGGCACGCGGCCGGCGGCATGCACACGATCAATGGCGACCCCAACGTCGCCAAGCTGCAGAAATACACAATCAACCTCTACAAGGAGATCGAGGAGCTGTCGGGGCAGGCGACCGGCGTCCACCTGACCGGCGGCGTGCTTCTAGCTGCCACCGAGGCGCGGCTTGACTGGCTGCGAGGGGTCGTCGCCAAAGGCCGTTATCTCGGCATCGAGCTGGAGGAAATCTCGCCGAAAGAGGCGGCCGAGCTGATGCCGCTGCTCGACCCCAGCCAATTCGTTGGCGCCGTCCGCAACAAGGAGGACGGCCACCTCGATCCCTCGGGCGTCACGCATGCCTATGCCAAGGCGGCGCGAAAGCTGGGCGCCGAGATCGAACGTTTCACCAAGGTGGAGGATATCGTGCGCCGTCCCGACGGGATGTGGCGCGTCATAAGCAACAAGGGCGAGGTGGTGGCCGAGCATGTCGTCAATGCCGGCGGCCTGTGGGCGCGCGAAGTCGGCCGCATGGTCGGGCTCGAACTGCCGGTGCTGGCGATGGAGCACATGTACCTGATCACCGAGGATATGCCGGAGGTCGCGGCCTGGAATGCCAAAACCGGCACCGAGGTCATCCATGCGGTCGATTTCGACGGCGAGCTCTATCTGCGCCAGGAGCGCGGCGGCATGCTGATGGGAACCTATGAGAAGGCCAACAAGCCGTGGTCCGAGTATCAGACGCCGTGGAATTTCGGCCATGAGTTGCTGGCGCCCGATATCGACCGCATCGCGCCGTCGCTCGAGGTCGGGTTCCGACATTTCCCGGCTTTCCAGAACACCGGCATCAAGCAGATCATCAACGGGCCTTTCACCTTCGCGCCCGACGGCAACCCGCTGGTCGGGCCGGTGCGCGGCCTGCCGGGCTTCTGGGTCGCCTGCGGCGTGATGGCCGGCTTCAGCCAGGGCGGCGGCGTCGGGCTCGCGCTGTCCAACTGGATGATCGAGGGCGACCCCGGCGCCGATATCTGGGCGATGGACGTGGCGCGCTACGGCGACTGGGCGACCATGGCCTACACCAACGCCAAGGTGCGCGAGAATTACTCCAGGCGTTTTTCGATCCGCTTCCCCAATGAGGAATTGCCGGCCGGGCGGCCGCTGAAGACGACGCCCGTCTATGATTTGTTGTCGGCCAAGGGCGCGCAATGGGGCGTCGCCTATGGGCTGGAGGTGCCGCTCTGGTACGCACCGGAAGGCGTCAAGGACGAGTTCTCATGGCGGCGCTCGAGCGACTTCACCCATGTCGCCGCCGAAGTCGCGGCGGTGCGCTCAGGCGTCGGCCTGTCGGAGATATCGAGCTTTGCCAAATACAAGGTGACGGGCGAGGGGGCGGCGGCCTGGCTCGACCGGATGCTCGCTTGCAAGCTGCCGAAGCCCGGTCGCATGACCCTAGCGCCGATGCTGAAGGAAGACGGCAGGCTGATCGGCGATTTCACGCTGGCCAATCTGGGCCCCCAAGATCGGGAAGAAGGGGGCTGGTTCCTGGCCGGCTCCGGCATTGCCGAGCAATATCACATGCGCTGGTTCGAGCAGCATCTGCCTGATGATGGCTCGGTCCATATCGAAGCGCTGGGGCAAAGGCTCACCGGCCTGTCGATTGCCGGTCCCAGGGCGAGGGTCGTGCTGGCGAAAGCCACGCGCTCCGACATATCGAACGCGGTGTTTCCCTTCATGGCCATTGGCAAGATGGATATCGGCATGGCGCCGTGCCTGGTCGGCCGCGTCAGCTACACCGGGGATCTCGGCTACGAGATCTGGGTGGCGCCGGAATATCAGCGCGCCGCCTACCAGGCGCTGATGGCGGCGGGAGCGGAATTTGGCATCGGCCTGTTCGGTTCGCGCGCGCTCAACGCGCTGCGGCTGGAGAAGAACTATGGTTCATGGGGGCGCGAATACCGGCCGATCTACGGGCCGCTGGAAGCCGGACTCGATCGTTTCGTCGCCTACGGCAAGGACGCCGATTTCATTGGCAAGGCGGCGGCGCTGGCCGAGCGAAAACAGGGCGGCAAGTTGCGGCTACGCGCCTTCATCGTCGATGCCAAGGATGCCGACGTCATCGGCGACGAGCCGATCTGGTTTGGCGGCGTGGTGCGCGGCTGGGTGACGTCGGGCGGCTACGCCCATCATTCGAAGAAGTCGGTCGCCGTCGGCTACGTGCCGAAGGAGATCGCCGACGAGAGCGACGGCTTCGAGATCGAGGTGCTGGGCAAGCGGCATGCGGCGCGCATGCAGGCGGCGCCGCTGTTCGATGCTAATTTCGAACGGATGCGGGGGTGAGAGCGCACCCCCGCATGGGATCATGCGTTGCGGCGGGTGTCGAGCGCAAAGGCGCCAGCGCCGGCGAAGACCAGATAGAGAAAGATAAAGCAGAACGAGATCGCCGAATCGCCGCCGTTGTTGACGGGGAAAAAGTCGCGCGGCATATGCGCCACGAAATAGGCGATCGCCATTTCGCCGGCCAGAAGGAACGCGACCGGGCGGGTGAAAAGGCCCAGTGCCAGCAGAATGCCGCCGAGGAATTCGAGGATGCCGGCTGCCAGCGGCAGTCCGCTCAACGCGGCGGCGGCGTGCTCGCCTGCGGGGAAATTGAACAGTTTCTGGCTTCCGTGCTCGACGAACTGCAGCGCCGTCATAATGCGCAGAACGCCAAGCGCCTGCGGCTGGTATCTGGCAAGGCCATCGAAAAGCTTCATCCAAAACTCCATTTGGCTTCTCGGCTCGCCCATAGGTTATCGCCCGGCTATGGACCATTCACTTCCCTTGGCCTGCCCTCAACAATTGGTGATTGGAAATGTTCCCCAGCCTGACCTCTGATATTGTGCCCGTTAGGGTTGCAATTATATCGCTATGGTTGTATTAATTTATGGACACTCCAGACATGTGGGTCCCCTCGCCATGAAAAAAGTCACCATCGGCCTGTTCGCAATCCTTATGGGCACCACCAGCTTCGCCATGGCCGAGGACGCCGGCTGCGAGGCCTTCAAATGGCCGGTGACGCGCGAACAGGCGCTGTTTGCGGCTGCGCCCTCAGCGCCGTCCGGAGCGACGCTCGCGGTGGGTGCCGCTGCGGATCTGGCGCTGGTGCCGGCCGAGAAGGCCGGTTTCGCGGTGCCGCCCGAACGGGCCCCCGCCGAGGGCACGTTCGGCGCCGTAGCCAGCGTGGCGGTTCCGCCGGAGGGAGCCATCCAGATCAGCCTGTCGGGCGAGGCCTGGATCGATGTGATCCAGGACGGCCATGCCGTGAAATCGGCGGGTTATAGCGGTGTCAAAACCTGCCCCGGCATCCGCAAGAGCGTGCGCTTCAAGCTGGCGGCGGGCCAAGCCACCGTCCAGTTCAGTGGTGCCAAGAAAGAGACCCTCAAGGTCGCGGTGCTGGCGCCGGAATGAGCCGACGCCAGCAGGCGTGATTTCAGTGGTTGGCGTAAGCGCTCGCTACCGCACCGGCGCCATCAGAGCGAAATGCGCGCCTTGCGGGTCCTGGCATTGCACGACCCAGCTGCCTCCGGGCACCTCCATGGGTCCCATCAGGATCTTGCCGCCATTGTCGGTGACGCGTTTGGCGGCCGCGTCGATGCCGGTGACATTGAAATAGAACTGCCAGACCGGCACCGGTATCTGCTCGGGCTTGTTCATGATGCCGCCACCGGATTCAGGGCCGGCGGTAAAGGTCTGATAGATGCCCATCGGGCCCATGTCGAATTCGCCGGCATTGGTCCAGCCGAACTGGCTGGAATAGAAATCGAAGGCGGCCTTCCAATCGCTCGTATAAAGTTCGTGCCAGCCAATATGGCCAGGCGTGCTGGCCGGCACAACCGGCTGGTCGGGGCCGTTCGGCTGCAGGAACATGAACGTCGCGCCTTGCGGATCGGCGACGACGGCGAAGCGGCCGACGCCTGGAATGTCGTCGGGCTGGCGGTGAACGGCACCACCTGCCTTTTCCAGCGACGCGGTAGCGGCATCGACATCCCTTGCATGGATATAGCCCAGCCAGGCGGGCGGCATACCCATATTGGCCGCATCCTCCGGCATCGTCATCAGGCCGCCGACGCCACGCTCGCCGACATTCATGACGATATAGCGCGGCATACCTGGGGCCTTGTCGAAGGGCTCGGCCCTCCAGCCGACCACGGTTGTATAGAAAGCCTCCGCGGCGTCGAGGTCCGACGTCATCAGTTCGTACCAGAAGAAGGGCATCGGGGATTTTGGCATGGTCGGTCTCCTCACCGTTGTGCACCGATCGTCGTTCGATCCATCCTAGGACGATCTCGACGACAGAAATCCGACATCTGGGCTAGAAATCGGGAACGGCAAGGCCAGCCTCCTGGTATCTTGCGCGCCTTGCGATTTTCGCCTTTGCTTGGCCACGAGAAGGGGGCCTCGATCCATGCGGCAGATGTCGCTTACAGCCGAGCTTGTTACACTGTGCCATCGCGAGGAGGCCGATCCCGGGCCCAGCGGCAGCTGGACGCAGCTGAGCGACGAGGATTTCCGGGTCCTTTCCGCGCGGCTGTCCGATGAAGCCGATGCGGGGCCGCTATGGGTGTTCGCCTATGGCTCACTGATCTGGAAGCCGGCTTTCGAGTCCGTCGAACGCCAGCGCGCCACCGCCCATGGCTGGCATCGCTCCTTCTGCATCGACATGGTCCGCTGGCGCGGCAGTGTCGCGCAGCCAGGACTGATGATGGCGCTCGAACGCGGCGGGCGATGCGATGGTGTGATCTATCGTCTACCGGAAGGGGAGAAGGCTGCTCAGATCGAAAGACTGTTGCGGCGCGAGATCGACGATCACGAGAGCGTCGCGTCGGTCAGTGGGTCCCGGTGCGTACGGCGCAAGGGCATCTGCGGGCGCTGGGTTTCTGGGTCGGGGTGACGGGCAGAGGCACTTCGCTCGGGCAGCCGCTGGAGACAGTAGCACGGGTGCTGGCGCGCGCCTGCGGCCATGTCGGCTCCGGGGCGGAATATCTTTACAACACGGTCAGCCACCTCGAGGAATTCGGCATCCGCGACCGCAATCTTTGGACGTTGCAGTGATTGGTCGCCGACGAGATCAGGTCGATCCACGGCAATGGCAGGGGTGGCGACCTTATCCCAGCGTCATCGTCATCATAACATGAATACAGTTGTCATGTTTTCTTCCAGCCTTTTCAATATTTTGCGCCAAAAATTGACCAATTGATAAAAAAACAAAACGTGCTAGCCTTCCCCAAAACGAAAAGATGGGGAACTGAAAATGCCAGAGGGCCAGTTCAAAGAAGGTATTGTCGGCGGCCGGCTCCTGCCCGACCAATATGCGGACAATTTTTCCGACCTGCACCCGCCGCTCGATCATCACGAGGCGCTGGTCGAATCCGACCGCTGCTATTTCTGCTACGACGCGCCGTGCATGAATGCATGTCCGACCTCGATCGACATTCCGATGTTCATCCGCCAGATCTCGACCGGCAACCCGATCGGGTCGGCCAAGACCATCTTCGACCAGAACATCCTGGGCGGCATGTGCGCCCGCGTCTGCCCGACCGAGACGCTGTGCGAGGAGGTCTGCGTGCGCGAGGTGGCGGAAGGCAAGCCGGTGCAGATCGGCCGTTTGCAGCGCTACGCCACCGATGTCGCGATGAGCGAGAACAAGCAGTTTTATCCACGCGCCGAGCCAACGGGCAAGACGGTCGCCGTGGTCGGCGCCGGCCCGGCCGGCCTTGCCGCGGCGCACCGGCTCGCCCGCCACGGCCATGACGTGACCATCCTGGAGGCGCGCCCGAAGGCCGGCGGTCTCAACGAATATGGTATCGCCGCCTACAAGAGCGTCGACAACTTCGCCCAGGCCGAGGTCGACTACGTCACCGCGATCGGTGGCATCGACATCCAGAACGGCAAGGCGCTTGGCCGCGACTACCAGTTCTCCGACCTGATCCGCAACTACGATGCGGTGTTCCTCGGCATGGGGCTTGGCGGCGTCAACGCGCTGCGCGCCGATGGCGAGGATGCCGCCGGCGTCACCAACGCGGTCGAATTCATTGCCGAGCTGCGCCAGGCCAGCGACCTCTCAGGCTTGCCGGTTGGCCGCCGCGTCGTCGTCATCGGCGGCGGCATGACGGCGATCGACGCCGCCGTGCAGTCGAAGCTGCTTGGCGCCGAGGAGGTGACGATCTGCTACCGGCGCGGCCAGGAGCATATGAACGCCTCCGAGTTCGAGCAGGACCTGGCCGCCGCCAACGGCGTCACCATCCGCCATTGGCTGCAGCCGAAGCGGGTGATCGCTGAAGGTGGCAAGGTCAGTGCCATCGAACTCGAATACACCGCGCTCATCGGGGACAAGCTTGCCGGCACCGGCGAGACGCTGACGCTGGTTGCCGACCAGGTGTTCAAGGCCATCGGCCAGAGTTTTGTGCCGGTCGCACTCAACGGCAGCGGGGCGTCAATCGACCTCGAAGCCGGCCGTATCAAGGTTGACGAGGAAGGGCGCACCTCGCTGGCCAAGGTCTGGGCCGGCGGCGACTGCATTTTTGGTGGCGACGACCTGACCGTCTCGGCCGTGGCGCAAGGGCGCGATGCGGCCGAGAGCATCCACAGGAGCCTGACCCAGGGATAAGGATCATGGCCACGGTGGAACCGGGCATTGCCCGTCACTACGAGATTTCAGGGCTGGAGCAGCGGATTCTTGCCGCGCTTGCCGATACTGGCGTGGAAATCGCCCTTCTGAGCGCCGACGATCTCGCCGCAGTCGACGAATTCCACATTGGCGGCGTGGCCGCCACCAGGGAACTCATCGACCAGATGGGGCTGAAGCCTGGAGTCCGGCTTCTCGACATCGGTTCAGGCATCGGCGGTCCGGCCCGTTTTGCCGCGAACAATGCCGGCGCCGACGTCACCGGCATCGACCTGACGCAAAGCTATGTCGACATCGCGGCCAGCCTGTCGAAACAGGTGGGAATGGACGGCAAGACGCGCTTCGTGCAGGGCAGCGCGCTGGACATGCCGTTCGACAAGGCCAGCTTCGATGCGGCAATGATCCTGCATGTCGGCATGAACCTGGCCGACAAGCGCAAACTGATGAGCGAGGCCGCCCGTGTGCTCAAGTCCGGCGGCGTCTTCGCTGTCTACGACGTGATGCGGCTCAAGGACGGCGCGCTGACCTATCCGCTGCCATGGGCATCCGACGAGACCATGTCCTTTGTCGCCACGCCAGACAACTATCGTTCGACGGCCACCGCGGCGGGCTTTTCGGTGACCGCGGAGCGCCCGCGCGGTGCTTTCGCCATCGAATTCTTCGCGAAGATGCGGGCCCGCATGGCGGCCGCGCAGGCCGAGGGCAAAAAGCCGCCGCCCGGCGTCGGCCTCGTCATGGGCGAGGATGCCCGCACCAAGATCGCCAACCTCACCGCCGCGCTTGAAGGCGGCATTCTTGCTCCCGTGGAAATGCTCCTTCGTCTCGGTTGAAAGGGACCTGTCATGGCTGACATCCGCAACAATTTCGTCGGCATCAAATCGCCCAATCCGTTCTGGCTGGCCTCGGCGCCGCCGACCGACAAGGCCTACAACGTCATCCGCGCCTTCAAGGCGGGGTGGGGCGGTGTGGTCTGGAAGACGCTGGGCGAAGAGGGGCCGCCGGTGGTCAACGTCAACGGCCCGCGCTACGGTGCGATCTGGGGCGCCGACCGGCGCCTGCTCGGCCTCAACAACATCGAGCTGATCACCGACCGCGATTTGCAGACCAATCTGCGCGAGATGAAGCAAGTCAAGATGGACTGGCCCGACCGCGCGCTGATCGCATCCATCATGGTACCGTGCGTCGAGGAAAGCTGGAAATCCATCCTGCCGCTGGTCGAGGAGACCGGAGCCGACGGCATCGAGCTCAATTTCGGCTGCCCGCACGGCATGTCGGAGCGCGGCATGGGGGCGGCCGTCGGCCAGGTGCCGGAATATATCGAAATGGTGGTGCGCTGGTGCAAGCAATATACGCGCATGCCCGTGATCACGAAGCTGACGCCCAACATCGCCGATATCCGCAAACCGGCGCGGGCAGCGCATGCCGGCGGCACCGACGCGGTGTCGCTTATCAACACCATCAATTCGATCACCGGCGTCGACCTCGACAGTTTCGCACCGATGCCGACCATCGATGGCAAGGGTTCGCATGGCGGCTATTGCGGCCCGGCGGTGAAGCCGATCGCCATGAACATGGTGGCCGAGATCGCGCGCGACCCCGAAACCCGCGACCTGCCGATCTCCGGCATCGGCGGCATCACCACGTGGCGGGACGCCGCCGAATTCATGGCGCTTGGCGCCGGCAACGTGCAGGTCTGTACGGCGGCGATGACCTACGGCTTCAAGATCGTGCAGGAGATGATCGCCGGCCTCGAAAACTGGATGGATGAGAAGGGCCACCGCTCGCTCGACGACATCATCGGCCGTGCCACGCCCAACGTCACCGACTGGCAGTACCTCAACCTCAACTATGTCGCCAAGGCGCGTATCGACCAGGATGCCTGCATCAAATGCGGCCGCTGCCACATCGCCTGCGAGGACACCTCGCACCAGGCGATCACCAGCATGGTCAACGGCGTCAGGCATTTCGAGGTGATCGAGGCCGAGTGCGTCGGCTGCAATCTGTGCGTCAATGTCTGCCCGGTCGACAATTGCATCACCATGGAGCCGCTGGCGGCGGGCGCGTTGGACCAGCGCACCGGCAGACCGGTGTCGCCGGTCTATGCCAACTGGACGACGCATCCGAACAACCCGATGGCCAAGGTGGCGGCGGAGTAGCGAGCAGACATTCGACGAGAAAAGCGGCGTCTTCGGGCGCCGTTTTTTCATTTTCCTATTGCAGATAAAAATTATCCACGATAAAAGGTATCCATGAATGGGAGATTGGCATCATGAAGCTGGGCGAGGGCGTTGAAGCGGCCATTCACTGCGCGGCCACGCTGGCCAGTGTCGAGGGCAACAGCACGATACCGGGCGCGGCCCTGGCGGAGGCCTTCGGCCTGTCGCCGACCTATCTCCTGAAGCATCTCAACATGTTGAGCGCGGCGCGGATCCTGGAATCGGTGCCGGGTCCCGCCGGCGGCTACCGGCTGGCGCGGGCTGCCGAGCGCATCACGCTGCTCGACATCGTGCTGGCCGTAGAAGGGCGCGAGCCGGCGTTTCGCTGCGGCGAGATCCGCCGCAACGGTCCGGTCAAGATCGACGCCTCGGCCTATGTCAAACCCTGCGGCATCAATGCCGCGATGCTGAAGGCCGAGCGCGCCTACCGGGCAGCGCTCGCAGAGGTGAAGCTGTCCGACATCGTGGCGGATTACGCGGCGGAAGGCGACCCCAGATCGTTTGCCGCGAGCTGCGCCTTTGTCGAGCGTCATCAGCGGCCGCAGAAATCCCGTTCAACCAACCAAGCCTAACCTCCCCAAAGATGCGAAAGGAAAGACGATGAAACAGAGACTGCAGTTTTTCGCCAAGGCGCCGGAAATCATGAAGGCGGTGACGGCACTCAACAAGGCGGTCGACGAATGCGGGCTGGAGGTAACCCTGCTGCACCTGATCAAGCTCAGGGCCTCGCAGATCAACGGCTGTTCCTTCTGCGTCGAGATGCACAGCCGCGAAGCCAGGCGCGACGGTGAGACCGAACAGCGGCTCTATCTGGTCGCTGCCTGGAAGGAATCGCCGCTCTTCTCCGAGCGCGAACGCGCCGCCTTCGCCTGGACCGAAGCGGTGACCCTGGTCGCCAGCAACGGCGTATCGGACGAACTCTACGCCCGCACGCTCGAGCATTTCTCGGAAGAGGAACTGGTCAAGCTCTCCGTCGCGGTCGGCATGATCAACACCTGGAACCGGCTCTGCATCCCGTTCCATGCCATCCATCCGATGCCGGCCGCCAAGGCGGCCTGACAGTCCTGGTGTCTATTGGAGCGCCGAGGAAAGCGGCGCTCCTACTGTTTTCAAAGGGAGAATTTAATGCCCGTCGATTTGCCTTCGACCTTGCTGTTTCTTGGCCGCCTTCTGCTCGGCGGCGCCTTTGTCTTCGCCGGCCTGCGCAACATCCAGAACGCCGCATTCCTGACCGGTTTGATGGCCGCGCGTGGCGTGCCAATGACTCGGTTGGCGCTGTGGGCCGGCATTGTCCTGCAGATCATAGCCGGCGCGCTGGTGATGGCCGGCCTCTGGACGGTAATCGCCTGCGCGGTGCTGGTGCTGTTCCTGATCGTCGCCACGCCGATGTTCCACAATTTCAGGGATCATCAGGGTCCAGACCGCGCAGCGCGCATCAACGGCCTCGTCGGCAATGTCCCTCTGAGCGGAGGTTTTTGACGCTGATCGCGCAGTCGCTGTGGGGGATCGCTATTTTGGATGGGATGGCCCTCACAATACTAAGCTGCCCCCTTCGTCGACGCTGCGATCGACGCAGCCCAGCTGGTGCCGATGATGTCTTTGTCGCTGGAACGAAATGGCTTCAAAGTCTCGATCATCTGCAGCAGGTTGGCCCTTCTGTTGGACGGATTTCTGGGAGTAGGCAATGAGGCTGCATAGCCCTCTACTTCCTCGAATGTGCAAATATCAACGTTCTTGTAGACGAGCTCTCCGTGTTCATTAGGTACCCGAATCTGGGGGGAGACGTTAAAATTTCCCCACATTGTGAGCTGGGTTGTACCCACACTTGCAGGGCCTCTCTCGCGAGCGCGCGAGAGTTCTCTTGCGAGAGCCATCCTCACAAGATCAGCTCTCGCTTCAAGCACAGCCTCGGGGTGTTCCTTGAGCACCGCAGCAACGACAGTGTCTGAAGAAGCTCCGGGGTTTCCCAATTCATTAGCTTTAGCGATGAGTAAGTTGCGTACCTTTGCCAGCGCTTGCCGACGAGTGCGCTATTCCGATAATGCATTGAATACGCTTACATAAGTTAGTTAATGCTCCGCTAACTGTGCCCTGTCGAGGCCGAGCAGCAACGCCGTGGCTTAGCGGCGGTCCCCTAACACTGGCCGTGTCATTTATTCAAGCCGCGAACCGCAGTCCGCCATCGCAGGTCAGCACCTGGCCGGTCATGAAGCTGTTGGAGACGAGGAAGGCTATCGCCGAGGCGACGTCCTCGGCACGGCCGATGCGGCCGACCGGCGTTTTCCCCGCATATTCGGCAAAGACCGCCTGCCGCTGCTCAACCGGTAGAAAATCCCACCACGGCGTGTCGATGACGCCGGGCGCAACCACGTTGACGCGCAGCGGCTTCAGTTCCACCGCCAGGACCGGCGCGACGGTCAGCAGCATGCCGTTGATGGCGCCGATGCCGGCGACGCCCGGCATCGCGACCTGGGCCGACACCGCCGAAATGAATGTGACCGATCCCGATTTGTTCAGCGTCGGCAAGGCTGCCTGCAGGCAGGAGAGTTGCGGGCGCACTTTTTCGTCGACGCCCCCGGCGATGTCTGCAAGGTCGAGGGTCTCGAATGGACCGAGGCCCTTGCCGCCGCTGGCCGCCAGAACGAGATGGTCGAACGGGCCGAGGCGCTCGAAGAACTGGCGTACGTCATCCGGCTTCGAAGCGTCGAAGGCGGCCTTGTCGGCAGCGCCGCCAAGGCTCTTCCAGGCGCTGACGAGCTTGTCCTGGTTGCGCCCGGTGATGGTCACCTTCATGCCCGGGCCGAGCAGTTTGCGCGCTGTCGCCAGGCCGATGCCGGACGAGCCGCCGATGATGACTGTGTGTTCGGTTCTGTCGTTCATGACTGTTCTTCCTTCGATTTTGGCGAAGCCAACCCGACGAGGTCGAGGCTCCGGCTGCGCAATTGCCGTCTTGCCCTGGCGTCGTAGGCCTGGGCGTGGGCGCGGGATTCGCGCAGGCCGTCGAAATAGAGGCCGCTGCGCCCTTCGAGCGCGGATGAGGTGGCGAGGTTCAAGATAGCTTCGGCGCCGGTTTCGACGGAGCTCCACGGCGTCACGCCCGCCTGTCGGACCATGGTGGTGTTCATGTAGCTCGCCGGATGCAGTGCGTTGACGGTGACGCCGCTGCCTTCCAACTGCTCGGCCAGATCGACGGTGAACAGGATCTGCGCCAGCTTGCTCTGGCAGTAGGCGCGCACCCCGCTATAGCCGCGGGTCAGCATGACATCGTCGAAATCGATCGGCTGCTGGCCGGCGGACGCGACATTGACGATGCGTGCCGGGGCGCTCGCCTTCAGCAGCGGCAGAAGCTCCGAGGTCAGCAGGAAGCCGGCGAGATAATTGACGGCAAAGCGCAACTCGTAGCCATCGGCGCTTGTCTGTCGCTTGTCGCCAGCAGTGCCGACGCCGGCATTGTTGATGAGGATGTCGAGGCGGGTTGTGCTGCCGCGCACGGCCTCGGCGAGGCGTCTTACCTCCGCCAGCGAAGCGAGATCGGTCGCGAGAAACTCGGCCTTGCCGCCGGCGGCTTCGATATCGGCGATAACGGCCTTGCCACGGGTTGCATCGCGGCCATGCACCAGCACCCGTGCTCCGGCGGCACCCAGCCTTTGCGCCACGACCCGGCCGACGCCGTCGGTCGAGCCAGTGATGAGGATGGTCTTGTCTTTCAATTCCATGTTCAGAGCCTCCTGTTGTTGCCCTGAACGCAAGATGGGGCGCTTCGCCCATGTCAAACAGTTCAAACTTTATCCTGGTATCAATACTGCTATAACAGTCGGCGTGAACGCTCCCGCTGCCTCCACCCGATCAGCCGACGAGAGCCGCCGGCGCGAGCTCGGCGCCTTCCTGCGTTCGCGCCGGGAAAGACTGGCGCCGTCGGCCACCGGCATCACGACAGGTCCGCGACGGCGCACGCCGGGTCTGCGGCGCGAGGAAGTGGCGATGATCGCCGGTGTCGGCACCACCTGGTACACCTGGCTCGAACAGGGCAGGGATGTGCGGCCCTCGGTGGAAGTGCTGGCGGCGCTCTGCGAGGCGCTTCGCCTCGACGCCGTCGAGAAGCGGCATCTGTTCATCCTGGCCGGCCGCCAGCAGCCGGAGCGTCGTGTGGCGGCGCCGGAAAAGGTCGACGCCACGCTGTTGCATATGCTGCAAAGCCTGGTGCAGCAGCCCGCCTACGTCGTCGGCCGGCGTTGGGACGTTCTTGCCTGGAACGAAGCGGCCGTGGCGGTGTTCGGCGACTACGGCCTGCTGGAGGGCGATAGCAGAAATATCGTCCACATGGTGTTCACCAACCCGCACCACCGCCGCCTGCTGGTCGACTGGGAAGAACTCGCCCGCGTGGTGCTCGCCTCGTTTCGTGCCGAAAGCGCCAAATATGTCGGCGATCCGGATTTCGAACGGCTGATCGCGCTGATGATGAACTCAAGTCCCGAGTTCCGTGACTGGTGGCCCCGGCGCGACGTGGCGCGAAAACTAACCGGCGTGAAGCACATCCGGCATCCCAAGGCTGGCTTGATGGCTTTCGAGCATATGAGCCTGTCGATCGACGACGGCTCGGACATGCGGCTGATCGTCTACACGCCGCTCGCCGAGCAGAACTCGATCGCCAAGCTGCAGCAATTGCTCGACGCGATGCCGGCCGAACGACGCAGCGCGTGAGACCCCTCAGCTTCGTCGTCCTCGGGTCTGCGCTGCGTCGCCACGCTCCTTGCTCCGCCCGTGGATGACGAAATAATGAGCGCCTCCGCTAACCTCCACGGTCAGCAAGAACCAAACAACCGGTGGGTCGGCCGCTAGCCGTTTGGCTTCAGCCCATCGAGGAACAATTGCTCCAGGAAGCGGGCAGCGTCCTCGAAGCGGCCGTCGCCGCCGCGGTTCGACCCCAGAACGGCGCGGACCTGGACGTCGAAATCGGCATAGTGCTGCGTCGTTGCCCAGATCGCGAAGATCAGGTGCCAGGGATCGGTCCGGGCGATCTTGCCGGCGCGCATCCAGCCCTTGATGACGGCGGCCTTCTCGTCGACCAACGTCTTCAACTCGCCCGCCAACAGCGGCATGATGCGCGGCGCTCCCTGCAGGATCTCGTTGGCGAACAGCCGGCTCTCGCGCGGAAAGTCGCGGGCCATTTCCAGCTTGCGCCTGATGTAGCTCCTGAGTTCGGTCATCGGATCGCCGATGTCGTCGAGTTCCCTGAGCGGCGCCAGCCAGGTTTCGAGCAGCCGTTCCATCAATGTCTCGTGAATGTCCTCCTTGCGGCGGAAATAGTAGAGCAGGTTCGGCTTCGACATGCCGGCGGCTTCGGCGATCTGGTCGATGGTCGAACCTCGGAAGCCGTTGGTGGAAAACACTTCGAGCGCGGCCTCCAGGATCAGTTCGCGCTTTTCCACCTGGATGCGGGTGCGGCGAGGGGCTTGCGTGCTCGTGGTCACCGTTGCGGACCCTCGCATCGACGGTCATCTGGACCAATTCTCTGGACCAGTTTTTCTCCAACCTGTGGAACGCACTTCAGGAGCCGCATTTCCGCTAGTAATCCATTGACCGCCGACATGGCGGTGCTAACGTTTGTCCAATCGGTCAAAATTTGCGTAGCATGAAAGCGCGGCAAAGACCAAGCGTTGGGCGCAGCGAAACAGGTTACAAGGGGAAGTCTTGGTCATGTCCAACCGGCTGAAAGTCACGCCGAACGATCTCAGCGCATTCTGGATGCCGTTCACGGCAAACCGGCAGTTCAAGCAGGCGCCGCGCATGTTCGTGTCCGCCAAGGACATGCATTACACGACCAGCGACGGCCGCAAGGTGCTGGACGGCACCGCCGGCCTGTGGTGCGTCAACGCCGGCCATTGCCGTCCGAAGATCACCGAGGCGATCCAGCACCAGGCCGCCGAACTCGACTACGCCCCGGCCTTCCAGATGGGCCATCCGATCGTGTTCGAGCTGGCCAACCGCCTGGTCGACCTCGCGCCCAAGGGCATGGACCATGTGTTCTTCACCAATTCCGGTTCGGAATCGGTCGAGACGGCGTTGAAGATGGCGATCGCCTATCACCGCGTGAAGGGAGAGGGCTCACGCACCCGGCTCATCGGCCGCGAGCGCGGCTATCACGGCGTCAATTTCGGCGGCATCTCGGTTGGCGGCATCGTCACCAACCGCAAGATGTTCGGCACGCTGCTGGGCGGCGTCGACCACATGCCGCACACGCATCTGCCGGAGAAGAACGCTTTTTCGAAAGGCGTGCCGGAGCACGGCGCGGAACTCGCAAACGAGCTGGAGCGGATCGTCGCCCTGCATGACGCCTCGACCATCGCGGCCGTCATCGTCGAGCCGGTCGCCGGTTCCACCGGCGTTATCCTGCCGCCGAAGGGCTATCTCGAGAAGCTGCGCGAAATCTGCACCAAGCACGGCATCCTGCTGATCTTCGACGAGGTCATCACCGGTTTCGGCCGCCTTGGCGCGCCGTTCGCCGCCGACTATTTCGGCGTCACGCCCGACATCATGACCACCGCCAAGGGTGTCTCCAACGGCGTCATCCCGATGGGTGCCGTGTTCGTGAAGAAGGAAATCCACGACGCCTTCATGACTGGCCCCGAGCACATGATCGAGTTCTTCCATGGCTACACCTATTCGGGTAATCCGATCGCTTGTGCGGCCGCACTCGGCACGCTCGACACCTACAAGGAAGAGGGCTTGCTCACCCGTGGCGAGGAACTGGCACCTTATTGGGAGGATGCGCTGCATTCGCTGAAGGGCGAGCCGCATGTCATCGACATCAGGAACATCGGCCTGATCGGCGCGATCGAGCTCGCGCCTATCGCCGGCAGCCCGACCAAGCGTGCGTTCTCGGCTTTCGTCAAAGCCTTCGAGCGCGGCGCGCTGATCCGCACCACCGGCGACATCATCGCACTGTCGCCGCCGCTCATCATCACCAAGGGCCAGATCAACGAACTGATCGACCATGTGCGGGAAGTACTGCGGTCGATCGACTAGACTTGCCTTTACTGGGTAGGTGGCGATGGGAACCGCCACCCGCCCAGAACATGAAATGGAAGGACTTTGAATGGCCGCACCCGGCGAAAATCTGCGAATCAATTCAGACCGTTTGTGGGATTCCATCATGGAGATGGCGAAGATCGGCCCCGGCATTGCCGGCGGCAACAATCGCCAGACCGTGACCGACGAGGACGGCGAGGGCAGGCACCTGTTCAAGCGCTGGTGCGATGCCGCCGGGCTCGAAATGGGCGTCGACGAGATGGGCACCATGTTTGCCCGCCGCGAAGGCACCGACCCCAGCCTGCCGCCGGTCTATGTCGGCAGCCACCTTGATACGCAGCCGACCGGCGGTAAGTATGACGGTGTTCTCGGCGTCCTCGGCGGCCTGGAGATCGTGCGCTCGCTCAACGATCTCGACATCAAGACGAAGCACCCGATTGTCGTCACCAACTGGACCAACGAGGAAGGCGCACGCTTCGCCCCGGCGATGATGGCGTCCGGCGTGTTTGCCGGCGTGCTCGACCAGGCCGATGTCTACGAGCATACGGACAAGAACGGCAAGAAATTCGGCGAGGAACTGGAGCGCATCGGCTGGAAGGGCGCCGAGAAGGTCGGCGACCGCAAGATTCACGCCTTCTTCGAACTGCATATCGAGCAGGGCCCGATCCTCGAGGACGAAGATATCGACATCGGTATCGTCACCCACGGCCAGGGCCTGAAATGGCTGCAGGTGACGCTGACCGGCAAGGAGGCGCATACCGGCTCGACGCCGATGCCGAAGCGCCGCAATGCCGGCCTCGGCATGGCCCGGGTGATCGAACTGGTGCACGAGATCGCCATGGACTACCAGCCCGACGCCGTCGGCGCGGTCGGCCACATGGAAGCCTATCCCAATTCGCGCAACATCATCGCCGGCCGCACCGTCTTCACCATAGACATCCGCTCACCGGAGAAGGAAATGCTCGACGCCATGGATGGCCGCATCCGCGAAGGCATCGACACGATCTGCGACGCGCTCGACATCCGATACGAGATCGAGCAGGTCGGTCATTTTGATCCGGTCACCTTCGACAAGGGCTGCGTCAAGGCGATCCGCGACGCCGCAGAGCGGCTTGGTTACACGCACCGCAATATCGTCTCCGGCGCCGGCCACGACGCCTGCTGGATCAACCGCGTCGCGCCGACCGCGATGGTGATGTGCCCTTGCGTGGATGGATTAAGCCACAACGAGGCGGAAGAGATCACCAAGGAATGGGCCGCGGCCGGCGCCGACGTTCTGTTCCACGCGGTGGTGGAGACGGCCGTCATCGTGGAGTGAATTTAGAGATTTACCTTCAACGCCGCTCACCAAGAAGCGCGAAGAGAAGAACAAGGGAACAGCAAAATGACCAAAGTCATCAAGAACGGCACCGTCGTCACCGCCGACCGCACCTGGAAGGCCGACGTGCTGATGCAGCACGGCAAGATCGTCGCCATCGGCTCGGACCTGCATGGCGACCATGAGTACGACGCCACCGGTTGCTATGTCATGCCAGGCGGCATCGATCCGCATACCCATCTTGAAATGCCCTTCATGGGCACTTACTCAGCCGACGATTTCGAATCCGGCACGCGTGCGGCCCTGGCCGGCGGCACGACGATGGTGGTCGATTTCTGCCTCCCGTCCCCGCAGCAATCGCTGCTCGAAGCTTTGCAGATGTGGGACAACAAGACCTCCAAGGCCTCATGCGACTATTCCTTCCACATGGCGATCACCTGGTGGGGCAAGCAGGTGTTCGACGAGATGGCCACCGTCGTCGACAAGGGCATCACCTCGTTCAAGCACTTCATGGCCTACAAGGGCGCGCTGATGGTGGACGACGACGAGATGTACGCGTCGTTCCAGCGCTGCGCCGATCTCGGCGCACTGTCGCTGGTGCACGCCGAGAATGGCGACGTGGTCGCCGCCCTGTCGCAGAAGCTGCTCGCCGCCGGCAACAATGGCCCCGAAGGACATGCGTATTCGCGCCCACCGGAAGTGGAGGGCGAGGCAACCAACCGCGCCATCATGATCGCCGACATGGCCGGTGTGCCGCTCTATGTCGTGCACGTCTCCTGTGAGCAGAGCCACGAGGCGATCCGGCGGGCGCGCCAGAAAGGCATGCGGGTGTACGGCGAGCCGCTGATCCAGCACCTGACGCTGGACGAGAGCGAGTATTTCGACAAGGACTGGGATCACGCGGCGCGCCGCGTTATGAGCCCGCCCTTCCGCAACAAGCTGCATCAGGATTCTCTGTGGGCGGGCCTGCAAGCCGGATCGCTGCAGGTGGTGGCGACCGACCATTGCGCCTTCACCACCGAGCAGAAGCGTTTCGGCGTCGGCAATTTCACCAAGATTCCCAACGGCACGGGGGGCCTCGAGGACCGGCTGCCGGTGCTATGGACCAAGGGCGTCAACACCGGGCGACTGACGATGAACGAGTTCGTCGCGGTGACATCGACCAACATCGCCAAGATCCTCAACATGTATCCAAAAAAGGGCGCTATCGTCGAAGGTGCCGATGCCGACATCATCGTCTGGGATCCGAAGCGCAGGAAAACGATTTCTTCGAAGAAGCAGCAGTCTGTCATCGACTACAACGTGTTCGAAGGCGTCGAGGTGACGGGCTTGCCGCGCTTCGTCTTCTCGCGAGGCGAGTTGTCGATCGAGGAAGCCGAGGTGAAGGCAAAGCCCGGTCATGGTGAGTTCGTCGGCCGCGAGCCGAACGCCGCGGTCAACCGGGCGCTGTCGACCTGGAAAGAGATCACCGCGCCGCGCAAGGTCGAGCGGACCGGCATTCCGGCGACCGGGGTTTGACGGTGAGGCGCGCGGGGTTCTATCTCACCGCCGTTCTTGTTCTGGCTGCCGGCTCCGCCTCGGCGGCCGGCATCGACCTGTCCAAGCCCTATGGCAACAAGACCGGCTGCATCAACAAGAATGGTCAGAAGGTCTATGCCGAGGACATGCTGCTGCTGACCGATACCGACTTCATCACCATCGCCAGCGCCTGTACCTTCATTGAAAAGCAGGTACAGGCCGACGGTTCGCTGGTGGCGAAGGCGCAATGCCAGGCGGAAGGCGAGGAAGGCCAGTCGACGATCCGGTTCACCATCAAGCGCAGCGCCAAGAACGCCAAGAAGCTGGTGATTGCCGACGAGGACGGTACCGTCTACGGGGAAGTGTCACGGTGCCGATGACGGCCAGCGTCCCTCGTTCGAGGATATCAAGCGACCAGTGCATCCAGTTCCGGCAACAGGACGACACTTTCCTGTTCGTTGGGGTCGGTGCGGGCGATGACGGCCGACGAGGGGGCGTTGCTCAGATTGGCCGGCAGATGCGGCACGCCGGCCGGAATGTAGAAGAGGTCACCGGCCTTGACGACGATGTGATGCTCCAGCCTGTCGCCATACCAGGTATGGACCTCCCCGGAGAGCACGTAGATCGCCGTTTCATGGTTCTCATGCAGATGCGCCTTGGCGCGGGCGCCGGGCGGCATGGTCAGCACATGCATGCAGATGCCGGAAGAGCCGACCGACTCGGTGGCGATGCCTGCGAAATAGGTTAGACCCTGCTTGCCTTCATAAGTGCTTTCAGGGCGGATAAGATGACAAGTGGGTTTAGGCGACATCGGGGAAACTCCGGGCGTCGATTGAGTGGGACAAGCTCAGCAGGGCTGGGGCCAATGGGACGGGTCGAATGGAAAACAACATCGCGATAAAAGCAATCGGAATCGGGACGGCGCCGCGGGAACAGGCAGGCCGCAACCGATGACGGGAACTTCGCCAGCCGTCGTTTCGGCAAGCAAGCTTGGGCTCACCTTCCAGACCAATGACGGGCCGGTGCAGGCGCTGTCCAATGTCGACCTGACCATCGGCAAGGGGGAGTTCGTCTCCTTCATCGGGCCGTCGGGCTGCGGCAAGACCACTTTGCTGCGCGTCATTGCCGATCTGGAGAAGCCGACCTCGGGGGCGATTTCGGTCAACGGCATGACAGCTGAACAGGCGCGCGAGAAACGCGCCTATGGCTATGTGTTCCAGGCCGCCGCCCTGTTTCCCTGGCGCACCATCGAGCGCAATGTCGCGCTGCCGCTGGAGATCATGGGCCTGTCCAGGGCCGAGCAGGCGGAGCGCATCAAGCGCACGCTCGACCTCGTCAATCTCAGCGGCTTCGAGAAGAAATATCCCTGGCAGCTTTCCGGGGGCATGCAGCAGCGCGCCTCGATCGCCCGTGCGCTCGCCTTCGACGCCGACCTCCTGTTGATGGACGAGCCGTTCGGCGCGCTGGACGAGATTGTTCGCGACCACCTCAACGAGCAATTGCTGGAACTGTGGGGACGGACGAACAAGACCATCTGCTTCGTCACGCACTCCATCCCGGAGGCGGTCTATCTGTCGACACGCATCGTCGTCATGTCGCCACGTCCGGGCCGGGTCAGCGATGTCATTGAATCGACGCTGCCGAAAGAGCGGCCGCTCGGCATCCGCGAGACGCCGGAGTTCCTGGCGATCGCCGCACGGGTGCGGGACGGGTTGAGGGCAGGGCATAGCTATGATGATTGAAGCGGGTGACAAGCGCACGGCGTACTGCGCCTTCGTCATCCTAGGGCGGAGCAGGCGCGTAGCAGCCTGCGCAGACCCTAGGATCCATGCCGCGACATTGGCCGAGGGGCGTAAGCAGCTGAGAATACCGGCCAAACAGAGTGGGGCGCAGGGAGCCGTATTCCGCACCGCTGCGGAGCGGAAATGTAACGGCATGGATCCTAGGGTCTGCGCCGCGTCGCTCCGCTCCTTGCTCCGCCCTAGGATGACGAAGGCGCATGTGACGAAGGCGTGTGATCCGCGAGACTTCGCCCATGGATAGCTTCCGCTCCAAGATCGTCCCCGTAACCTCCATCCTTCTGGGCGTCGTCGTGCTCTGGTACGTTTTCGCCGTCTTCCTCAACGCGCCCTTCCAGCGCGATCTCGACCGGCGGGCCAGCGAAACCTCGACGTTCAGCGAACTCATCGGCAAGACGTTGTCGCAGCCGAAGCCGACGCTGCCGGCGCCACATCAGGTGGCGGTGAATTTCTTCGAGAATACGTTTCTGCGGCCCATCAATTCGAACCGCAGTCTTGTCTACAACGCCTGGGTGACGCTGTCCTCGACGCTGCTCGGCTTTGCCTTCGGCACTGCGCTGGGCATCGTCATTGCGGTGGGCATCGTCCATGTGGCGACGCTCGACCGCAGCCTGATGCCGTGGATCATCGCCTCGCAGACCATTCCGATCCTGGCGGTGGCGCCGATGATCATCGTCGTGCTGGCGGCGGTCGGCATCACCGGCTTGGTCCCGAAGGCGATGATCTCGACCTACCTGTCGTTCTTTCCGGTAACGGTCGGCATGGTGAAGGGGCTGCGCTCGCCCGAGATCATGCATCTCGACCTGATGCACACCTACAATGCCAGCCAGGCCCAGACCTTCTGGAAGCTGCGCGTGCCGGCCTCGGTGCCGTTCCTGTTCACCTCGATGAAGGTTGCGGTGGCGGCAAGCCTTGTCGGCGCCATCGTCGGCGAACTGCCGACGGGTGCTGTCGCCGGCATCGGCGCCAAGCTGTTGGCCGGCGCCTATTACAGCCAGTCGATCGACATCTGGTCGGCGCTGGTCGCCGGTTCGATCGTGGCGGGGCTGCTTGTGATGGTGGTTGGCATCGCCGGCCGCCTCGTCGACCGCGCCATGGGCGGGAGGCCGGCATGAACCGGCTGAAACCTTCCTGGCAAGCGGCGTTGGCGATCCTGGCGTGCCTGATCGCCGTTGCGCTCGGAGCGATCGCAGCGCCAAAAGTTGATCCGCTGGCGCAGCCTGCGGGGACGTTGATCTATCCCTATGCCGCGACGAGCTGGCTGATCTTCGGCGCGCTGCTTCTCGCCGCTTTGACCCCGATGGCCAAAGTGCCGCCCATGGCCGAAGCTGTCGTGCTTTTCATCGGTGCGCATCTGGCGGCCTGGCTGCTCATCGGGGGCATTGCCGGCTTCGAAGGTCTGGCGCGGGCGCCATATTTCCTGCTGCTCGCGGCCGCCTGGCTGCTTGGCTGGCGTTGTGTCGCGGTCTTGTCTGGACTGCGCCCGACGGACGGCTCGACGAGGACCGCTTTGCGTCTGATCATTCCGGCGATCTTCGGTGCCTGGATCCTGATCATCTGGGAGGCGGTAACGCGTGGCGCCGGCATTCCTTTCATCCTGTTGCCGCCGCCGAGCGCCATCGGCGCGCGCATCGCCGGTTCGCTGCCGATCCTCGGCGCCGATGTCCGGCAGACCATCTTCAAGGCAGTTCTTTTCGGCTATGTCGTGGGCAGCGGTGCGGGCTTCGTCACCGCTGTTCTCGCCGACCGCGTGGCGTTCCTGCGGCGCGGGCTCTTGCCGATCGGCAATATGGTCTCGGCGCTGCCGATCATCGGCGTGGCGCCGATCATGGTCATGTGGTTCGGTTTCGACTGGCAGTCCAAGGCGGCTGTCGTCATCATCATGACCTTCTTCCCGATGCTGGTGAACACGGTCGCCGGGCTCGCCGCGTCCGGCCATATGGAGCGCGATCTGATGCGCACCTATGCGTCTAGCTATTGGCCGACGCTCATCAAGCTGCGGCTGCCGGCGGCAGCGCCTTTCATCTTCAACGCGCTGAAGATCAACTCGACGCTGGCGCTGATCGGCGCCATCGTCGCCGAGTTCTTCGGCACGCCGGTCGTCGGTATGGGCTTCCGCATTTCGACCGAGGTCGGGCGGATGAACATCGACATGGTCTGGGCCGAAATCGCAGTTGCAGCACTTGCGGGTTCGGTCTTTTATGGCGTGGTCGCCCTTGTCGAAAGGGCCGTCACGTTTTGGCATCCCTCTGTCCGTGGTGGATAGGGGCGGTGGGTTCAGGGCACTAACTTCAGAGGGTAAAAAAATGAAAAGACTTATTATTCCAGTTCTGGCCGGCGCGATGTCGCTGGCCGCGTTCCAGGCAATGGCCGCCGACAAGGTGACCTTGCAGCTGAAATGGGTCACGCAGGCGCAGTTTGCCGGCTACTATGTCGCCAAGGCGAAGGGTTTCTATGACGCTGAAGGCCTCGACGTCGAGATCAAGCCGGGCGGTCCCGACATCGCCCCCGAGCAGGTGATCGCCGGCGGCGGCGCCGATGTCATCGTCGACTGGATGGGCGGCGCGCTCGCCGCGCGCGAAAAGGGCGTGCCGCTGGTCAACATTGCCCAGCCGTTCAAGAAGGCCGGCATGGAGCTGGTCTGCCCGAAGGACGGCCCGATCAAGAGCGAAGCCGATTTCAAGGGTCATACGCTGGGCGTCTGGTTCTTCGGCAATGAATATCCGTTCTACGCCTGGATGAACAAGCTAGGCCTCAAGACCGATGGCGGTCCCGATGGCGTCACCGTTCTCAAGCAGAGTTTCGATGTGCAGCCGCTGATCCAGAAGCAGGCGGACTGCATCTCGGTCATGACCTACAATGAGTACTGGCAGCTGATCGACGCCGGCTACAAGCCCGAACAACTCACCGTCTTCAACTACTCGGCCATGGGCAACGACCTGCTCGAGGACGGCCTCTATGCCTCGGAAGACAAGCTCAAGGATCCGGCCTTCGAGGACAAGATGGTGCGTTTCGTGCGCGCTTCGATGAAGGGCTGGAAATACGCCGTCGACAACAATGACGAGGCGGCAGGCATCGTCATGGACGGCGGCGGCCAGGACGAAAACCACCAGAAGCGGATGATGAGCGAAGTCGCCAAGCTGATCGACAACGCCGACGGCAAGCTCGACCCGGCGACCTACGAGCGCACCGCCAAAGCGCTGCTCGACCAGAAGATCATCACCAAGGAGCCGAAAGGCGCCTATACCACCGCCATCACCGACAAGGCGGTCAAATAAGCCTGGCAGGCGCAATCAACTGCGCCTGCGAGCGGTTCGACGGCTGACACCAAAAAGGGGCGGGCGACCGCCCCTTTTCCATTCGCTCCGATCACAAAACCGTGTGCGGGGATACATTGTGCCAACCAGCCGTTGCATTGAAGCATGCGCGCGGCGGGGAGCCGCGACGCATAGCTTCAATTGGAGGTTCTTCATGCGCGCACACTCCTTCCTGCCGGCGCTATCGGCGCTCGCCATTTCCACCGCTTTCCTGTTCGCATCACCGGCCATGGCCGAGATGGTAAAATACAAGGCGACCCTGGATGGCGGCCAGCAGAGCCCAGCCGTCACAACCAAGGGCAAGGGGACGGCCACTCTCACCTTCGACACCACGAAAAAGAAGCTCAGCTGGAACGTGAAGTATTCCGGCCTCAGCGGCCCGGCGTCGGCTGCGCATATCCACGGCCCGGCGGCAATGGGTGAAAACGCGGATCCCGTGATCCCGTTCAAAGGCAAGCTCAAGAGCCCGATCAAGGGGTCGGCGACGCTGACGGATGCGCAGGCCGCCGACCTGGAGGCCGGCAAATATTATGTCAACGTACACACGGCGGCCCACAAGGACGGCGAGATCCGCGGTCAGATCGAAAAGGCGATGTAGGGGCCGAAGGCCGGCGGGACAGAGGGAGGCGCCAGGGAACTCGCCTGGCGGCTCTCAGGCCTTGTCGCGTATCTGCGTCATCGTCCGGGTCGGCGTTATCGCTTCGGGATCGAGCCTGATCTCGACGATCGCCGGCTTGCCGCTGGTTCGCGCGCGCTCGAAGGCAGGCGCGAAATCAGCTGTTTTCTCCACCGTCTCGCCATGGCCGCCATAGGCGCGGGCAAGTGCTGCAAAATCGGGGTTCTTCAGATCGGTGCCGACGACACGACCGGGATATTCGCGCTCCTGATGCATGCGGATGGTGCCGTAAATGCCGTTGTTGACGACGATCACCACGATCGGCAGGTCGTACTGCACAGCAGTGGCGAATTCCTGCCCGTTCATCAGGAAGCAGCCGTCGCCGGCGAAGGCGACCACGGTGCGCTCCGGATAAAGCGCCTTGGCCGCGACCGCCGCCGGCGTGCCGTAACCCATCGAGCCCGACGTCGGCGCGGCTTGCGTGCCGAAGCGGCGGGAGCGGTGGAAGCGATGAACCCAGGTCGCATAATTGCCGGCGCCATTGGTCAGGATGGCATCGTCGGGCAACACCTTTTCCAGATAGTCCATGATCGGACCCATCTGGACCGCGCCGGGGCCGGTCTGTGGTGGCGTCGACCATTCGAGATAGGCCGCGTGATGCCTAGGCGTCTCGGCCGCCCATGATGGCGTTCCGGCGGGCTTGCGCTTGGCGAAACCCTCGACGAAAGCCGCTGGCGAGGCGTTGATCGCCAGCGTCGGGCGGTAGACCCGGCCGAGTTCGCCGGCATCGGCATGGACATGCACCAGTGCCTGGTCGGGATAGGGGCTCTTCAGCAACGTGTAATCCGAAGATGGCATCTCGCCCATGCGGCCGCCGATCAAGAGAACGACGTCGGCCTGCTTGATGGCCGCCGCTAGCTTCGGATTGATGCCGATGCCGACATCGCCGGCATAGTTTGGATGAAGATGGTCGAACAGCATCTGGCGGCGGAATGAACAGCCGACAGGAAGCGACCAGACCTCGGCGATCTCATGTATCCGCGCCACGGCATCCGCGTTCCAGCGCGTGCCGCCCAGGATGACGAAGGGACGCTTCGCGCCGGCAAGCAGCATTTCCAGTGCGTCGAGTTCGGCCTCCCCGGGATAGGTCTCGACGGGCGTGTGCGGAAGTGCTTCCGGCGCTTCGACCATGCTGGTCAGCATATCCTCCGGCAGCGAGATGACGACCGGGCCGGGACGGCCCGACGTCGCCACGGCGAAAGCGCGGGTGACGAATTCAGGGATGCGCGAGGCGTCGTCGATCTCGACCACCCATTTGGCGATGTCGCCGAAGAACCTGACGTAATCAACCTCCTGAAAAGCCTCCCGCTCCTTGGCGTGGCTGGCGACCTGGCCGATGAACAGGATGAGGGGAACCGAATCCTGCATGGCAATGTGGATGCCGGCCGAAGCGTTGGTGGCGCCAGGGCCGCGGGTGACGAAGCAGATTCCGGGCTTGCCGGTCAGCCGGCCCTGACAGTCGGCCATCATGGCAGCACCGCCTTCCTGGCGGCAGACGATGGTGCGGATCGAGGAATCATGCAGCGCGTCAAGCACCGCAAGGTAGGATTCGCCCGGCACGCAGAAGATACGGTCTGTGCCGTTGGCTTCGAGGGCGTCGACGATCAGTTGTCCACCGGTCTTCATTTCCCAGACTTCTCCAGTTCGGCAAGGATTTCGTCAGTGTGCTCGCCAAGGCGCGGCGAGGGGCGCTCATAGGTGAGCGGTGTGCCCGACATCACCATCGGCGCGCGCACCGACGGCAGGCGGTTGCCATGGCCATCGTCGAGGTCGAGCCGCATGCCGCGGGCAATGGTCTGCGGATCGGCGAACATCTGGCCGATCGTATTGATCGGACTTGCCGGCACGCCCGCGGCTTCGAGCTTCGCCAGCAGCGGATCGCGATCCCAGGTCTTAAGCGCCTCGATGATGCGTGCGCGAAGGTCTACGCGGTTGGCGACGCGGGCCGGATTGGTGGTGAAATCGGGATTGGCCGGCAAATCGTCCAGCCCGACCGCGGCGCAGAATTTGGCGAACTGGCCGTCATTGCCGACAGCCAGGATGATGTGGCCATCCCTGACCGGAAGCACTTCGTACGGGGCAATGTTCATATGCGCATTGCCCATCTGCACCGGCGACTTGCCGGAGACGAGATAGTTGAGGTTCTGGTTGCCAAGCGCCGAGATCTGAGTGTCGAACAGCGCCATGTCGATGTGCTGGCCTTCGCCGGTCTGTTCGGCATGGCGAAGCGCGGCCTGGATGGCGATGACCGAATAGAGGCCGGTGAAGATATCCGAGATGGCGACGCCGGCCTTCTGCGGCTCGCGGCCGGCCTCGCCGGTGATCGACATCATGCCGGCCATGGCCTGGATGATGAAGTCGTAGCCCGCGCGGGGCGCATAAGGCCCATCCTGACCAAAGCCGGTGATGGAGCAGTAGACCAGGCGAGGGTTGATCGTCTTCAGGCTGCCGTAGTCGAGCCCGTATTTCTTCAGGCCGCCGAGTTTGAAGTTCTCGATCAGCACATCCGCCGTCGCGACCAGCCGGCGCACCGTCTCGGCGCCTTCCGGCGTCGAGAAGTCGATGGCGATGGAACGCTTGCCGCGATTGCAGGAATGGTAATAGGCGGCCGACAGGTTCTCGCCGTCATGGCTCATGACGAAGGGCGGTCCCCATTTGCGAGTGTCGTCGCCGCCATCGGGGCTCTCGACCTTGATGACATCGGCGCCGAGATCGGCAAACAACTGCCCGGCCCAGGGCCCGGCAAGAATGCGGGCGAGTTCGACGACGCGGACGCCTTTCAGCGGGGGTTCAGCCATAAATCACCGTGTTTGCCGCAATCATCCTGATTGCTGCGAAAGCAGAGCCTCTATCAAGCCCGGCAGCGGCTGTCACGGTCCTTGCAATGGGCCAACCCGTCACGCGTTCAAGACAGTGTCCGCCCAGTTGGCGAAATCGTCCATGACGGTGTCGCGGTTCACCTCGTTCAGGCTTTCGTGGCGGGTTTCGGCGTAAACCTTTGAAACCAGATTCGAAAAGCCCATCCTGCGCATGCGACTGGCGAGATGGGTGATGCCCTTCCCGTAGTCCGAGGCAGGGTCTTTTTCGCCGCCGACGATGGCGACGGGGATGTCGCGGCGAACGGCGGCAAAGCCTGCATCCTTGCCGCCGTTCAGCGCCAAGGCGACCACATCGCGCCACATCGAGATGGAGGCATCCCAGCCGCAGAGCGGATCGGCGATATATTTCGCTACCTCCGCCTCGTCGCGCGACAGCCAGTCGAACAAGGTGCGATGGTTGGGCACCGCCTTGCCCCAGGCCTGGAAGGTAAGTTTCGGCAGCAGGCGCGACGGGACATCGGACCCCAGCCGCATCCGTTCCCAGGCAAGGATACCGAGCGCCACCTGGCCGAGCAGGCCTTGCGAGAAATTGCCGTTCCAGATCGCGGCGGCATGGATGCGTTGCGAGTGGTGTAACAGGTAGCTCAACGCCACGGAGGCGCCCATCGAGTGGCCGAAAAGGATCACCGGCAGGTCAGGCCGCTCGCGGGCGATGAGATCGTGGATGACGTCGATATCGGCGATCACCTTGGCCGGGCCGTCTTTGTCGGCGAATCTGCCGAGCGGCGCGTCGGGCGCCTTGGTCGCTCCATGGCCACGGTGGTCATGGACATAGACATGGAAGCCCCGGGCGGCGAGGAAACCGGCGAAGCGGTCGTAGCGCGCGGCGTGTTCGGCCAGGCCATGATTGATCTGGACCACCGCACGCGGAGAGCTGTCGGCCTGCCGGACGAACAGATTGAGGTCGGCGCCGGTCGGCGAGCGAACCACGCGCTGCTGGCTGAATGGCATGCCGGCCGGTCTCTCCCTGGTTCCGCCCTCGTGATGTCCAAACTGTGTGCGCCGGTGCCAGATTTGCGTCAATCCGGCCTGCGGGCTTTTCCGCGACGATCTTTCTTGCCACGAGCCCGCAAAATATCGCAATTCTGACATGGAGACAGCTTCAGTCTGTCGCCACTTTCCAGCAGGGGATTCTCCATGCGCATTGCTGTTGTTCTCGGATTGGCCTTGCTGGCGGGATCGCTGGCGGGCGCGGCGCATGCCGACGTCAAGATGCGCGGCACCTTCGTGGCCGACGCTGCCTGTCCGGCGACGCAGGCGATCAAGAACGGCAAGAACCCTGGCAATGTCTCGACGGATGCGGGCAAGACCTACCAATTGCTGGCCGGCAACAAGGACGCTCCGACGCACTACCTCATCCTGGTGCCGGGCGCCGATCCCGAGCGCCGCTGGGTGAAGGTCAGCTGCGGCCATCTCTCGGGCAGCAGTGCCGCGACCGTGCCGGCGGCACCGGGCGGGCAAGGCAAGCCCGCGCCCTCGGGGAAACCCGAATACGTTTTCGCGTTGAGCTGGCAGCCGGCCTTCTGCGAGACCAAGTCGAACAAGACCGAATGCAAGGCGCAAAACCCTAGTGAGTTCGATGCCACCAACTTCACGCTGCACGGTCTGTGGCCGCAGCCGAACGGCAATTTCTATTGCCAGGCTTCGGCCAGCGACAAGGCCAATGACAATCCGGCTCACTGGCAGGACCTGCCACCGGTCAACCTCGATGCCGACACCCGCACCGAGCTCGACAAGGTGATGCCCGGCACGGCCTCGAAGCTGGAACGGCATGAATGGATCAAGCATGGCACCTGCTACGGCAAAAGCCAGCAGGAGTATTTTTCCGACGCCCTTCATTTGATGCGTGAGGTCAACAGCTCGCCGGTGCGCGACCTCTTCGCCAAAAATATCGGCGGCAAGCTGACCGCGGATCAGATCCGCAGCGCCTTCGACCAGGCCTTCGGCGCGGGAGCAGGGGACCGGGTGCGGGTGTCCTGCCTTATCGATCCGTCGAGTGGCCGGCGGCTGGTCGGCGAACTGACGCTTGGCCTTGCCGGCCCGATCGGCCCGAACAGTTCGCTCAAGGACCTGCTGCTGGCCTCGGTGCCGACCAACAAGGCCGGTTGCCCGACCGGGACGGTCGATCCGATCGGCTTCCAGTAAGTGCGGGATCGCCGCTTCCGGTAAGCCGGCGCGGCCGTCGCGGAGAGAGCTAGATCTGGGCTGACCTGGTCCAGGCAATGGCGGCGTCGGCCTCATGCCCACCGGGTTCGCCGACGACGCGGTCGCGTCCGGTCGATTTCGCCTTGTAAAGGCGCTGGTCGGCGAGCGCGAACAGATCGGCCAGGCACTGCGTCGTTTCGCTGACGGTGGAAACGCCGGCGCTGACGGTCAGCTCGAAGCGGCTGGTGGCGGCCGATGCCTTGAGCGCGGTGCGGACGCTTTCGCCAAACAGCCTGGCGACGGAATGCGGACGCGAACTCAGGATGGCGAATTCCTCGCCGCCGATCCGGAACACCTGGTCCTCGGCGCCTGCCGCCTCGCAAAGTACGGTTGCAACCGCCTTCAGCACCTTGTCGCCCTCGGCATGGCCGAAACGGTCGTTGATCGACTTGAAGTGGTCGACATCGACGATGAGCAGGCTGAGCGGTCTCGCCGTGCGCAGGCTGGCCTGGACGGCGGCTTCACCGTCGGCATCGAAGCGTCCCCTGTGCAGCAGGCCGGTCAAGCCGTCGCGGCCGACATGCTCGACCAGCGCTTCGTAGCGTTCGCGATAGGTCAACGTCTCGAAAATGTCGGTCAGGCCGCGCGGCATCTGGACGTCCCGGACCTCGAACCATTTGAGATAGGCGACCAGCATGGCACTGAAAGTCAGTGCCGCCGCCATCTTGGCGAACCAGCCGCCGAAGAAGACGGCAATCGGGGCGCCGGCAACAAAATGCAGCGCGGTGAAGAAGCCGGCCTGGTCGAAGGTGAGCACGCAGGCAACCGAAACCAGGATGCGCACGAACCGCGCCTTGCGCAGCGTACGCCCAAGCTTTTCATAGAGCAGGATGATCAGGATGGCGTCGATGACCAGCAGCGTCGTGCCCCACACCATCAGCCAGCCCATCTCGTCGATGAAGCCGATGTCGGGGAGCCGGCCATCGGGAAGCGGAGCGATGGCGTGCAGGCGCAGGAGCAGAACCAGCCCGATCATCAACGCATTGCCGAGCAGCAGGCCATAGATCGGCTGACGCACGGTGGCGGCATCTTCCTTCATGTAGAGGAGAAGGAGCATCACGAGCTTGCCGGAAAAGAGCACCGCCGAGCCCGGCGACACCATGCCGAACGGCAGGGCGACATAAAAGACGCTGGCCAGATAGGTCTCCAGGAAATGCATGACGCCAAGCGCGCAGACGAAGACGCCAAGGCCGATGCGCTTGCGGAAGCGGAAAAGCGTCACCATGACGCTGAAGTAGACGACCGCTTCGGCAAGGAGCAGGAAGCTGTTCAGCAATGCCGTCGATCCGATCTCTCTCTGGAAATCGCGGCAAGCCGGCGATTCCACCCGATCCTGTTTTGACGCGGAAGGGTTAACCAGGGATTTCCGTGCGCAATCGACCGGTTGAAAACTTGGCTGTCGGTGCACACTTGTCCGTGTGGTTGGCTCGATGTGGCAAAAGCGATTGCCGTCCGGCGTCGCATCGCCTACATAGCGGCCAACCTCCATTCAATTCGACAAATCTAGTCATTCAGGGAAGCGCGCGTGGCACGCCAGTTCATCTATCACATGGCCGGCCTCAACAAGGCCTACGGCACCAAGAAGGTGCTCGAGAACGTTCATCTGTCCTTCTACCCCGACGCCAAGATCGGCATCCTCGGCCCGAACGGCGCCGGCAAGTCGACGATCCTCAAGATCATGGCCGGCATCGACAAGGAGTGGAGTGGTGAGGCGTGGCTCGCCGAAGGCGCCACGGTCGGCTACCTGGCGCAGGAACCGGCGCTCGACCCCGACAGGACCGTGTTCGAGAACATCATGGAAGGTGTCGCGGCCAAGACCGCCATCATCGAGCGCTACAACGAATTGATGATGAACTATTCCGACGAGACGGCCGACGAGTCGGCCAAGCTCCAGGACGAGATGGACCGGCTGAACCTTTGGGATCTCGAACAGCAGGTCGAGATGGCGATGGAAGCGCTGGGCTGCCCGCCCAAGGATGCCAATGTCACCAAGCTGTCGGGTGGCGAGCGCCGCCGCGTCGCGCTCTGCCAGCTGCTGCTGCGCCAGCCTGATCTTCTGCTACTCGACGAACCGACCAACCATCTCGACGCCGAGACGACGGCGTGGCTGGAAAAGCATCTGCGCGCCTATCCCGGCGCCGTGATGATCATCACCCACGATCGCTACTTCCTCGACAATGTCACCGGCTGGATCCTGGAACTCGATCGCGGCCGCGGCATCCCGTATGAGGGCAACTACACCAAATATCTCGAAGCCAAGGCCAAGCGCCTCAAGCAGGAGGGCCGCGAGGATGACGCCCGCCAGCGCGCCATCGGCCGCGAGCGCGAGTGGATCCAGTCGAGCCCGAAGGCCCGACAGACCAAGTCCAAGGCGCGTATCCAGGCGTTCCAGGACCTGCTGGATGCAGCCGACAAGCGGCGGCCGACGGATACGCAGATCGTCATTCCGCATGGCGAGCGGCTCGGCAACGTGGTCATCGAGGTCGAGGGCCTGTCGAAAGGCTTCGGCGATACGCTGTTGATCGAAGGCCTCGAATTCAAGCTGCCTCCGGGCGGCATCGTCGGCGTCATCGGCCCGAACGGCGCCGGCAAGACGACGCTGTTCCGCATGATCACCGGCCAGGAAAAGCCGGATGCGGGTTCTGTCCGCGTCGGCGAGACGGTCAAGCTCGGCTATGTCGACCAGAGCCGCGATGCGCTCGATCCGTCGAAGACCGTCTGGGAAGAGATCTCGGGCGGCGCCGAAGTGGTCAAGCTCGGCAAGTTCGAGGCCAACACCCGTGCGTACTGCGCTTCGTTCAACTTCCGTGGCGGCGACCAGCAACAGAAGGTCGGTAATCTCTCCGGTGGTCAGCGCAACCGCGTGCATCTGGCCAAGATGCTGAAGACCGGCGGCAATGTGCTGCTGCTCGACGAACCGACCAACGATCTCGATACGGAAACGCTGGCGGCACTCGAAGACGCGCTGGAAAATTTCGGCGGCTGCGCGGTCATCATCTCGCACGATCGCATGTTCCTCGACCGTCTGGCGACGCACATCCTCGCCTTCGAGGGCGACAGCCATGTCGAATGGTTCGAAGGCAACTTCGAGGACTACGAGCAGGACAAGATCCGCCGGCTCGGGCCCGAAGCCGTCAACCCGCACAGGATGACGTATAAGAGGCTGACGCGGTAAGGGGCACCGGGGCGGCGAACTCTCAAGCTGGCATGAGGAGCTCGAATGTCTGATTGGTCCGCCGCCCAATATCTGAAATTCGAGGACGAGCGCACACGGCCGGCGAGTGATCTCGCAGCCCAAGTGCCGGTGGATTTTCCGCGCCGCGTCGTCGACATCGGCTGCGGGCCGGGCAATTCGACCGAACTTTTGGTCGAGCGCTGGCCGGATGCGCAGGTGAGCGGCTTCGACACGTCTCCCGACATGATCGAGAAGGCGAGGGCGCGCCTGCCCAATGTCAGCTTCGACCTCGCCGATGCGTCGACATGGCAGCCGGCCGAGCCGGTCAACGTGATCTTCGCCAACGCCGTCTTCCAGTGGCTGCCGGAGCATCCGGCGGTGTTCCAGCGTCTGATGGGTTTTTTGGCGCCCGGTGGCGCGCTGGCCGTCCAGATGCCCGACAATATGGCCGAGGATTCGCATCGCCTGATGCGGGAAACCGCCGCCGAAGCGCCTTTCGCGGCAAGGATCAGGGATGCGGCCCGTGCGCCGCTGCCGCCGGTGTCGTTCTACTACGACCTGCTGTCGCCGCTCTCGGCTCGCCTCGACATCTGGCACACCATCTACAACCATCCGCTGGCCGATGCCGAGGCGATCGTCGAATGGGTGAAGTCGACAGGGCTGAAGCCCTTCCTCGATCCGCTGGACGCGGACGAGCGCAAGCTGTTCCTCGACAACTACACGGCCAAGGTCGCCAAGGCCTATCCGAAGACCGCCGATGGCAAGGTGCTGCTGCGTTTCCCCCGCATTTTCATCGTCGCCAAGCGGGCGGGATAGGCTGGCGTAAACCTTGGTTTAAGCCTGCGTAAACCGGCCGAGTGAGAAAAGTGTTGCGCCGAAGCGTTTCGGCGCCCACATGAAGCCGCAATGCCCGCGGACGGGACGGACTGGAAACATGCATCGCGTCATCATCAGCGGCATCGGCGCTGAAATACCCAAGCCTGTCATCACGAATGAGGAACTGGTCGCCAGCTTCAATGCCTGGGTCGACACCGAGAACGCGCGGCGCCAGGCTGCCGGCGAGACGCTGCTGCAGAAATCCGATGCCGACTTCATTGTCCATGCCTCGGGCGTGCGCGCCCGCCATGTGATCGAGCGGCAAGGCATTCTCGACCCGACCCGCATGGCGCCGCGCATTCCGGCGCGCCCGGACGACGCGCTCTCGCTGCAGGCGGAATTCGGTGTCGCTTCGGCCAGGAAGGCGATCGAGCACGCCGACATCGAGGCGTCGGACATCGATCTGGTGATCTGCTCGTCCTCGCATCAGCAGAGGCCGTATCCGGCCATCGCCATCGAAATGCAGGAGGCGCTGGGCACGAGGGGCGCCGGCTTCGATATGGGACTTGGCTGTTCGTCCGCGGCGGCTGCGCTGCACATGGCGGTCAATCTGGTGCGTTCGGGCGCGCACAAGCGCATCCTGGTGACCACGCCCGAGATCATCACCGGCCATCTCAATTTCCGCGACCGGCAGACGCATTTCATCTTCGGGGACGCTTCGGTGTCGATGGTGGTGGAAGGGCTCGCCCAAGGCGAGAAGCGGCCGGGTCGCTTCGAGGTGCTGGACACGCGTATCTGGACGCAGATGTCGAACAACATCCGCACCAATCTCGGCTACCACACCCGTACCGCCCAGGACGATCCCTACATGATCAACCTGGAGGGCAACCTCATCAAGCAGGTCGGCAACAAGGTGTTCAAGGAAGTCACCGTCGCCGGGCACAAATTCATCGTCGAATTCCTGGCCGAGCATGGGCTGACGCCACAGGCGGTCCGACGCTTCTGGCTGCACCAGGCCAATGCGCGCATGAATGCCATGATCCTGAAACTGGCCTTCGGCCATGATGTCGGCCATGACCGCGCGCCTATGGTGCTGGAGCGGCTCGGCAACACGGCGGGCGCCGGTGCCATCATCGCGCTGTCGGAGAATCATGCGGATATGAAGCCCGGCGATTTCGGTCTGATCTGCGCCTTCGGCGCCGGGTATTCGATAGGCGGCGCGCTTATCAGAATGCTTTGAGTAATGTCGCGTCAGGCCGGCGCGAACGGAACCAGCATCGGCACCCGCCTGGCGTAGTCGTCGTAGGCGGGGCCGAGTTCGTCGCGCAGGAAATGCTCCTCCAGCCTCGCCTTAATGACGACGCCGATGATGAGCAGGGCCGTACCTGCGATGCCCCAGAGCGTGCCCTTCGCCACCATGGTGGCGAGCACTGCCAGAAGCAGCCCGGTATAGATCGGATGACGGACCAGGCGATAGGGGCCGGTGTCGACCACGCGATGATCCGCCTTGGCGGTGACCGTGGCGGACCACAACCGCCCGAGATGGATTCGCGCCCACCACGCGAAGCCGATGCCGACCGCGATCAGGGCAACGCAGGCCCAGGCTTCGGCAAGCGTCGGCGTCCACAATCTCAGCCTGCCTTCATAGCCATGCGCTGGAACGAACAGCAGGACGGTGCCTGCCAGCCAGAAGACGCGATAGCGAGCCTCCGCCCCGATGGTGGCGCGCTTTTGCGCCGGATCGGCCCATAGGGCAGCCGCCATCCATGTGACTACCCAGATCAACCAAAGCGCTGCGATCGCCGCTCCGGGACGCATGAGAACCTCCGTCGACGGTCCGGGCTTCACCATGAAGCCGATGCAGCGCGGCGACAATGCGGCGCGGCGCCGTTTTTCGGTAAGAAGGTTGTGATCGAGCGGTCTGCGACCGGCGTCTATTCTTTGGAGCAACTGAACATCCACTGCACGCCGAAGGCGTCGACCAGCATGCCGAAGCTGGTCCCCCAATATTGCCGGGCAAACGGCACTGTGATCCGGCCGCCCTCGGCCATGTGTGCGAAAAGCTCCTCGCGGGCGAAAACCCCTGGTGCCGCGATCGGTCCATCGAATTCCAGCATCATGGCGGAGCCCTTCATCGGCTCCGCGTCGTCATTGTCCGAGGCGTGGAACAGCACACCCGGACCTTCGAAGCGTGCATGCAGGACTTTTCCGCGCATGGCTTCGGTGCACACCGGCATATTGTTGTCGCCCCAGCGCAGCAGGATCGTTGCCCGACCAAGGCCGCATTGTTCGTAGAAGGCCAGCGCGGGCTCGCAGTTGGTGGTGAAGAACAGCGAAGGGGAGAGCCGCATCATCCTGTTCATCACCGCGCGGCGGCGGTGGCGGCCGCGATGAGCGCGTCGCCGGTATATTGCCTGTCACCGATGCCCCAGCCGCCGTCGGGCGCGTTGACGATGTTGATCCAGGTGTTTTCCGGCTTGTGGCTGGGTACGCAGAGTTCGCCGACAATCCGGGCGGCGGCGGCAATGAAGATCTTGCGGGCTTCGATTGAGCCAAGGGCGATATTGGGCAGCTTCAACTCGACCATGACGACCGGCCGGTTGGCGCCACCTGCATAAATGTGGCGCGGCGGCAGGATATGGACGGTGCCGCCGACGATCGCGGTGAAGAATGAATTGCCGGTGGCGCCGGAGGCTTCGATGAGGGCAGCGCTCAGGCGTGGCAGGATTTCGCGCTCTCCAGCGGGAATGAGTACGCCTTCCGGTGCGGTCACGGTGATCGGCATTGTTTTTCTCCTTGGGTTGCACGGCTCTCGCCGGGAGGTCATCTTCCGGTTTGCCTGGTTGCGTATCGATTGATATGTTATGAGGGAAAGGTGAGTCAACAGGTTTCGTATCGATCGCTATGGAAAACTCGGACAAACCACGCGGCGGCCGGCCGCGCGCATTCGACCCCGACCGGGCGCTCGACGCCGCGATGCATCTTTTCTGGGAGCACGGCTATGAAGCGACGTCGCTGGCCATGCTGCGCGAAGCGATGGGGCTGACGCCGCCACAGATCTACAACGCCTTCACCGACAAGGAGACTTTGTTTCGCAAGGCGTTGAAGCGCTACCACGAGACCGAGATAGGCTTCGCGCTGGAAGCGCTGAGCGCGCCGGTATCGACGGGGGAGGCGATCCGGCGCTTGCTGCTGGGCGCCGCGGCGGCCTATTCCAGGCCCGGCAAGCCGGGCGGGTGTCTTTTCGTCAGCGGTGCGCTGGCGGCCTCGCCGCAGGCACAAGCCATTGCGGATGAACTCAAGGCCTATCGCAAGGCGAGCGAGGCGGCGATCGCGGCGCGGCTGGCCAAAGGCAAGGCAGAAGGCGATGTGCCGGAAAACCTCTCCGTCGAAGGCTTCGCCAAATATATTGCAGGCGTCATGAACGGCATGTCGATCCAGGCACGGGACGGCGCATCGGTCGAAGAGTTGCGCGTTTTGGCCCGAACCGCTCTCGCGGCCTTGCCGGATGGAGGGCAAAGCCAGGGCACATCATCCAAGGAATGAAGCCATGCTGGATCTCTTTCCTGAGGCTGAAAAGCCGGTCGAAATCATTCCCTCGAAGAAGCTTGCCGGCCGCGCGGCGGCGCTGTATGTCGCGCCAGCGGACGATTTCCAGACGCGTCCGGTGGACGAATTGCGGCTCGGCTTCGACGGCATTTCAGGCGACTTCCATGCAGGACCGACGCGCCGTTCCGGCGGGCGTGAACCCTGGTATCCGCGCGGCACCGAGATGCGCAACGAACGGCAGATATCGATCGTGGCGGCGGACGAATTGGGCATCGTCGCTGAACGGATGGAACTCGCCGAAATCAAGCCGGAATGGATCGGCGCCAATCTGGTGATCGAAGACGTGCCGCATCTGTCGATGCTGCCGGCCGGCACGCTACTGTTCTTCAAGGGCGGCGTGACGCTCAAGGTCGACGCCCAGAACGGGCCATGCCGCTTCGCCGGGCGATCGATCGCTGAAAACGCTGGAATGGCCGACATCGAAGCCGGCGCGCTGTTGTTTCCCAAGGCGGCGAAGCGGTTGCGCGGCGTGGTCGCCTGGGTTGAAAGGCCCGGCATCGTCAGGGCCGGCGAAGAGATTTCGGTGCGGGTGCCGGAACAATGGATTTATCAGGTATAGCCGCGCGCTCACGTCGTGGCGGAGGGGTAGGAGCTACGCCGCCAGCGAGGCGGCGTAGCAGAAGTCGCCGGGCTTTAGCCCTTGCGGTTCTTGTTGGCGCCTTGCGCCATGACGGAGACGTGGTCCCACTTGTCCCAGGTGGCGAGGCGGTTGGCGTATTCCTGGCGTATCATCGGCAGGCCGCCATCGCCGAAGAATACCCGCAGCGGCGGCTCGTCGGCATCGACGATGGCCAGCATGGCCGGACCGGTCGCCTCGGGATCGCCGGCGACCGAGTTGGCGCGGCGCTCGGCCATCCTGGCGCGGGCAGGCGCATAGGCCTCGATCGGCTTGGAAACCTTCGCCGATGCTCCCGACCAGTCGGTGGAGAAGCCGCCCGGCTCGACCAGCGTGACATGAATGCCGAATTCCGCGACCTCGATGCTGAGCGACTGGCTGAAAGCTTCCAGCGCCCATTTCGAGGCATGATAGAGGCCAAGCGAGGCAAAGGCGTTGACGCCGCCGATCGACGAGATCTGGATGATGTGGCCGGACCGCTGCGCCCGCATGATCGGTAGGGCGGCCTGGGTGACCCACAGCGCGCCGAACACATTGGTCTCGATCTGGTCGCGGGCTTCCTGCTCGCTGACTTCCTCGATGGCGCCGAAATGGCCGTAGCCGGCATTGTTGATGACGACGTCGAGCCGACCAAAGCGCTTGTGCGCCTCGGCGACAGCGGCATCTACGGCTTTCTTGTCGGTGACGTCGAGCTTTAGCGCGGCGATGTTGTCGCCGTATTTCTCGACCAGATCGGCGAGCGTGCCGACGTCACGGGCGGTCGCGGCGACGCGGTCGCCGCGCGCCAACGCGGCCTCCGCCCAGACGCGGCCAAAGCCTTTCGACGATCCGGTGATGAACCAAACCTTTGATGTCATGATGTGGAATCCTTGCCCCTGCGGGCGCAATTTCTGGATGGAAGCGGAGGCTTCTCCGCTTCCGGGCATATACGGGCTGTCCCGTGATTTTCCAGAGGCGGGCGGAAATCTTTTTGAACTTGGGGCTTTCCAGTAGAACAAGAAATCGTGTGAATCAGGGGTAGTTCACCAAACTCGACCAGGCCGGGTCGTCGTGCTTTTGCCAATAGAGCGCCATCAGCCGGCTGGTGATCGGCCCGACCTTGCCGTCGGCGATGTCGGCACCGTCAATCTCCGTCACCGGCATGATGCCGCCGGCGGTCGAGGTGATGAAGACTTCGTCGGCGCCGCGCAGCATGGCCACGCTAACATTCATGGCCGTCGCCGAGAGTCCGATCTCTGCGCAAAGATCGAAGACGGTGCGGCGGGTGATGCCCGGCAGCACGCCGATGGCCGGTGTCGACAGTCTGCCGTCCTTGACGCAGAAGACGTTGAAGCCAGGACCCTCGGCGACATTGCCGTTGAAGTCGAGAATGAGGGCCGTCTCGGCGCCGCGATCATAGGCATCGTAGAGGCCGCGCACGAGGTCGAGCCAGTGATAGTTCTTGATCGTCGGATCGATCGAGGCCGGCGGAATGCGCACTTTGTCACTGACGGCGACACGCAGCCCGCGCTGCAACTGCTCCGCATTGGCGACCGAGCCGAACGGCACGGCGAACGCCATGAAGCGGTTGATCGCCTGGCGCGGGTCGCGGCTGAATGTCGGCGAGGCGCCGCGCGTGCACAGCATCTCGACATAGGCGGCGCGATGGCCTGACAGCGCAACGCAATTGTGCAGGATCTCGGCCACGCCATCGTGATCGAACGAGATCGTCATGCGCAGCTTTTGCAAGCCGTCGAAGAAACGGTCGAGATGCAGATCGAGGCGGAAGAAGCGGCCGTTCCAGACATGCACTGTATCGTAGGTGGCGTCAGAGTGCAGAAAACCCCAATCCAGCACCGAGACCTTGGCTTGTGACATCGGCACATACTGGCCGTCGAGGAAGGCAATGCCGTCGGGATAGGCGTGCGGGTCGACATGACTGTCGCCCACCACAGGCAGCGGCGGTGTATCCTGTGCGATTTGGCTCATCGGCAGCTCCTTGCCATGGGGTCACAAGCTATCGGCGGCGGGCCGAGTGCATAGAGCCAGCACTCCGACTTCACTCATCCTCAAGGATCCCGCCGGCATTTACGAGTGAGCACCATTCCGCCCGGCAATAGCGTCATTCCTCCTCGTCATCGGCGTCGAGCAGGCGGGTGGCGCGCCAGCGCGTGAGCACGATGTTGGTTTGCTCGATGACGAAGAAACGCGCCGAGTCGCGATCATAGCCTTCGGCCAGCAGCTTTTCGTAGTCGGTGTGCATGTGACGGATATGGGCAATCGTCGCCAGCCAGACCGCGATTGTCGGCGGCAAGGTCTTCATATGCACGGAGCCGGCGTCGGTGCGGATATTCTCCATGTCGGCATAAGGCGCCAGCGGCAAAAGTGCTGTCAGCGCCTTGGCGATGGCGCGGCGGCGGCCGGTCGGCGCGCTCATCGCTCCTCGCGCCCCTCGACGATCGCCTCCGATATAGCGTCGGTCGAGGCGAAATATGGCTTGATGTCGATGACCGGCGTGCCGTCGAGCACGTCGATGGCGTCGAGATCGATGCGCCCGGTGGCAATGTCCAGACCGACGAGTTTGGCTACATGCAGGCCGATCGGGTTCGGCCGGGCCGGGGAGCGCAACCCGAATACACCTTTTGCTTCAGCCGCATGGCGGGGTTTTTGAACGATCAGATTCCGCGGCGCGTGATGCAGCCAGGACAGGATGACGACGTGGCTGGCGCGGTCCAGCCCACACAGCCCTTCGCGATAGGGCGCTTCGATGGTGAGCGCCGCCGGTTGTCCCGTTTCGCGCGCGGCGCGCATGTTTTTCGGGCAGCTTTCCCGGGTAGTCCATGGCGAGGCGATACGGCCGATGAAGACGATGCCGCTATCGGGTGGCATCGTTGCCGGATCCTGGTCCAGCCTCTGCTCGCCTTCACGTGCCTCGAACATGTCACGCTGTCCGGTCATTGCCTGTCTCCGTGCCGGGCCTGTCTCCGTGCCGGGCCTGTCTCCGTGCCGGGCCTGTCTCTGTGCCGGGCCTGACTCTGTGCTGGTGCCTGCCATTGTCTCAAACCGCTTGACGTTTCGGGTGACCTGGACTGGGAAATCACGCATGCGGCATTTTCTGGTCCGGAAGCGACATAGCGCTTGCAAGGTTGCCAAAATCGACATAAACATATGTTTATATCTTTTTCAAAGAGAATACGCTGATGCATGTCTCGCTCGACACCATGGTGGATACGCTTAAGGCGGCGGCCGAATCCAGCCGCCTGCGCATATTGGCACTGTTGTCGCGCGGCGACCTCACCGTTTCCGACCTTACCGAAATTCTCGGCCAGTCGCAGCCGCGTGTCTCGCGACACCTGAAACTGCTGCTCGAGGCCGGGCTGATCGGCCGCTACCAGGAAGGGTCGTGGGCATTCTTCCGCCTGTCGGACGCAGATTCGGCGCGAGACTTCGTGATGGGGCTGGTTTCCAGCATTCGCGGCGCCGACCCGCAGGTCGAGCGCGATCTGGAGCGGCTGACCTCGGTCAAGCGCAAGCGTCAGGACCGCGCCACCGCGTATTTTTCGCAGAACGCCGCAAGCTGGGATCATATCCGCTCGCTGCATGTGCCCGACCGCGCCGTCGAGGCCGCGATGCTGAAGCTGGTCGGCAAGCGGCCGTTCCAGTCCATGCTCGACCTTGGCACCGGCACCGGGCGGCTGCTCGAAATCTTCTCGCCGCTCTACCGGCGCGGCATCGGCATCGACATGTCGCGCGAGATGCTGACGGTGGCGCGCGCCAATCTCGACAAGGCCGGCGTTTCGAATGCGCAGGTGCGGCAGGGCGATATTTTTTCGCCGCCTGTCGAGCGCGATGCCTTCGATCTCGTCACCATCCACCAGGTGCTGCACTATCTCGACGATCCGGCCCGCGCCATCCATGAGGCGGCGCGGCTTTTGCGCCCGGCCGGCCGTCTGGTCATCGTCGATTTCGCGCCGCACGCGCTGGAGTTCCTGCGTGACGAGCACGCGCATATGCGTCTCGGCTTTTCCGACCGGCAGATCGGGGACTGGTTCTCCGAAGCCGGCCTCGATCTTGAGGATGCCCAGGAATTCGAACCGCGCAGCGGTAACGAGGCCAGGCTCACCGTCAAGCTTTGGCTTGGCCGCGACCGGCGCCTGCTGATCGCCGATCCCGCCAACGCCAGCCAGCAGACCAGAGTGAGCTCGATAGGGGAAATCGCCTGATGAACCAGTTTCGTTTTTCCCGCCGCCCCGGTATCGGCGACAAAGTCAGGGTTTCGTTCGAGTTCTTCCCGCCGAAGAACGACGAGATGGAAGCGAGGCTATGGGACACGGTCACAAGGCTGGAGCCGCTGAAGCCTAAATTCGTCTCGGTCACTTATGGCGCCGGCGGCTCGACACGCGAGCGCACGGCGCGCACCATCGGCCGCATCCTGAAGGAGACCAGCCTGACGCCGGCCGCGCACATGACCTGCGTCGATGCTGCCCGCCATCAGGTCGATGCGGTGATCCAGGAATTCACCGACATGGGCGTCAAACGCTTCGTCGCCTTGCGCGGCGATCCGGCCGCGGGCGTCGGAACCGCCTACCGGCCGCATCCGGATGGCTACGCCAATGGTGCCGAGCTGGTCGGGGCGCTGAAGGACGCCGGCGATTTCGACATCTCGGTTTCGGCCTATCCGGAAAAGCATCCGGAAAGCCCTGACTTCGCCACCGACATCGACATGCTGAAGCGCAAGGTCGACAATGGCGCGACACGGGCGATCACCCAGTTCTTTTTCGACAACGATCTCTACGAGCGTTACGTCGAGCGCGCGCGCCGCGCCGGCATCTACATCCCGATTGTTCCCGGCATCCTGCCAGTGCACAATTTTACCCAGGTCGCCAATTTCTCGGCGCGCTGCGGTGCGCTGGTGCCGGCATGGCTGGCCGAGCGCTTCGACGGTCTGCAGAACGATCCGCAGACGCATGCGCTGGTGGCTTCCGCCGTGGCGGCCGAACAGGTGCTGGACCTGGTCGAGCGCGGCGTTGGCGATTTTCATTTCTATACGATGAACCGGGCCGATCTGGTGTTCGCCGTCTGCCACATGATCGGCATCCGCTCGCATGAGGCGGAGGTGGCGGGTTCCGCTGCTGCGTAAGGCTCGGCTGGAAAAGCAAAAGGCCGGGTAAAAACCCCGGCCTTTCGAATTGGTTAGACTATCTGGTGCTGGTCTTCCCCATCTTGGCGGGTTCAGGGAAGGACGCCCATAATGAGGGCGCCGATGAAAGCAAACGCAGCACAAATCATCAATGCGTTGATTGGCCTCGTAAGTCCCATGACATAGCCTCCTCTTAAAGAGCTATGCCCTGGAGTCTAGGTTCATTTGTGCCACAGGCAAGCGGAAAATATGCTGCATTGCGACGTGATTGTGAGATTCGCGACCTCTGTTTTGCCTTTAACCGTTGAAACCCTTCGGGAAAAACCCGCTTTAGGCCTGTGTATAAATTATGGCGGTGGCGTGTCGATGCTGTGTCATGGCAGCGCTACCGCCGCGAAAGTCGCATTCGACTTTCGCGGCGACCATCCCTCGCCCGGCCCTAACGGCGACCGAACACTCGTCCGTCGATTGTGAGAAGACCGAGTCCGATAAGCACCACGCCGCCGATCTCGAACAATTCCAGCCGTTCGCCAAGGAACAGAAAACCGAGCAGCATGGCGCTGGCCGGCACGATCAGCGTGACCAGCGAGGCGTTGGTGGCCCCGGCCGAGGCGACGAGATTGAAGTAGAGGATGTAGGCGAAGGCCGTCGACAGAAGCGCCAGTGCCAGCACCGCCGTCCACACCGGCGGCGAGGCCGAGAACAAGCCGGCCGGGCCGTGGGCGAAGAGCACGATCGGGATCATGATGATGGTCGAAGCCGTCAATTGTCCGGTGGCGACGACCGGCGAGGGCACGCCCTTGAAGCAGCGGGCGACCATCAGCGCAACGCCATAGGAGAGCGAGGCGCCGATCAGCGCGAATTTGGCCCAGACCGGGCCGCCAAGCCCCGCGAGCAGGCCGGGACCGATCATCACAGCCGTGCCGGCGACACCGAGGGCGATGCCGGCGAGCTTGTTCCAAGACAGCTTTTCATCTGATGTCAGAGCGTTGGCGAGGATCAGCGTCCAGAACGGCGTCGTGGCATTGAGCACGGAGGCGACGCCGGCACCCAATTGAGTCTGGCCGGCGAAGATCAGCGAGAAGGGGACGACGTTGTTGGTGAAGGCCAGCAGGAAGAACAGGCCGGCATACGGCAGGGCGGGACGGAAGGAGGGGCCGCGCAAGCCGAGATAGAGCTGCAGCGCCAATGCGGCAATGGCGACGCGAAACAGAACCAGCACCAGCGGGTGAAGTTCAGCCACCGCGATGCGGGCGAAGAAGAACGAGCCGCCCCAGATCGCGCCGAGCAACAGCAACTGCCCCCAGTCCCTGAGCGTCATCGGTCCGCGTGCTGCAGATGCCGCTGCCATAACCATGTGATTTATCCTCCCCGGACGGCTCGAATGCCGGCCAACCAGGCAGAAGCCATATCGGGTCCGGCGGCAAGGGCCACCCGAAACTTGACCGACAGCCAAGCTTCCCGGCAAAAGGCTAGTGCCGCACCGTCAGCAGCGCGAGACACAGAATTGTTTTCATTGCAGCGCCGCGCGTCTCCAGAGACGCGCAAAGGACGCTGCGAGATTCATTCCTGGCGCATGATCCTTTCCGAAAGTCGAATTGACTTTCGGGGTCATGCGCTAGCCGCTAGCTTGGATTAATTATGCGAGCTGAAGTCGGGGATTCGTATGCAGCGATTCGAGAATGCAAGCGAGGCGGCACTGGCGCTTCGCCCGGACGACCCGGTCTACTGCTTCCGCCCGCAGGTGCTCAAGGCCGACGCCTTGCAGTTCATGGGCATGTTCCCCGGCAAGACCGCCTACGCGGTGAAGACCAATGGCGAGCAGATCGTGCTGAAGACGCTGGTCGAGGCCGGAGTCACCGCTTTCGACGTCGCTTCACCAGGCGAGTTCGCCGCCGTGCGCGCCATCTCGCCCGATGCCGAGATGCTCTACATGCACCCGGTCAAGGCGCAGTCGGACATCAAGCTGGCGCTGGAAAAATACGGCATCCGCGTCATTTCGCTCGACCATGAGGACGAGATCACCAAGCTGACCCGGGTGGTGCGGGCGCTCGATATCGACCCAGGCGCGGTCAGCGTCTTCGTGCGTGTGCAGACCAAGGGACATGCCGCCTACGAACTGTCGAAGAAATTCGGCGCCGGGCCGGCCTATGCGGTCGAACTCGCCGAGCGGCTGAACCGCACCGGCTATAGGGTCGGCCTCTGTTTCCATGTCGGCAGCCAGATCGAGGATCCCGACACCTATGAGCGGGCACTGGCCTCGGCCGACTGGGTGCGTAACCGGCTGACCTTCGACATCGCAGGGCTCGATGTCGGCGGCGGCTTTCCGGCCGAATACGGACACGATCCCAACCGCAAGCAAATCGAGATGCCGTCGCTCGGCCAGATCATGTCGCGGCTCTCCGGCGACCTGAAGGAATATCAGTTCGACCAGATTCCGCTGGTGGCGGAGCCGGGCAGGGTCATCGTGGCGCGCTGCCTGTCGCTGATCGTGCGCGTGCTCCTGCGCAAGGGCAAGCGGCTCTACATCAATGACGGCATCTGGGCGTCGCTGTCGGATTCATGGACCGGCAAGATCACGCTGCCGGCACGCTTCATCCCCGATCCGGCGATCCGCGCGCGCAATGGCGACGAGAACAAAATCGTGCCGTTCAAGGTGTGCGGCGCGACCTGCGATTCTGTCGACATCCTGTCGCGGCCGTTCTGGCTGCCGGAGACCGTCGATACCGGCGACTGGATCGAGATCGGCCATATCGGCGCCTACTCGCTGTCGCTCAGGACTCGCTTCAACGGCTTTTATCCCGACACATTCGTCGAGGTGACGACGCCCTTCGACGAGGGCGACGCGCCGCAAGGGTTTGCGAGCCTGGAGACGATGGCGGATTAAGCCACGCCACCGCCGGCCTGGATGTTCTCGCCAGTCAACCAGCGGGCCTCCTCGCTGGCCAGGAATACGGCAACGTCGGCGACATCGCGCGGCGCACCAATCCTACCGAAGGGCGACATGCCGGCCGCCACGGCGCGATCGCGCTCCGGCAGCAGGTCCGTGTCGGTGAAGCCTGGCGATAAGCTATTGACGGTGACGCCGCGTGGACCAACCTCGCGCGACAGCACGCGCACGAATTGTTCCACGGCGCCCTTGCTGCCGAGATAGAGTGCGGTGTGGGTGAAGAACATTTTTGTCCCGCCCGTGGAGACCGCGATGATGCGACCGCCGTCCCGCACACGGCGAGCGGCCTCCTGAAGCGTGAAGAACGTGCCTTTGGCGTTGGTATCGAAAACAAGGTCGAAATCCGCTTCACTGGCCTCGACCAGCGGTTTGATCACGGCGACGCCGACATTGGCGACGACGATGTCGAGACCGCCCAATTGGCTTTCTGCTTCGTCGAACAAACGGCGGACGTCGGAGGCATTTGAAATGTCGGCCTGGATGGCGATTGCCTTGCCACCCTTGCTGATGATGGCCGCCACAACATCGTCAGCGGCCTTGGCATTGTCGACATAGTTGACGGCGACGCTGGCACCGTTGGCGGCGAGCCCTTCGGCAATGGCGCGGCCGATGCCGCGCGAACTGCCGGTGACGATCGCGGTTTTGCCCTGAAGCGTTTGAGACATGATCAATTCCTTTCGACCGTTCGTGACCGCGCGATGTGGCTTCCACGGTCGAAAATAGGCCGAAGCTATTGATCGTATAATGGGCTATTATCTGACCTGCCTGTTAAGCCTGGGATACACAATGCGCGGGTCTGAATTTTCCGAACTCAAGGCATTCGCGACGATCGTGGAGGAGGGCAGTTTCATCCGCGCTTCCGCCAGGCTCAGGATTTCGCCGCCGGCCCTCAGCCAGACAATCCGGCAGTTGGAGGCACGTCTCGGTGTCCGCCTGCTCAATCGCACGACACGCAGCGTATCGCCGACCGCGGCCGGCGATACGCTGTTCACGCGGCTTGGCCCCGTTTTCAGGGAGTTGGAAGGCGCGGTCGCCGATATTCATGCCTCGCGCGATCAGCCGGCGGGTTCGCTGCGCATCAACGTGCCGCGCGTGGCCGCGATGCGGTTCATCGCGCCGATCCTGGGCGATTTCCAGCGCGTCTATCCCGATATCAGCCTGACGGTCATCGTCGACGACATGCTGACAGACATTGTCGAAGGACGCTTCGATGCCGGCATTCGGCTCGGCGAGCGGCTGGAAAAAGACATGGTGGCGGTGAAGCTGAGCGGGGACCTGCAAATGGCCGCGGTGGCCGCTCCCGCCTATCTCGCGGGACGCAGCACGCCTCGTCATCCCGGCGATCTGCACCAGCATCGCTGCATCAACTTCCAATGGCCAGGCGGCGGCAACATCTACCGATGGGAGTTCGCGCGTGGCAAAAGGGTGCTGGAAATCGCGGTCGAAGGCAGGCTGACCGTCAACGACACCGACTTGCTGCTCAACGCGGTGCTGAGTGGTGCCGGTATTGCATACATGATTGATTATCAGGTCCGTCCCTGGATCGAGAACGGTCAGCTGGTCCGGTTTCTGGAGGCCTGGTCGCCCAGCTTCCCCGGCTTCTATCTGTACCATCCGAGCGTGCGGCATGTGCCGCCAGCCTTGCGGGCGTTCATCGATTTTGTGCGGGAGAGGAAGGGAGTGTGTGGTGGGTAGCTTGCCTATCGACCTTCGCTTACAACTTTCCCAGCAGCTCCGGCGTCGGCCAGCCATCCACCGGCAGGCCTAGCCGCATCTGCTCCTTGCGGATGGCTTCGCGGGTGTTGGTGCCCAGGATGCCGTCGACCGTGCCGACGTCGTAACCCCTGGCCTCGAGCTTCGTCTGCAACGCCTTCATCTGCTCGTTGTCGAGACCCGGCTCGGGATTGCGCGGATCGAGCGGCGGCGTGCCGGCCAGCCGCGCGGCAAGGTTGGCCGCGGTCAGCGCGTAGGTGAAGGACTGGTTCCATTCGAGATAGACGTCGAAATTGTCGTAGGTGAGGAAGGCCGGACCCTTGCGGCCCATGGGCAGCGCCAGGCCGGCCTTCAGGCCCTTGTCGATCAGCGGCGAACCGTCGGGGTTGGTGACGCCCCACTGCGCCCACTGTGTCAGCGGCAATTTGTTGGTGCGGCCGGTCTGGTCCCACGGCATCTCGTCGGGCACGCGCACTTCCTGGATCCAGGGCTCGTCGCGCTTCCAGCCGCGCGACAGCACCTTGTTGCCCGTGGTCATGATCACGTCCGGCACGCTGTTTCTAAGGTCGATCTCGCCGTCGCCGTCGCCATCGACGCCGCGCGCAAGATAGTCGGACGGCAGGATCTGCGTCTGGCCGATCTCGCCGGCCCAGGCGCCGGTGACATCGGCCGGCAGCACGCCGCGATCGATCAGTTCCAGCAGCGGCACCAGTTGCTGGCGGAAAAGCTGCGGGCGGCGGCAGTCATGCGACAGCGTCACCAGTGCGCTCAGCGTATGGAAGTCGCCCTGCACGGCGCCGAAATCCGTTTCAAGCGCCCAGAAGGCGGTGATGACAGGCGCCTGCACACCGAACTGCTGGTCGGCGCGGGCGAAGACATCGGCGTATTTCTTCATGTTCGCCGCACCTTGCTTCAGCCGGTAGGCAGAAATCATGCGATTGGAAAATTGGATGAAGGTTTGCGTGAAGACGCCCTGCGCGCGGTCGCGCGCCAGAGCCCTCTCGTCGATCCTGGCGTCCTCCAGCGCATCGAGACCGACGGCGCCGACACCAGCCGCCTTGGCTTCCGCCGCCACGCCCTGTTTCCAGGTTTCGAAATCGCCGCCGCATTCCTGCGCCATCGCCGGCAAGGCCGTGGCGCACAAGAATAGCGCCGCGAGGGCTTGGGAACGCAGTCGCATCAGCTTCCTTTCGAAACGAAGAGGGCATTATCGTGCTAGGGCATTATCGTGCCTAGAGCCCAACGCCCTGCGGTTGCACTCTTACCGCTGGCAGTGTCGAAAAGCAGGCGGCAGGCCCGGTGTCAACGGGTCTTCTGCCGCGGCCCCTCTTCGAGGCGGGTTCGCTGCCGTTGCCACGGCGTCAACGGGTCTTCTGCCGCGGCCCCTCTTCCAGGCGGCTTCGCTGCCGTTGCCACGGCGGCAACGGGTCTTCTGCTTCAGCCCTATTTGAGGCGCCCTTGCTGCCGTTGCCACGGTGTCAACGGGTCTTCTGCCGCGGCCCCTCTTCCAGGCGGCTTCGCTGCCGTTGCCATGGTGTCAACGGGTCTTCTGCCGCGGCCCCTTCTTCCAAGTGCCTTCGCTGCCGTTGCCACGGGGTCAGCGGGTGTTCTGCCGCAACCATTTATTCCAGGCGGCTTCCGAGCCGTTGAAGACGTTGATGTCGGACTTGCCGGTCATGCCGGGGACGATGCCGGTTCCGGTGTACTGCCAGAAAGTGAAGGGGTGGCTGCCATATTTCTCGCGCGGGTGCCCGGCGACGGAGCGCAGCCAGTAGGGATAGCCGCGGAAGCTCGACAGTTCGTTGTCCTCGAAGAAATCGACCGAGGTGTAGATGATCGGCTTCTTGCCATAACGCCGCTCGACGATCTCAAGGAAGGTGGTCATCTCAGCGCGCACCGTGGCTGGGTCGGGGCGCAGGTGGCAGGTCGGCGAGTTCGGGTTCCATTCCATGTCGAGAACCGGAGGCAATGCGGAGCGGTCGACGGGGACATTCTGGATGAACCAGCGCGCCTGCACGGCGGCGGGCGTGCAGAAATAGAAGAAATGATAGGCCGCGCGTGGAATTCCGTTGGCTTTCGTGCGCGCCCAGTGCTCGCTGAAATATTCATCGAATCGGTCGCCGCCTTCGGTTGCCTTGATGAAGGCGAAGGAGATACCGCTGGCCTTGGCGGTCGGCCAGTCGATCGATGTCTGGTATTTGGAGACGTCGGTGCCATGGACGGCATAGTTCCACGGCGCGCCGCTGTCCCACTCATGCGGCTTGGAATCGGCAAAGCGCGGCGCGCGCACGGCCACCGTCGGACTGCTCGACGCGGACGGCGACAGCGGCGAGAGATCGTCCACGGTCGAGCAAGCGCCGAGCAGCGTCAGCATGAAAAGGACCGCAAGACGGCGCATCGCAACTTCCAAGCCGGAATCAGCCGGTCGCTGATGGGTCTGTGCACTTGATGGCCGAAGTTGGTCTGGCCCCTCCAGGCGATCGCCCCACGCATCGCCCAGCCTATTCGTTTTTCGTGCATGTCGTCGTCGCAAAACCGCTGCGCACTTTGGGCGACATGCATCCCTGTGATCGCCGATCATGGTTGATATCTGGTTTATGGCGCTCGACAAGAAGCCCGATTTTGCGGAAGCAATGGCGGCAATTCGATGACATAAACGTCAGGCGAGTGTCTGGGAGGCAATGGATGCGGATCATCGTCAAGATCGTCAAATGGCTGCTTGGCCTGATCGTGCTGGCTATCGCCGCGCTGGTTGCCTGGCTCTATTTCGCGCCGCCGGAACTCATCCGCGTCGGCTCGGGCTATTCGGCCAAGATCGTCTGCTCCAACGTCTTCATCGCCGGGCGCGACCCCAACGAGGTGCTGGCCGTCGATGTGCAGGCGCCCGGCCATCCGCTACTGCGCTTGATGCGGGTTTCCGTCGACAAGAACCGGGGGACGGTGTCGGCCGGCCTGCTTGGTTTCCTCGGCAAGAGCGAGGCGGTTGCCCGCGACGGGCTGGGCTGCGCCTCGGTTCCCGACGGCGATGTCGGCAAGGCGCGGCGCACCGCGGTCTATGCCGAACCCGCGGCAACAAGCCAGGATGCGCTGTGGCCCGAGGGCGAACGGGTCGATGCCTCGCAGAACCCTGAAATCTTGAAGATCGTCGCGGACAATGCGATGGCCGGCACCGGCATGCGCGCGATCGTCGTGGTCAAGAACGGGCGGGTCGTCGCGGAACGCTATGGCGACGGCTTTTCGGTCAAGACGCCATTGCTCGGCTGGTCGATGACCAAGACGGTGAACGCCGCCATCGTCGGCACACTGATCAGGGACGGCAAGCTGGCGGTCGACAACAAGGGCCTGTTCACGCCCTGGAAGGTGGATGGCCGCGCCGCGATCAGCCTTGCCGACATGATGGCGATGTCGAGCGGCCTGGAGTTCAACGAAGACTATGGCGACGTCGCCGATGTGACGCGCATGCTCTACCTCGAACCCGACATGGCGGGTTTTGCCGGCTCCAAACCCCTCACCGGCGAGGTCGGCAAGGTGTTTTCCTATTCCAGCGGCACGGCGGTGATGCTGTCGCGCCTCTGGCAGGACGCGATCGGCGACAGGGCCAAGGCATTGACGTGGCCGCGCATGGCGCTGTTCGAGCCGCTCGGCATGCACAGCGCGGTGCTCGAAACCGACGAGCAGGGCACTTTCGTCGGTTCGTCCTATCTCTACGCCACGGCGCATGACTGGGCCCGGTTCGGCCAGTTCCTGCTGCAGGGCGGGGTATGGAATGGCAATCAGGTCCTGCCGGCCGGCTTCGTCGATTGGATGCGTGAGCCGGCATCCGCCTCGAAAGTCTACGGCAAGGGCCAGTTGTGGATCGAAGCACCGGGCGACGAGGAAAACCCCGGTGCCGGCGTCGCCGCCGGTCTGCCGAAGGACACTTACTGGATGGAAGGGCATGACGGGCAGACCGTCGCCATCATTCCATCCGAGCAATTGGTGGTGGTGCGGCTCGGGCTAACGCCGGCCAAGCTCAATTATCGGCCGCAGGCGTTGGTGGGGGCGCTGGTGAAGGCGCTGCATTTAACTAGCTCCGTGGCCCGATCACGGCCAGCCAGGCATAGCCACGATAAAGCGTGCGAAAACGGAAGGTTGCGCCGGTTCGCTCGGCTTCCGATTCCAGAACGTCGCACAGGGATTCGCGCGGCGTGACGTGGAATTTTTTCAGCCAGCCGCGCAGCAAGGTGCGGAACCAGCCCGGCAAACCTTCCTGCTGGCCGAAATCGACTATGTGCAGCGAGCCCGTCGGGGCCAGCGCGGCAAGTGCTGCCGAGACCGTCTTCTCCCAGCCCGGGATCATCGATAGCGAATAGGATACGAAGATGCGGTCGAACCGTTCGCCGCCATAAAGCGCCTCTGAATCGAAATCGGTGGCGTCGCCCCTTGCCAGCGTGACGCGATCCGAGAGGCCTTCGCGGTCGATTGCCTTGCCGGCCGTTTCCAGCATTTCGGCCGAAATATCGAGGCCGAAGAAACGGGTGTCGGGATAGGCGCGGGCGGCGAGGATGATGTTGCGGCCGGTGCCGCAGCCGAGCTCCAGAACGGTGCCGCCTTGCGGCACGTCCAGCCCCGCGATCATCCGGTCGCGGCCGAGCAGGTAGTATTTGCGGGTCAGGTCGTAGATATGGCGCTGCCAGCGGTAGACGCCGTCCATCAGTTCGGCATGGCTGGCCGGCAGCTCCGTCGTGCTCATGCCGCGCGCTTCACATAGAGGTGGAAGCCGCCATAGATGGCGGAGCGGTCGCGGGCCGAGAATTCGCGCGATGCTTGGTTCTGATAGTCCCACTGATCGAGCAGCGATGTCGAGACGCGCCCCGGCAGCAGACTCGGCTCGGCGGCGGTGCGGAAGATGACGCGGGCCCCGGCGGAGGCGGTGCGGGTGATCTCCAACCACAGCGCGTTGAGCTGGTCGTCGGTCATCCAGTCCTGTGCGTCGAGCAGGATGAAGCGGTCGACGGCGCCGGCATCCTTGCCGGCGAGGAATTCGATCAGGTTGGCATGGTGGATGGCGACGCGGTCGATATTGCCGCGGATGGTCTCGTAGTTGCGCTTTTCCAGATAGGCGGGCAAGGCGGCCTCGCCGGGCTCGGGATAGCGGCGGGCGAAAGCCTGCCAAGCGAAGTAGTTATTTTCCAAAGGGAAATCGCAGGCGAGCTTTTCCAGCCGGGCCTTCAGCACGCTGGCCATGGTGCCGTCGCCGGAGGTGATCAGCGAGTCATACTGCGCCGGAGGGATGCCGAGGCCGAACAGCGAGGCTTTTCGCGACGTCGCCCATTTCAGAAGCTTCTTGTCGAAGACCGGCGCCAGCTCCTCGTTGAAGAAGCGGCGCTGTTCGCCGATGTTCCTGGCTTCCATCATGCGGGCCGGGTTGACGCCGAAGAATTTCGCCGTGCGGTGGCCCATGGCGATGAACAGGCCGAGCAGACCGGTCTGGTAGAAATTGCGGTCGAAAACGCCAATGCGCCTGTTGCCACGCCAGTTGCGGCGCTCCCAGTAATGACGGCTGACCGGATCGAGGTGCGGGGCGATGAAGCGATCGTAGGCTTCGGAATTGTGGCTCATGTCCGCCGCACCGAAGAAACGGAACAGGTCACCTTGCGAAGGCAGATGGCGAACCGCCTCCAGCTTCATGCGGTTCAGCGCGATGTGGGCCGCGTTGAGATCGACGGCGTCGATCTGTGCCGGCGAGCGGGTAAGGTAGGCGAGGATGTTGCAGCCGCCCGAGGCGATGGTGACGACGCGGTGGCCCTGGCCAAGCTGCATCGCGTCCATGTCGACGTCAGGGTCTTCCCAGATCTGCGGATAGACGAGGCCGGAAAACAGGAAGGCGAACAGCCGCTCGGAGATGCCGGCTTTCGAAAGCGGGCGGTTCTGGTAAACGGCTTTTCCAACTTCCTTGCCGCGGCGAAAAACCAGATCTGCGGAGACGTCCGTCATGGCAAAGTGATTCCCCATTTGCTTTGGCGCAAGCGGGTAACGCAGGGTCATGACAGGCCGGTGACAGCCTGTTGACGCCTTCTTTACAGCGTACCGAACCCGCCCGGCGTCGGCGTGGTCACGATGACGGCCTCACCGGCGTCGAGCACGGTCTGATCGCAAGCCTTCAGCACGTCGACCGTGCCGTCGTTGCGGCGCACCTTGGTCGAGCCGACCTCGCCGTCGCCGCCGCCGTCTAACCCTTGCGGCGGGCGGTTGCGGTGCGAGGACAGGATCGCGCATTCCATCTTCTCGAGGAAGCGAATGGTGCGTTTGGTGCCGTCGCCGGCGTTCCATTTGCCCTTACCGCCGGATCCCTGGCGGATGTGAAAATCCTCCAGCACCACGGGGAAGCGCAGTTCCAGCACCTCCGGGTCGGTGAGGCGCGAATTGGTCATGTGGGTGTGGACGCCGGAGGTACCGGCAAAGCCGCGGCCGGAGTTCATATGGCCGGCCGGCGAGCCGGAGCAGATCGTCTCGTAATACTGATACTGCTTGTTGCCGAAGGTCAGGTTGTTCATCGTGCCCTGCGCGTTGGCCATCGCGCCCATGGCGCCGAACAGGGCGTTGGTGACGTGCTGCGAGGTCTCGACATTGCCGGCGACGACGGCGGCAGGGTAGGTGGGCTTGAGCATGCAGCCGTCGGGAATGACGATATTGATCGGCCTGAGGCATCCCGCATTCATCGGGATCATGTCCTCGACCATGACGCGGAAGGCGTAGAGCACGGCGGCACGGGCGACCGGCTCGGGCGCATTGAAGTTGTTCTTCATGACAGGCGACGTGCCGGTGAAGTCGACGGTCGCCTCGCGTTTTTGCCGGTCGACGGTGATCTTCACCTTGATGACCTGGCCGGTGTCGGTCGGATATTCATATTCCGACGTGTCCGGCAGCCGCTCCAGCACGCGGCGCACGCTCTCGGCCGCGTTGTCCTGCACATGGCCCATATAGGCTTCGACGACGTCGAGGCCGAAATGCCCCACCATCTTGCGAAGTTCCGCCACGCCTTTCTCGTTGGCGGCGATCTGTGCCTTCAGATCGGCGATGTTCTGGTGCGGGTTGCGGGCTGGGTAGCGGTGGTCCGTGAGTAGCGTGTGCAGCTCCTTTTCGCGGAATTTTCCGCGGTCGACGATGCGGAAATTGTCGAACAGCACGCCTTCCTCGTCGACCGTGGTGGCGAGCGGCGTCATCGAGCCCGGCGCGGTGCCGCCAATGTCGGCATGATGCCCGCGCGAGGCCGCCCAGAAGAGAATGCTTTTCCGGGCATCGTCGAAGACCGGCGTCACCACGGTGATGTCGGGCAGATGCGTGCCGCCATTATAGGGGGCGTTCAAGGCAAAGACGTCGCCGGGATGAATGTCGCCGGAGTTCAGCCGGATGATGGTTTCGACTGAACGGTCCATGGAGCCGAGATGCACCGGCATGTGCGGCGCATTGGCGACCAGCGCCCCGGTGTGGTCGAAGACGGCGCAGGAAAAATCGAGCCTTTCCTTGATGTTGACGGAGTAGGCGGTGTTCTGCAGCGTCACGCCCATTTGCTCCGCGATGGACATGAAGAGATTGTTGAAGACTTCGAGCATCACCGGATCGGCCTCGGTGCCAAGGGCAGCGGCGCGCGCTTTCTTTTCCGTACGGCGTATGACAACGTGATTGAGGTTGGTGATTTCGGCTTGCCAGCCCGGCTCGACGACGATGGTCTGGTTCGGCTCGATGATCATGGCGGGCCCGGCGACCAGATTGGACGGTCCGAGGGTCTCGCGACGGTAGACGCCAGCTTCACGCCACCGGCCTTCCGTGTAGATGCGCCGGGTCTCGGAAGTGGCTGACTTGACCCTTGCAGGTCCGGCAGGCGCAAAGGCCCCGGCGCTGGTCTGGCCGGTTTCGGTGCCTTCGACGCCGACGGTCTCGACGATCATTGGCTTGTCGTCATAGACGAAGCCGAATTGTGCCTTGTGGGCGATTTCGAAATCGCGCCTGGCCTGGAAGATCGAGTCTGCCTCGAAATTCACCGGCAGTGCCGTGTCAGTGCCGTCATAGCGAATGTGCAGTACGGGCCTGGTGGAAACCGAGCCCTCGGCGATGCCTTGCGCCGCCAACTCCGCGATCACCGCCTTTTTCAAGGTGGCGATGAGGCCGCCGATTTCTGTTCTGGATTCTTCGGCGAGAGGCTTCAGCAGCGCCTGCTGGCGCGAGGCAAAGATCGAGGCCAGGCCGATCCCATAGGCCGACAGCAAGCCGGAGAAGGGATGGATCAGCACCGCCTCCATGCCGAGCGCGTCGGCGACCAGGCAGGCGTGCTGTCCGCCGGCGCCGCCGAAACAGTTCAGGAGATATTCGGTGACGTCGTAGCCGCGCTGCACGGAAATCTTCTTGATCGCATTGGCCATGTTCTCGACCGCGATGGTGACGAAGCCTTCGGCGACCGCTTCCGCCGAGCGGCCGTCACCGATCCCGGCGGCAAGAGCCGTGAATTTCGCGCGCACGGTTTCCGCGTCGAGCGGCGCGTCCTGGCCGGGGCCGAAGATCGACGGGAAGAAATCGGGCCGCAGCTTGCCCAGCATGACGTTAGCATCGGTGACGGCCAGCGGGCCGCCGCGCCGGTAGGCGGCGGGGCCGGGATTGGCACCAGCGGAGTCCGGTCCGACGCGGAAGCGGCCGGCCTCGTAATGCAGGATCGAGCCGCCGCCGGCGGCGACGGTGTGGATGCGCATCATCGGCGCGCGGACACGCACGCCGGCGACCTCGGTGTCGAAGGCACGCTCATACTCGCCGTCATAGTGGGCGACGTCCGTGGACGTGCCGCCCATGTCGAAGCCGATGACCTTGTCGAAACCGGCGAGCTTCGCCGTCTCGACCATGCCGACCACGCCGCCGGCCGGGCCCGACAACAGCGCGTCCTTGCCCTGGAACATGTCGGCGGCGGTGAGGCCGCCAGAAGACATCATGAACATGAGGCGAGGGGATTCGTCGTTTTCTCCCGCCGCACCCAGTTCTCCCGCCACCCGTTGTACGTAGCGTGAGAGGATGGGTGACAGATAAGCATCCACCACCGCGGTGTCGCCGCGGCCGACCAGTTTGATCAGCGGCGAGACCTCGTGGCTGACCGAGACCTGGCCGAAACCAAGCTTGCGGCAGACCTTGGCCACCGCCTTCTCGTGATCAGGATATTTCCAGGCATGCATGAAGGCGATCGCAACGGCATCGATGCCATCGGCTTTCGCTTGTTCTATGGCCGGCCGGCAAGCTGATATGTCGAGCAACCGTTCGACGCAGCCGTCGGCGAGCACACGCTCGTCGATCTCGATGACGCGCTCGTAGAGTTGCTCGGGGAGGATGATCTCCTTGGCGAAAATGTCGGGTCGTGCCTGGTAGGCTATCCTGAGCGCATCGCGAAACCCCCTGGTAATGAGCAACAAGACGCGGTCGCCCTTGCGTTCCAGAAGGGCGTTGGTGGCCACCGTGGTTCCCATCTTGATGTCGCCGATCAGGCCGGACGGGATCGCGGCGACCGTGTCAAGGCCGAGCAGGTCGCGAATGCCTTGAATGGCGGCGTCGGCATAGGCTTCGGGATTCTCAGACAGCAGCTTGCGCGGATGCAGCCCACCTTGCGGGTCACGGCCGATAATATCGGTGAAGGTGCCGCCGCGATCGATCCAGAAATCCCATTTCGCGGTCATGCGGCTGTCTCCGGTATTCCATTTCCGGTGTCGTTGTTAAAGCGCCGAAGCGCCGGCAGCAATAACGCTTGCATGCCATTGATGTTACGGGTGGAAATGCAACGTTACGAAACCCATGGCAATCTCGGGCATTTGTGTCTCGACCGTTCACCGCAACGTGAACGTGTGTCGAAGGAGAGATGTAATGAAAAAGCTCGTTCTTGCTTCCCTGTCCGCCCTTGCCCTGCTGGGCGTCGCGGCCTGCAGCGACAGCGGCACAGGCACCGACAACACCACAACGCAGAGCACCAATCCGCCGCCTGCCGAGCAGCCGATGAAGCCCGCGGCTCCGGCTGACAATTCGACCAAGCCTGCCGAGCCGGCTCCGGCAACGCCTGCTCCTGCGCCCGCGCAGTAGTTTGTAAGCAGTAAGTGCCTTGGGAGAGAGGCCGGCTCTACGCCGGCCTTTCTCGCATAGGCACCGGCAATGCGCCTCTCGTTCACAGACCCGACAGATGGCTGTTATTGACTTGATAGCGGGGATCGGTTGGCTCTATGAAGCGGGCCATGTCGATTTGGGACCGCCTCGGCGACTTCATCACGCGGGTTTCGTCTTCAACCACCTCTGGTGTCGCCGATGTGGTCGAGGCTGTGCGCACGGTTTTTTCCGGCGACGCCGACTTGCGCCGCCGCGTCGCCTTCTCGGTGGCGATGATCGCGCTTTCGGCCAAGATGGCCAAGGCCGACGGCATCGTCACCCAGGATGAGGTACGCGCCTTTCAGGAAATCTTCGAAGTGCCGCCGAAAGAGACGCGCAACGTTGCGCGGCTGTTCGATCTCGCCCAGCGGGACGTGGCCGGTTTCGAAACCTATGCCGAGCGCATGGCGCAGCTCTGCGGCTCCGGGCACTCCAATTGCGTGATGCTGGAAGACATACTCGACGGCCTGTTCCACATCGCCAAGGCCGATGGGCTGGTGCATGAGCGCGAAGGCATCTTCCTGCATCGTATCGCCGAGATCTTCCGCATCGATGAGACGCATTACGAATCGATCTTGGCGCGGCACGTCAATCTTGGCGCAGGCGACCCCTATGTCGTGCTCGGCATCGAGCGCGGCAAGCCGTTCGAGGAGGTTAGAAAACGCTATCGCAAGCTGGTGTCGGACAACCATCCGGATCGGTTGATCGCGCGCGGGTTGCCGCAGGAATTCATCAAGATCGCGACGACCAGGGTCGCGGCGATCAACGCCGCTTATGAGATGATCGAGCGGGGCCTGCGGCACGCATGACCGGCTTCCTGCCCGACGAGCCGAGCGCCGAGGTCAGGGTATCGCCGAATTTCGGGCCAAGGCGCGACGCGCAGAAGCCCGACATGATCGTGCTGCACTATACCGGTATGGCGAGTGGTACCGGGGCCGAAGCCTGGCTGTGCGACCCGGCGAGTGAAGTCTCGTCGCATTATCTTGTCCATGAGAATGGCCATATCGTGCAGATGGTCCGGGAAAGCGACCGCGCCTGGCATGCCGGCCAGAGTTCCTGGTTCGGACGCACCGACATCAATTCCTGCTCGGTCGGCATCGAAATCGTCAATCCGGGCCATTCACTGGGCTATCCCGGCTTTCCGAAACGTCAGATCACGGCGGTCATCGAGCTGTGCAAGGGGATTGCCGCGCGGCATGCGATCGGCGCCGAGCGGGTGCTGGCGCACTCCGATGTGGCGCCGGGCCGCAAGATTGATCCCGGCGAGAAGTTTCCATGGGCCGCGCTGTTCAAGGCAGGGGTCGGCCATCTCGTGCCAGCCTCTCCCGTCAGGCGCGGAGCCGCGCTGAAGCCCGGCGACCGCGGTGCCGATGTCGAGACACTGCAGTCGATGCTGTCGCTCTATGGCTATGGTGTCGAGATATCGGGCGTTTTTGACGATCGGACACGGGTCGTGGTCGAGGCCTTCCAACGGCATTTCCGGCCGCGCCGGATCGACGGAGTTGCCGACGGCTCGACGATGCGCACACTGCAGAAGCTGCTTGCTTCCGTCAGGAGTTGACCCTGGGTCAATTCCTGATTGAAGTAATCTTCCCTGGCCCTAAAGTTACAAACTGTCACTTAAAGTGACTTGCCCCGCCTTTATTGGCGCCAAATCGGGCTTCAAAGGGCCTTTCGTACAGTTTGTCGGACGTCCAGCCCCTCGGGTGTTCCGATATTGATCAAGCGATGCCACGCGAAGATCTTCGCGCGGTCCCAACAGAACAGGATCACATGCAGAAATTGACGGTTTTAACGGCAGCTCTTGCTGCCGGCGTAATGAGTTTTGCCTTCGGTGCGGCCGACGCCGCGCCGTTCAGCCCGCGGGCCGACCAGGGCTTCGTCGCGGCACCCGCCAAAGGCAAGGCCATTTCGGCCAAAAGCAGCAAGAGTGCTAAGGCGACGACGAAGCACGCTTCCGCGAAAGTGGAAAAGGCAAGCTGGACCAAGGCAAGGAAATCCTCTGCCAAGAGGCAGACAAAGCGCGGTCGCAAAACCGTGGACATGACGACGACGGCATCGATCGGTCTCAGCAACGTCGCTGCGGCGACCGCGGCAGTGACGAGCGGCGGCCAGTATTCCGCGATTGTCGCCCGCTATGCGGCGAGCTACGGCGTTCCGGTGTCGCTGGCCAACGCCGTGATCCAGATCGAAAGCAACTACCGGCCGAACATGGTCGGCGGCGCCGGCGAGATCGGCCTGATGCAGATCAAGCCGGCAACCGCGCGCATGATGGGTTACAGCGGGTCGGCCAAAGGCCTGTTCGATCCCGACACCAACATCAAATACGGCATGAAGTACCTCGCCATGGCGCGCGACCTCGGCGGTGGCACGACCTGCGGCACGATCCTGAAATACAATGCCGGCCATGGCGCCACCCGGATGAACCCGGTTTCGGCGGCTTACTGCAGCAAGGTCAAGGTTCAGTTGGCGGCCGTCGGCGCGCCGGCTTGACAAGAACCGGTCACGACCGGCTTTTTCGGTTGCGTTTTGTGGTGTGAACCCCTTTATACGCCCTGCCAGCTGGCCGGGCGGCCGCACCCGCAAACGCCGAAAGGCCGCGGGTGAGGAAAGTCCGGGCTCCATGGAGACACGGTGCCGGTTAATGGCCGGCGGGGGCGACCCCAGGGAAAGTGCCACAGAAAGCAAACCGCCACGACTTTGTCGGGGTAAGGGTGAAAGGGTGGGGTAAGAGCCCACCGCGCGACTGGCAACAGGAGCGGCACGGTAAACCCCACCGGGAGCAAGACCGAATAGGGGCGGTGCGAGGGGAAACTCTCGAGGGCTGTTTCCAGCTCACCGTCCGGGTAGGTTGCGTGAGGCGCATGGCAACATGCGCCCAAGATGAATGGCCGCCACGTTCTCGTCTCGCAAGGGGCGAGGGCCATACAAAACCCGGCTTACAGGCCAGCTGGCAGTTTCTCTCCGCTACATCTAGGAAGGTTGCACCCATGGGTGCAGCTTCTGATCCAACGGCGCGGCGCTGCTGTTCGCCTCGTGGATGCGCTGGAAAGACGTTGGGATTTGCTGACCTTGCATCCCTTCTCAGGTGCGCCGCGCGACGACATAGCGCCGGGTATCCGCCATCTGATTGTCGGCGAATATCTCACCTTGTACCGGTCGGCGGTGATGCGATCGAAATTCTTCGCGTGCTGCATGGTCGTCGCAACATCGAAGCCGATGACCTCGGCTCGTAGAGCGATTCCAGGAAAGCGCGTAGCGCCTTTCCCGGGAAAAGCGCGTAGCGCTTTCCCTTGCGGAATTGCGTAGAGACAAAGAGTTAGAGCGGTTCAGTGAGTCTATCAAACACTGAACCGCTTGTCGATTTGTCAGCCGCTGATCCTGCCCAGCGAGGCCTCGATCGCCTTCCAGAGTTCTTCCACGGGCTCACAGCCTACCGACAAGCGAACGAAGCCGGCCGGAACCGCATCGCCTCGCTTAAGCCGCCGCTCAGCCGAAGTGTGGACGCCACCGAAGGAGGTCGCGGCCTGCATCAGGCTGCAATTGTTGATGAAATCCTCGGCTTTCTGCTCGGAAGCGAGTTCGAAGGAGATGAGGAAGCCGAAGCGCTCCATCTGGGCGCGGGCAAGATTGTGCGAGGGATCGCCGTCCAGTCCGGGATAGCGCAGGCCGGTGATCGCCCGATGCCCCTGCAGGCGCCGCGCGATCACTTCCGCCGATGAGCACATACGGTCGAAGCGCACATCGAGTGTTTCCAGGCCGCGATGCACCAGCCAGGCTTCGAATGGCCCGGGGATGCTGCCCGAGACCTCGCGCCAGCCGGTCACGGCGGCGATGATATCCGCATTGCGGCTGGCGACATGGCCGAACAGCACGTCGGAATGGCCATTGGGCGCCTTGGTGTCGGCGGCGACAAGGATATCGGCGCCGTGATCGAGAGGGCGCTGGCCGAAGGGCGTCATCGTCGTGTTGTCGACCACCAGCAGCGCGCCGGCCTTGTGAACGGCTTCGGCGACAGCTGCGATATCGCAGATGTCCAGCCCCGGATTGGCTGGCGTTTCGACGAAGGCCAGGCGGTAGCCATCGAAGCCGCCGTCGAGGAAAGTCGATGTCGGTCTGACATCGTAGGTGACGCCGAGCGGCTTCAGGAAACGATCGGCCAGCGCCCTGGTGGTATGATAGCCGTCCGAAGGCAGCAGGATATGGTCGCCGGCCTTGAGCACGGCAAAGAATGCCGCCGAGATCGCCGCCATCCCCGAGGGAAAACCGACGCAAGGCGCGTCTTCCAAATGAGACAACATGTGTTCGACGGCATCCCAGGTCGGGTTGCTGAAGCGGCCGTACTGGTTGAAGCCGGTGGCATCGCCCGGAGCATGGAAAATGGCGGCCATGGTCAGGGGCAGGGGAATGGAATCGCCCATGGCAAACCCGCCGCGACGCAAATGGGGAAGGGCTGCAGCGCGCGACTTCGCAGTTTCAGACATCGATTTCAAATCCCTTGGTGTTCGGTGAGAAGGGCGAGACGCTATGCCCGGCCGCGGCTCGCGGCAAGCCGCCTCAAGTTGGGCCAGGCAGGCTCTAAACGGTTCGTTAGGCTTAATAGACCATAAAGACGAGACGTGCTGTCTAAGCCTTTTTCGTCGGCATGATGCGCGTGTTTGAGAAGCCTATTCCCGTTGACGCCCATAGTGCCCCATGATATCCCATCCAGACATCAAAGCCTTCGTTCCGCGTCAGGGTAGAGCGCACGCCAATCGGGCAGCCGCGGCGGCTGCGCGTTTGCCGGTTTTCGCCCGTGTGGACGAGGTGGGTGCGGGGCAGGCAATGCGCGGCGGTGGCGCGTGCGACACGATGAAGAGGGGTGCGGCGGCGCAAGCGGCCGCAACGTGTGATGGACCGGTTTCTGTCGAACACGGTGAGCAGGATCGATGCGAAGGGGCGGGTGTCCGTTCCCGCGCATTTTCGTGCCGTGGTGCAGAAGCGCGGCTATTCGGAGCTCTACGCGCTGCGCTGCCTGGACCTGCCGGCGATGGATGTCGGCGGGCTCGATCTGCTCGACCGCTACGAGCAGCGCATCGCGCGGGAAGACCCGTTCCTGCAGACTGCGGACGACATGTCGTTCTTCTGCCATGGCGACGGCGCATTCCTGAAACTCGACCAGGACGGCCGCATCACCATGACCGATTTCATTCGCGAGCATGCCGGCATCTCGGCGGAGGTGGCCTTTGTCGGGCGCGGCAATTTCTTTCAAATCTGGGAGCCGGGACGGCTTGCGACCTATGGAGCGCAGGCGCGGGCCAGGCTTTTGCAGCTTCGGCAGGGGACGAAGGCTCACGAGGCCAAGGCTGGGGAGCGACCGGAATGACGGTGGGCCACGGCGATGATATCAACGCCGTTGGCGGATCGGTCCGCCACATTCCGGTCCTCCTTGGCGAAGTGCTGGAAGCGCTGGCGCCGGCAGAGGGCGACATCATCATCGACGGTACGTTCGGCGCCGGCGGCTACACCAAGGCCATCCTGGCGGCCGGCGCGTCCGCCGTTGCCATCGACCGCGATCCGGATGCCATCGCGGCCGGCCGCGACCTCGAGGCGCGGTCCGGGGGCCGGCTGCGGCTCGTGCAGGCGCCGTTCTCGACGCTCGACGAACACGTCGAAAGCGCCGACGGCGTCGTGCTCGACATCGGCGTCTCCTCGATGCAGCTCGACCAGGCCGAGCGCGGCTTTTCCTTCCGCAACGACGGACCGCTCGACATGCGCATGGCGCAGGCGGGACTGAGCGCCGCCGATGTCGTCAACAGTTTCAAGCCGGGCGACCTTGCCCGCATCTTCGGCTTCCTCGGCGAGGAGCGTCACGCCGGCCGTATCGCCCGCATGATCGAGGCGCGCCGGGAAAAACGCCCGTTCGAGCGAACGCTGGAACTCGCCGACGCGATCGAGACGCATATCGGCCGCGCGCCGAAGGACAAGATTCATCCGGCGACGCGCGTCTTCCAGGCGCTGCGCATCTTCGTCAATGACGAGCTTGGTGAATTGGCCAGGGCACTGTTCGCGGCCGAACGCGCGCTGAAGCCCGGCGGCCGCCTTGTCGTGGTGACGTTCCATTCGCTGGAAGACCGCATCGTCAAGCGTTTCATCGCCGACCGCGCCGACGCCATGACCGGCTCGCGCCACATGCCGGAGGCGCAGGCGCGCACCGCGACTTTCCGCAAGGCTGGTGGCGGCGTGACGGCAGGCGACGCCGAGGTTGCGGCCAACCCGCGCGCCCGCTCGGCCAGACTGCGTGCGGCGATCCGCACCGAGGCTCCGGCGCGCAGCGGCGATTTCTCGATCTTCGGTCTTCCAAAACTTCCTGGCATCGACCGGCCGGGGGAGAGGTAAGCACGTGTTTCGTACCAGCGATATTGTCCTGATCGCCGTCATGGTTTCGGCCGCCGCCCTGACCTACAAGGCCAAGCGCGAGGCCGAGGACCAGTTGGCGGCCGTGCAGAAGATCCATGCCGAGATACGTTACGAGGAGGACACGATCGACCTTCTCAAGGCCGACTGGAGCCTGCTCACCCAGCCGTCGCGGCTGCAGAAGCTCGCCGAGCTCTACAAATCGCAGCTCGCGTTGGAGCCGGTCAGTGCCCGGCAGATCGTGGGCCTGGGCGACCTGCCGGCCAAGGCCCTCGACATCCAGGACATCCTGAACGGGCGCCAGGGCGCCATGGCCGACAATTCCGACAAGGCGCCCTTGGGCGACAAGGATCCCGTCGTGACCGGAGACATCGCCCAATGATCGGCAAACTGCTGAAACGCTTCGCCACGGTAGGCCGCGCCAGGACGGGCGAGGACGGGTCGATCGTGGTCGAAGGCGCCCGCAAGGCGACCGGCGGCAAGGGCAAGGCGCGCATCGTGATGACGATGGCGGTATTCTTCGGCATTTTCTCGACTATATCCGGACGGCTGGTCTATCTCGGTTTCCAGACACCCGACCTGTCGGGCGGTCCGCAAAGCCGGGTGACCGCGTCACGTCCCGACATTGTCGATCGCAACGGCGAAGTGCTGGCCACCGACATCAAGACAGCGTCGCTGTTCGCCGAGCCGCGCCGCATCGTCGATGCCGACGAGGCGATCGAGAAGCTGTCGACGGTGCTGCCCGAGATCGACTATGAGCAGACCTATCACAAGCTGAAGAGCGGCGCCGGCTTCGTCTGGCTGCAGCGGCAGCTGACGCCCAAGCAGCAGGCCGACATTATGCAGCTCGGCATTCCCGGTTTTGGCTTCCGCACCGAAAAGCGGCGTTTTTATCCGAGCGGCGAAACCTCATCCTACATTGTCGGCCTGACCAACATCGACAACCAGGGCATCTCCGGCATGGAGAAATATATCGATGAGCAGGGCCTGAGCGACCTGCAGGCGTCGGGCCTGGCGGTGGCGAAGGATCTCAGACCGGTCAAGCTTTCGATCGATCTGCGCGTCCAGCATGTGGTGCGCGACGAGATCGCCGCCGGCCTGGAACGCTATCGCGCCATGGGGGCTGGCGCCGTCGTGCTCAACGTCAAGACCGGCGAAGTGGTCGCCATGGCGTCGGTGCCGGATTTCGATCCGAACAATCCATACAATGCGCAAGACAAGGACCGGCTCAACCGGATGTCGGCGGGACTCTATGAGATGGGCTCGACGTTCAAGAGCTTCACCTCGGCCATGGCGCTCGATTCCGGCAAGGCGACGATGTCGAGCCGCTTCGACGCTTCGCATCCAATCCGGGTCGGCCACCAGGCCATTCACGATTTCCACGGCAAGAACCGCGTGCTGTCGTTGCCGGAGGTGTTCCTCTATTCCTCCAATATCGGGTCGGCCAGGGAGGCCGAGCTGGTCGGCATCGAGGCGCATCGCGAATTCCTGCATCGCCTCGGCATTCTGGAGAAGATGCAGACCGAACTGCCCGAAGTTGCCCGCCCGACCGAGCCGAAGGTCTGGAAGCAGGTCAATTCGTTCACCATTGCCTTCGGCCATGGCGTGTCGACGACGCCGCTGCAAGCGGCTGTCGGCTGCGCGGCGCTGGTCAATGGCGGATTCCTGATGCAGCCGACATTCCTGGTCCGCAGCCAAGAGGATGCGATGGCGGCGGCCAAGAAAGTGGTTGCCGAAAAAACTGTCGAGGGCATGCGCTACCTCTATTCGCTCAACGCCGAGAAGGGTTCGGCCAGAAACGCCCGGGTTCCCGGCTACCGCGTCGGCGGCAAGACCGGAACGGCCGAGAAGGTCATCAATGGCCGTTACTCGAAGGAGTTGAATTTCAACACCTTTGTCGCCGCCTTCCCTATGGACGATCCGCAATATCTGGTGTTCACGATCGCCGACGCCCCGCATCCGGAAAAGCCCGGGATGACCGACGTTGCGGCCAACAATGCAGGGGTAATGGCAGGCAATATCATCAGGCGTGCAGCCGCCATGCTTGGCGTGAAGCCAGATTTCAGCCATGAAAATGGTGCAACGCTGGTTTCCTATCAGTGATTCTTGGGGCGCGCCGGCAACTGCGCGCTATTTTGTTGCGGTGAACGGGACTCGATGAAGCTCAAAGATCTAGCCGGTATCCTGCCAGTCGAAGGAACAGCTTCCGCCGATCTGGAGGTTTCCGGCATCTCGTCGGATTCCCGCCAGGTAAAACCGGGCGTCCTCTTTTTCGCGCTTGCCGGCACCAGGGCCGATGGCGCCAGCTACGCCGCCGACGCGGCCCGGCGTGGCGCTGCCGCGATCGTCGCGGGCAGCGCCCTTGCCGATTTGCCGGTTCCGGTGCTGGCGGTCGATGATCCGCGCCTGGCACTGGCGTTGAGTGCCGCCCGCTACTTCCGCAGACAGCCGCAAACCATGGTCGCCGTGACCGGTACCAGCGGCAAGACGTCGGTCGCCGCCTTCACCAGGCAGATATGGGAGCAGGCGGGATACGCAGCCGCCTCGATCGGCACCACCGGCGTGGTTGCGCCCAGCCGCAACGAATATGGTTCGCTGACGACACCCGATCCGATCGCCCTGCACCAGTTGTTGAGGGAATTGGCCGATGCCGGCGTTACCCACGCCTCGATGGAGGCCTCCAGCCATGGGCTCGACCAGCGGCGCCTCGATGGGGTGAAGCTCTCGGCTGGCGGCTTCACCAATCTCGGCCGCGACCACATGGATTACCACCCGACGATCGAGGATTATCATCGCGCCAAATTGCGCCTGTTCGACACGCTGCTGCCGAAGGGCGCACCGGCCGTTGTCTTCGCCGACGATCCGTGGTCGGAACCGACGATAAAGGCGGCGCGGGCCGCTGGGCTCGACGTGCTGACGGTCGGCCGCCATGGCGATTTCCTCAGGCTGAAGCGGGTCGAGCATGAGCGTCATCGCCAGCGTGCCGAGGTCGAGGCCGACGGTGTGATCCACGAGATCGACCTGCCGCTCGCCGGCGATTTCCAGATAGCGAATGCGCTGGTTTCGGCGGGGCTTGCCATTTCCACAGGAACACCTGTCGCCAAAGCCTTGGCGGCATTGGAGAAATTGAAAGGCGCGCCGGGCCGGCTAGACCTGGTCGGCTCCACGGCGAGCGGCGCGCCGGTCTATGTCGATTACGCCCACAAGCCCGATGCGCTGGAGAATGTTCTGTCCTCGGTGCGTCCGTTCACCACCGGGCGCGTGATGGTCGTGTTCGGCTGCGGTGGCGATCGTGACCGGGGAAAACGACCGATCATGGGCGAGATCGCGACCCGGCTCGCCGATGTCGTCATCGTCACCGACGACAATCCGCGCTCCGAAGTGCCCGAGACCATCCGCGCCGCCATTCTCGCCGCCGCGCCCGGTGCCATCGAGATCGGCGACCGGCGCAAGGCAATCCACGAGGCTGTCGGCATGCTGCATGCCGGTGACACGCTGATCGTGGCCGGCAAGGGCCATGAGGAAGGCCAGACGATCGGCTCTGAAACCCTGCATTTTTCCGACCATGAGGAAGTGCGCGCCGCGCTCAGGGAGCGTGCCGCATGAGTTTGCTGTGGACATCCGAAGCGCTCGTTGCCGCCACGGACGGGCGGCCGCTCGGCCCCATGCCCGAAGGCATATCGGGCATTTCGATCGACAGTCGCAGCCTGCAGCCGGGCGAGGCCTTCTTCGCCATCAAGGGCGAGGCGATGGACGGCCATGACTTTGTCACCGCCGCCATCAAGGCCGGCGCCGGCGTGCTGGTGGTGGCGGAAGGCAAGTTGCCGTCTCTTGGCCGGCTGACGGCGCCGATCATCGTCGTCGAGGACGTGCTGGTTGCGCTCGAAAAGCTCGGTGTCGCGGCGCGCGCCCGCTCGCAGGCCAGGATCATTGCGGTGACCGGCTCCGCGGGCAAGACCACAACCAAGGAGGCGCTTCGCCACGTGCTTTCGGCCGTTGGCAAGGTGCATGCCTCGGCGCAGTCCTTCAACAACCATTGGGGGGTGCCGCTGACCCTGGCGCGCATGCCGGCTGACTGCGACTATGCCGTGTTCGAGATCGGCATGAACCATCCCGGCGAGATACGGCCGCTGGTGAAGATGGTGCGGCCGCATGTCGCCATCGTCACCATGATCGCGGCCGCGCATCTTGGCTTCTTTCGCAATCTGGACGAGATCGCCAAGGCCAAGGCCGAGATTTTCGAGGGTCTGGAGCCCGACGGTGCCGCGGTGCTCAACCGCGACGATGCGCGTTTCAAGCTGCTGGACAAGATGGCACAGGCTGCCGGCGTCGAGCATGTCTATGGCTTCGGCGAGAATGCTCGCTCGACCTTCAAGCTGGTCAAGTGCGAGTTGCATGCCGATCATTCCGACATCGCCGCCAGGATCAGCGGCCACGATATGATCGCCCGTATCGGAGCTCCCGGCCGGCACATGGTGCAGAACGTGCTGGCGGTGCTTGGCGCCGCGCATCTGATTGGCGCCGATCTCGACAAGGTTGCATTGGCGCTGGCCGATCTCTCGGCCGAGCGCGGGCGCGGCAAGCGCCACGTGCTGCGGCACCCCGGCGGCTCGACTTCGGGCCAGCCCGGTGGCTCGGCTTCGGACCAGCCCGGTGGCCAAATCACGCTGATCGACGAGAGCTACAACGCCAATCCGGCCTCGATGGCGGCCGCCATGGCGCTGCTCAATGCGACGCCGGTGACGGGCGAGGGCAGGCGCATCGCCGTGCTTGGCGACATGCTGGAGCTCGGCGACCACTCGGCCAAGCTGCATGCCGCTCTTGCCGATCTCATCGTCGGCACGGGCACGCGGACAGTCTTTCTCGGCGGGCCGGAAATGCGGTCGCTGGCGGAAGCGCTGCCGGGCGATATCAGGACGGAATACCGCGCCGGCGTCGAGGAGTTGAAGCCGGTGCTGCTCGCCGCGCTGAAGCCGGGCGACGTGGTGATGATCAAATCGTCGAAGGGCATCGGTTTTGCAAAACTGGTCGATGCGCTGCTGGGCAAATTCCCGGCCAAGACGATAACCAGTAACCAGACCTAGTCGGGGAACGAAAGCGCATGTTCACACTGCTGGTCGATTTCGCGGACAAGGTCTCTGTCTTCAATGTCTTCCGCTACATCACGTTCCGCACCGGCGGCGCGCTGATCACCTCGGCGCTGATCGTCTTCATCTTCGGGCCGACCATCATCAATTCGCTGCGGCTCAGGCAAGGCAAGGGTCAACCGATCCGCGCCGACGGGCCGCAGACCCATTTCAAGAAGGCGGGCACGCCGACCATGGGCGGCCTGATGATCCTGTCCGGCATCATCGGCTCGTCGCTTTTGTGGGCGAACCTGTCGAGCATCTATGTCTGGGTGGTGCTGTTGGTGACACTCGGCTTCGGCTTGATCGGCTTCTACGACGATTATCTGAAGGTGACGAAGCAGTCGCATCTCGGCTTCTCCGGCAAGGCGCGGCTTGCGTTGGAATTCATTATCGCCGGCATCGCCGCCTGGGCGATCATGCACAATGGCCAGGCGCCGTTCTCGTCGTCGCTGACCTTCCCCTTCGCCAAGGAATTCATCATCAACCTCGGCTGGTTCTTCATTCCGTTCTCCTGCTTCGTCATCGTCGGCGCCGGCAATGCGGTGAATCTGACCGACGGCCTCGACGGTCTGGCGATCGTGCCGATCATGATCGCGGCGGCGTCCTTCGGCGTCATCGCCTATCTCTCGGGCAACGCGGTGTTCGCCGAATATCTGCAGATCCATTTCGTGCCCGGCACCGGTGAACTGGCGGTCGTGCTTGGCGCGGTCATCGGCGCCGGCCTCGGCTTCCTCTGGTTCAACGCGCCGCCCGCGGCGATCTTCATGGGCGACACCGGGTCGCTCGCCATGGGCGGTCTGATCGGCACGGTCGCGGTCGCCACCAAGCACGAGATCGTGCTCGTCATCGTCGGCGGCCTGTTCGTGGTCGAAATCCTCTCGGTCATCATCCAGGTCGGCTACTTCAAGATGACCGGCAAGCGCGTGTTCCTGATGGCGCCGATCCATCATCATTTTGAAAAGCTCGGTTGGACCGAAAGCCAGGTGGTGATCCGCTTCTGGATCATCGCCGTCATCCTGGCGCTGGTCGGCCTCTCCACCCTCAAGCTCAGATAGGCCGCCATTTGATCCCCGCCGCATCCTTCGCAGGCAAGCGTGTTTCGCTCTTCGGGCTCGGCGGCTCGGGGATCGCCACGGCGCGCGCGCTGATCGAGGGCGGCGCTGAGGTGCTGGCCTGGGATGACAATCCCGACAGTGTCGCCAAGGCGGCCGCCACCGGTATCGCCACTGGCGATCTGCGTGGCGCCGACTGGGCTGGGTTTTCCGCCTTCGTGCTGTCGCCCGGCGTGCCGCTGACCCATCCCAAGCCGCACTGGACCGTGGAATTGGCGCGCGGGGCGGGCGTCGAGGTCATCGGCGATATCGAGTTGTTCTGCAGGGAGCGGACGCAGCGTTCGCCGGATGCTCCCTTCATCGCCATCACCGGCACCAACGGCAAGTCGACAACGACCGCGCTGACGGCGCATATTCTCAAGGCCTCCGGACGCGACACGCAGATGGGCGGCAATATCGGCCGCGCGGTGATGACGCTCGATCCGCCGAAGCCCGATCGCCACTACGTGGTCGAATGCTCGTCCTACCAGATCGACCTTGCGCCCTCGATCAATCCGACGGCCGGTATCCTGCTCAATCTGACGCCCGACCATCTCGACCGCCACGGCACCATGCAGCACTACGCCTCGATCAAGGAGCGGCTGGTGGCAGGCAGCGAGACGGCGATCATCGGCATCGACGATTCCTGGTGCGCGCAGATCGCCGATCGGCTGGAGCGGGCAGGGCGGCAGGTCATCCGCATTTCCAAGCGTCTGCCGCTGACCGACGGCTATTTCGCCGACGGCACCAACATGATGGAGGCCGTGCATGGCCGCTACAGCCGGGTCGCCTTCCTCGAAGGCATCGGCTCGCTGCGTGGCCAGCACAATGCGCAGAACGCTCTAGCCGCCGTCGCCGCCTGCCTCAAGGTCGGGCTCGACCTCGGCGAGATCCAGTCCGGACTGGAAAGCTTTCCGGGTCTCGCCCATCGCATGGAGCAGGTTGGCCGCAAGGACCATGTGCTGTTCGTCAACGATTCCAAGGCGACCAATGCCGATGCCGCGGCACCCGCGCTGTCCAGCTTCAGCCGCATCTACTGGATCGCCGGCGGCCTGCCGAAGGAAGGTGGCATCGAGCCGCTGCGCGGCTTCTTCCCGCGCATCGCCAAGGCCTATCTGATCGGCGAGGCCGCACCCGCCTTTTCGGCGACGCTCGGCGAGGCCGTGCCTTATGAGATCTCGGGCACGCTGGCCGCCGCGGTCGAGCACGCCGCGCATGACGCAGCCAAAGACGACAGCGGCGAGGCAGTGGTGCTGTTGTCGCCGGCCTGCGCCAGTTTCGACCAGTTCAAGAATTTCGAGGTCCGCGGCGAAGCCTTCAGGCAAGCTGCGAGCGCTATAGATGGTGTCAAACCCATCGGAGGGGCACGATAATGCAGAGCCGTCTCGACAAAAGTCCGGTCGCAACCTGGTGGTGGACCATCGATCGCTGGTTCCTGGCGGCGTTCCTGTCGCTGATGGGGCTCGGCATCGTGTTGTCCTTCGCGGCAAGCCCCGCGGTCGCCGAACGCATCGGCCTCGACAGTTTCCATTTCGCCACCCGACAGATCATCTTCACCGTGCCTGCGCTCGGCGTGATGCTGGCGGTCTCCTTCCTCGATTCCAGGCAGATCCGGCGCATGTCGCTGATCATGCTATGCCTCATGCTGGTGCTGATGGTGGCGGTGCTCTATGTCGGCGTCGAGGTGAAGGGCGCGCGCCGCTGGGTGTCGCTCGCCGGCCTGTCGATCCAGCCTTCGGAATTCCTCAAACCGGCCTTCGTCATCATGTGCGCCTGGCTGTTCGCCGAACACAAGCGCCAGCCCGACATCCCCGGCAATCTGTTCGCCATGCTGCTCCTGGTCTTGGTCGTGTCGCTGCTGGTAGCGCAGCCGGACCTTGGTCAGACCATGCTGACCACCGGCACCTGGGGCATTATGTTTTTCATGGCGGGACTGCCATGGCTTTGGATCATCGTGCTGGGAGCCGCCGGCGTCGGCGGCGTCTTCGCCGCCTATACGGTGTTTCCGCACGTCGCGCTGCGCATCGACAAGTTCCTCACCGGCGAAGGCGACACGTTCCAGGTCGACATGGGCCGCGATGCGCTGATCAATGGCGGCTGGTTCGGCGTCGGGCCGGGCGAGGGCACCGTCAAACGGGTCATCCCCGACAGCCATGCCGACTTCGTCTTCTCGGTCGCGGGCGAGGAGTTCGGGCTGATCATGTGCTTCTTCATCATGTCGATCTTCGCCTTCATCGTGCTGCGCGGTCTCAACACGGCGCTCAAGGAGCATGACGACTTCACCCGCTATGCCGTCGGCGGTCTGGTCACCGTGTTCGGCTTGCAGGCCGTCATCAACATGTGCGTCAACCTGCAACTGGTGCCGGCCAAGGGCATGACGCTGCCCTTCATCTCCTATGGCGGCTCCTCGCAGATCGCCATCGCCATCTCGATGGGCATGGTGCTGGCGCTGACGCGCAAGCGGCCGGAAAAGCGCAAGCAGATGGGCTTTGCGCTGCCGCAGCGCACCGTGCCGGCGGAGTGACATGGCCAGAGGCGTTATCCTTCTCGCGGCGGGTGGAACCGGCGGACATCTGTTTCCAGCCGAAGCGCTGGCACACGAACTGATCGAGCGCGGCTGGGCGGTGCATCTGGCGACCGACACCCGGGCCGAGCGGTTTGCCGCCCGTTTCCCGGCGGCGGCCGTCCATCCGATCCAGTCGGCGACGTTAGGCTCGAAAAATCCCTTCGCCCTGCTTGGCGCCTTCTGGAAAATCTGGAGCGGCGTGCGTCAGGCCTCCGCCATTATCGGCAGGATCAAGCCGGAGGCCGTCGTGGGCTTTGGCGGCTATCCGACCTTGCCGCCGCTCTATGCGGCGACGCGGCGCAAGGTTCCGACGCTGATCCATGAGCAGAACGCGGTGATGGGGCGCGCCAACCGGGCGCTGTCGGGCCGTGTCGATGCGATAGCCGGCGGCTTCCTGCCGCAGGATGAGAGTGCGGCCGGCGCCAAGACGGTGACGACCGGCAATCCGGTCAGGCCGGCTGTGCTCGAAGCAGCCAGGACACCTTACGTCGCTTCAACCAGGGATGAGCCTTTCCGCCTGCTGGTGTTCGGCGGCAGCCAGGGCGCCCAATTCTTTTCCGATGCGATGCCGGGGGCAGTCGCGCTGCTTTCCGATGCACAGCGCAGACGCCTTGTCATTACTCAACAAGCTCGCGCGGACGACGTGGCGCGGGTGAAGGCAGCCTATGCCGCGCTTGGCGTCGCCGTCGAGGTCTCGCCGTTTTTTACCGACATGGCGGCGCGCATTGCGGCGGCGCATCTGGTGATCTCGCGTTCCGGCGCCTCGACTGTCTCGGAGATCGCAGTTATCGGCCGGCCGGCGCTGCTGGTCCCCTATCCCTTTGCGCTCGACCACGATCAGGCAGCGAATGCGGCAGCGCTCGCTGCCGCTGGCGGCGGCGAAGTGCATGTGCAATCGTCGCTTTCGTCCGAGCGTATCGCGGCACTGCTCGGCGCCCTGATGGACCAACCGGAGCGGCTTGCGACGATGGCCGCCGCGGCCAAGTCGGTCGGCAGGCCCGACGCGGCACGGTTGCTCGCCGACCTCACAGAGGCTATTGCGTCCCGCAAAACAGTATCGGATTTCAGGAAGGGAACGCACCCATGAAGATGCCGCAGACCATTGGCCTCGTGCATTTCATCGGCATTGGCGGCATCGGCATGAGCGGCATCGCCGAGGTGCTGCACAATCTCGGCTACAAGGTGCAAGGGTCCGACCAGGCCGACAGCGCCAATGTGCAGCGGCTGCGCGACAAGGGCATCGAATGCTTCGTCGGCCACAAGGCCGAGAATCTCGGTGACGCCGAGGTCATCGTCGTCTCGACCGCGATCAAGAAGTCGAATCCCGAACTGAAGGCGGCGCGTGAAAAACTGTTGCCGATCGTGCGCCGCGCCGAGATGCTTGCCGAGCTGATGCGTTTCCGCCAGGCTGTTGCCATCGGCGGCACGCATGGCAAGACGACGACTACCTCGATGGTGGCGACACTGCTTGAAGCCGGTGGGCTCGACCCGACCGTCATCAATGGCGGCATCATCAATGCCTATGGCACCAATGCGCGCATGGGCGACGGCGAGTGGATGGTGGTCGAAGCCGACGAAAGCGACGGCACCTTCCTCAAGCTGCCGGCCGACATCGCGGTCGTCACCAACATCGATCCCGAGCATCTCGATCATTATGGCAATTTCGACAATGTGCGCGAAGCGTTCCGGCAGTTCGTCGAGAACGTGCCTTTCTATGGCTTCGGCGTGATGTGCACCGATCACCCGGAAGTGCAGGCGCTGGTCGGCCGCATCGAGGACCGGCGCATCATCACCTATGGCGAGAACGCACAGGCCGACGTGCGCTTCACCAACCACCGCATGGCGGGGGCGACCTCGGAGTTCGATGTCATCATCCGCGACCGCAAGGGGCGCGGCCAGACAACGATAGCGGGCCTGCGCCTGCCGATGCCCGGTCACCACAATGTATCCAACGCGACGGCCGCGATCGCGGTCGCGCACGAACTCGGCCTCTCCGCCGAGGCGATCAAGAAGGGCCTGTCTTCCTTCGCCGGCGTCAAGCGCCGCTTCACGCATACCGGTTCCTGGAATGGTGTCGACGTGTTCGACGACTACGGTCACCACCCGGTCGAGATTTCGGCGGTACTGAAGGCGGCGCGCAGCGCCACCAATGGGCGTGTCATCGCCATTGCCCAGCCGCACCGCTTCACCCGGCTGCACGATCTGTTCAATGAGTTCTCCGCCAGCTTCAACGATGCCGACACGGTGATGGTCGCCCCGGTCTACGCCGCCGGCGAAGAGCCGATCGACGGCGTGACCTCGGACGCGCTGGTGTCGCGCATCCGCGCCGGTGGCCATCGCGACGCCCGCTATATCGAGGGTCCGGCTAATATCGCACCCGTCATCCGTGACATCGCCAAGCCCGGCGACTTCGTCGTCTTCCTGGGCGCCGGCAATATCACCCAATGGGCCTATGCTCTGCCGAAGGAGCTTGCCGCCTCATGATGAACGGCCAGGCCCTGATCGACAGACTTGGCGACCGGCTGGCCGGCCTGCGCGGTCGCATCACGCCGAATGCCGAGATGGACAAGATCACCTGGTTCCGGGCAGGCGGCCTTGCCGAGGCGCTGTTCCAGCCTGCGGACGAGGAGGACCTTGCGGCGTTCCTAAGGGCGGTTCCCGAAGAGATCCCCCTGACGATCGTCGGCGTCGGTTCGAACCTTCTGGTCCGCGACGGCGGCATCCCGGGTTTTGTCGTCAGGCTTACCGCGAAGGGCTTTGGCGAGGTTGAAGTCATTTCCCCGATCAGGATCAAGGCAGGTGCCGCCACGCCCGACAAGCGTGTGGCGGCGGTGGCGCTCGAGGCCGGCATTGGCGGCTTCCATTTCTACCACGGCATTCCAGGCGCCATCGGCGGGGCGCTCAGGATGAATGCCGGCGCCAATGGCGTCGAGACGCGCGAGCACGTCGTCGAGGTGCGGGCGCTCGACCGCAAGGGCAATGTCCAGACGCTGAGCAATGCCGAGATGGGATATGCCTACCGCCATTCGGCGGCGCCCGTCGGGCTGATCTTCACCTCGGCCGTTTTCGAAGGCTTTGCCGAGGACAAAGCGGTGATCAAGACGGCGATGGATGCGGTGCAGAACCATCGCGAGACCGTGCAGCCGATCCGCGAGAAGACCGGCGGCTCGACCTTCAAGAATCCGGAAGGCACCTCGGCCTGGAAGGAAATCGACAAGGCGGGTTGCCGCGGCCTAATGATCGGTGGCGCGCAGATGTCGCCGATGCACTGCAACTTCATGATCAACACCGGAACCGCGACCGGCTACGATCTCGAATATCTCGGCGAGACGGTGCGCGCGCGGGTGCTCGAGCATTCCGGCATCCGGTTGCAGTGGGAGATCAAGCGCATCGGCGATTTCCGCTCCGGGCATGCCGTGCAGGAGTTCCTCGGCCAGCTCCTTTAGCGCATCTTGAAGTTCACGTGATGCGTGAACTTCAACAGAATCAAAATGCCGTGAAATCGTTGCTGCAAAGACTCAGCGACACGGATTTCGCATCCATTTTCTCAGAAAGTGAATCTCTCGGAATCATAAGTACTTGCCAGTGAATCAACTCTCTGATTCTCTGCCCTAAAGCGTTTCCTGATTTGAGTCGTTCGACGCGTTACCCGCGTTTTCCGTCTGGGGGGCAACCTGCCGGGAGACTCGGACTCAATGTTGCGGAAATCTTGGATTTTGGTCCGCCGTGAGAGGGGATGACGGGGAATGAAAAACAAGCATGTGGCCGTATTGCTGGGAGGTTTCTCGTCCGAGCGGCCCGTGTCCTTGTCTTCGGGAAAGGCCTGTGCCGATGCGCTGGAGCAGGAAGGGTATCAGGTCACCCGTGTCGATGTCGGGCGCGATGTCGGCTCGGTGCTTGCCGAGCTCACGCCCGACGTCGCCTTCAATGCGCTGCATGGACCGTTCGGAGAGGACGGTACTATCCAGGGTATCCTTGAATATCTCGGCATTCCCTACACCCATTCCGGCGTGCTCGCCTCGGCGCTTGCCATGAACAAGGAGCAGGCGAAGAAGATCGTCAAATCGGTCGGCGTTCCCGTTGCCGAATCGAAGGTCGCCAACCGCTTCTCTATCCAGAACAAACACCCGATGAAGCCGCCCTACGTGGTCAAGCCGGTCAGCGAAGGGTCGAGCTTTGGTGTCGTCATCGTGTCGGAGGGGCAGTCCCACCCACCGCAGGTGATCGGGTCGTCCGAGTGGAAATATGGCGATACCGTCATGGTTGAGCGCTACATCCATGGGCGCGAGCTGACCTGCGCCGTCATGGGCGATGTGGCGCTTGGCGTCTGCGAGATCATCCCGACGGGCCATTCCTTCTACGACTATGATTCAAAATATGTCGCGGGCGGATCAAAACACGAATGCCCCGCAAAAGTTTCACCGAATATTTACCAAAAAATACAGACACTGGCGCTCAAGGCTCACCAAGCCGTCGGCTGTCGGGGCGTTTCCCGGTCGGACTTCCGTTATGACGATCGTCACTCCGAAAATGGCGAGGTTGTATGGCTCGAGGTCAACACTCAGCCGGGCATGACGCCGACGTCTCTGGTGCCTGAAATTGCCGCCCATGCCGGGCATTCGTTTGGTGAACTGTTGAGTTGGATGGTGGAGGACGCTTCGTGTCTGCGTTGAAATGGGGGCAGGGCAAGGTGAGGGGCGCGGCCGGGCCGTCGCTGTTCGGCCTGCCATTGTCGTTGGACCATTTCGTCCTGCCGCGCGTGCTTCGCCGCCCGGTGCGCATCCTGACGCGCCTTGGAGATGGTGAATTCCAGGCGCCGCGGTTCTCCGTCGCGATCATGTCGTCGGTGCTGCTGGCTTCGAGCGGGGCCTATGGCGCCTACCTCGGCGGTCATGCCGACGGCATCATTCAAAGCATCACCGCCCGCACCGGCTTTGCCGTTGATCAGGTCAAGGTGGTCGGCAACCGTCAGACTTCAGAGATCGACATTCTCGACAGGCTTGAACTCGATGGCTGGACTTCGCTGATCGGCTTCGATGCCGAGGCCGCGCGGGAGCGCATCGCGACCTTGCCGTGGATCCAGGTCGCCGCGGTGCGCAAGGTCTATCCGCATACGCTCGAAGTGCGCGTCGAGGAGCGCGCGGCTTTCGCGCTCTGGCAGCAGGGCAACGACCTCTCCGTCATCGAAAAGGATGGCGCTGTCATCGCGCCGTTCTCGGGCGGCAAGCAGGTGCTCCTGCCGCTGTTGATCGGTACCGGCGCGCCCGCCAAGGCGCCCGATTTCCTGGCCAGGATCGAACAGTATCCTGACCTTGCCAGTCGCATCAAAGGCTATGTCCGCGTCGGCGAGCGGCGCTGGGACCTGAAGCTGGACAACGGCATCACCATCAAGCTACCCGAGGATGACGAGGAACAGGCGCTCGCCGAGCTCGTCAAGATGGACCATGACAAGGGCCTGCTGTCGCGCGACATCGCCGCCGTCGATATGCGCCTGACAGACCGGCTGGTCGTGGAGCTGACGCCACAGGCGGCGACGCAGCGCGAAGCCGCGCTCAACGAGAAGCCGAAAACCCTGAAACGCAAGCCGGAGACGAAGATATGAGCTGGCTTGGCGGTTCTGGCGATGCCTCGTCGCGCCGGTCGGGCACCCTGACGGTGCTGGATGTCGGCTCGAACAAGGTCTGCTGCATGGTGGCCAAGCTCAAGCCGAACGATGACGGCAAGCTCCTGCGCGGCCGCTCGCACCGCATCCAGGTCATCGGCATCGGCCACCAGAAATCGCAAGGCGTGAAGTCGGGTGTCATCGTCGATCTCGATCGTGCCGAGCATGCTATCCGCCTTTCCGTCGACGCCGCCGAGCGCATGGCCGGGCTGACGGTCGATTCGCTGATCGTCAACATGACCGCAGGACGGCTGAAGAGCGAAAGCTTCTCGGCCACCATCAACCTTGGTGGCCACGAGGCCGACGAGGCCGACATCAAGCGCGTGCTCGGCGCCGGCGCCAAGCAGGCGCTGAAGGCCGAGCGCGAGGTGGTCCATTCGCTGCCCGTCGGCTTCTCGCTGGATGCCGAGCGCGGTGTGCGCGATCCGCGCGGCATGGTGGGCGACACGCTTGGCGTCGACATGCATGTGCTGACCGGTGATGCCGCGCCGATGCGCAATTTGGAGCTTTCCATCAATCGCTCGCACCTGTCGGTCGAGCGCATGGTGGCGACGCCCTATGCCAGCGGGCTGGCGGCACTCGTCGACGACGAGCTGGAACTCGGAGCCGCCTGCATCGACATGGGCGGCGGCACGACGACGATCTCGGTGTTTTCGGAAGGCAAGTTCGTTCATGGCGACGCCATCGCCATTGGCGGCAACCATGTCACGCTCGACATGGCCAAGGGACTTTCGACCTCGCTCGATGCCGCCGAACGGCTCAAGGTGATGCACGGCTCGGCGTTGCCGGGCAGTGCCGACGACCGCGACCTGGTCTCGATCCAGCCGATCGGCGACGATGGCGACGTGCCGCTGCAGATCCCGCGTTCGGTGATGACGCGCATTGTGCGCGCCCGCATCGACGAGACGCTCGAACTCCTGCGCGACCGGTTGAACAAGTCCGGCTATGGCAATGCGGTCGGCAAGCGCGTCGTGCTCACCGGCGGCGCCAGCCAGCTGGCCGGCCTGCCGGAGGCGGCGCGCCGCATCCTGGGGCGCAATGTACGCATCGGTCGCCCGCTCGGCGTGGCGGGCTTGCCCGAAGCGGCGAAAGGTCCTGCTTTCTCGGCCGCTGTCGGGCTTCTGATCTATCCGCAGATGGCGAGCTTCGAGAGCCATCCGGCGAAAGGCATTTCCGGTCTCAGGATGACCGGAACTGGTGGAAAACTGCATCGCATGGGTCAGTGGTTGAGAGACAGTTTCTAATTGACGGGGACAGCCCCATAGGCGGCCGCTGCGGCGAAGCGGCGTGAAAGGCAAAGGACGGAGACAATGACCATCAATCTGCAGAAGCCGGACATCACCGAGCTCAAGCCGCGCATCACCGTGTTCGGTGTCGGCGGCGGCGGCGGCAATGCCGTGAACAACATGATCACCGCCGGACTGCGCGGTGTCGAGTTCGTCGTGGCCAACACCGACGCGCAGGCGCTGACCATGTCGAAGGCCTCCCGGCTGATCCAGCTTGGCGCGCATGTCACCGAGGGGCTCGGTGCCGGATCGCAGCCGGAAGTCGGCCGCGCCGCGGCGGAAGAGTGCATCGACGAGATCCTCGACCATCTCACCAACACCCACATGTGCTTCGTGACCGCCGGCATGGGCGGCGGCACCGGTACGGGTGCTGCTCCGGTTGTTGCCCGCGCGGCCCGCGAGAAGGGCATCCTGACCGTCGGCGTCGTCACCAAGCCGTTCCACTTCGAAGGCCAGCGCCGCATGAAAACGGCCGACTTCGGCATCGAGGAGTTGCAGAAATGCGTCGACACCTTGATCGTCATCCCCAACCAGAACCTGTTCCGGCTGGCCAATGACAAGACCACCTTTGCCGACGCCTTCGCGATGGCCGACCAGGTGCTCTACTCCGGTGTCGCCTGCATCACCGACCTGATGGTCAAGGAAGGCCTGATCAACCTCGACTTCGCCGACGTGCGTTCTGTGATGCGCGAGATGGGCAAGGCGATGATGGGTACCGGCGAGGCTTCGGGCGAGGGCCGTGCGATGGCGGCGGCGGAAGCCGCGATCGCCAACCCGCTGCTCGACGAGACCTCGATGAAGGGCGCCAAGGGCCTGCTGATCTCGATCACCGGCGGCCGCGACCTGACCCTGTTCGAAGTCGACGAAGCGGCGACCCGCATCCGCGAGGAAGTCGACCAGGACGCCAACATCATCCTGGGCGCCACTTTCGACGAGGAACTCGAAGGCGTCATCCGCGTCTCGGTGGTCGCCACCGGTATCGACAAGTCGGCGGCTGAAATCGCCGCCGCGCCGATTTCGATCCGCACCGCTCCGCCGAAGCCGGCTGCCCGGCCGGCCGTCGCCCCGGTGGAAAGCCGCCCGGCACCGGTCCAGCAGGCGGTGTATGAACCACGCGCCGCCGATCCGGTTGCCGAAGCCATCCAGTTGGCCGAAGCGAATGCCGCGGCCATGGCGCAGGCTCGTCCGGCTCCGGTCGCCCATGCGGACGATTTCCGCCCGCAGAGCAAGATCTTCCAGGCGCCGCCCGCACAGCCGCAGCCGATGGTGCAGCCGGTCGTCCAGCAGATGATGCAGCCGGCTCCGCAGCCGCGCGAAATGCTGCGTGAGGTTCAGCAGCCGGTCGCGATGGCGCCGCAGCGCATGCCGCGCGTCGAGGACTTTCCGCCGGTCGTGAAGGCCGAGGTCGACGCCAAGAGCCGTCCGGTGGACCATGAGAACAGCGGCCCGATGGGTCTCCTGAAACGCCTGACCAATGGCCTGACCCGTCGCGAAGAGGAACCTGCACGGCTGCAGCCGGCGCAACCGCGCGAGCCCAAACTGCGCCAGGCCGCACCGGAAGTGCGCCGCCTCGCCAGCCAGGACGCGCAGCTCTACGCGCCGCGCCGCGGTCAGCTGGACGATCAGGGCCGCCTGACACCACAGACCAGGGCGACTCAGGACGACGATCAGTTGGAGATTCCGGCGTTCCTGCGCCGCCAGGCCAACTGAGCCGTTAACGGACTGTAACAATTGTTAACAGGCAGGCAAGGAATTGCTTGCCTGTTAACGTTTAAAATACAGCATAATCAATTGGTTATGGTGCCGTACATGTTCCAGTTCGCGGTTACAAAGAGTAAGAAACCGTGATTTGGAGTCTCCTTGCCGGGACATTATCTTCGCGGCCTACCATAGTCGGCATGCCGGGATTTCGGGGGAAGTAGCCCTGCCTGCCGATTTAACAAGAGCCGCGCCCTCGGGCTGGAGAAGCGGACCTAGGCATTACGGGCTCATGGGGATTGTCTTGCACGACCACCAGACGACAGTGAAGACGCGCGCGTCGCTTACAGGCACCGGCGTTCACAGCGGCAAAGAAGTTTCCATCAGTTTCCTGCCCGCGGATGCCGATACCGGCATCGTGTTCCAACTCCTTAATGGCGATGGGCAGGGCCGCGAATTCCGCGCCCTGTTCTCCGAGATCGGCGCCACCGACCTTTGCACAATGCTCGGCGATCCCTCTGGCGAGCACATCGCCACGGTCGAGCACATCATGGCGGCCCTGTTCGGGCTCGGCATCGACAATGTCGTCATCGAGATCGACGGCCACGAGGTCCCAATCCTTGATGGCAGCGCCATGGCGTTCGTCGAAGCCATCGACCAGGCCGGCATCGAGGTGTTGGCCGTCAAGCGGCGATATATCAGGGTGGTCAAGCCGGTCCGCATCGAGAACGGCGCCTCCTGGGCGGAGTTCAGGCCTTATGACGGTACCCGTTTCGAGGTCGAGATCGATTTCGAAAGCCCGGCGATCGGCCGTCAGCTCTTCGCATCGGACATCAATGCCGATATTTTCCGCCGCGATATCGCGCGGGCCCGCACCTTCGGCTTCATGAAGGACGTCGAGCGGCTGTGGGCCGCCGGTTATGCGCTGGGATCCTCGCTGGAAAATTCCGTGGTGATCGGTGATGACAACCGCGTCATCAATATGGGCGGCCTGCGCTATCCCAACGAATTCGTGCGCCACAAGACGCTCGACGCCATGGGCGACCTGGCGCTGGCCGGTGCGCGCTTCATCGGCTGTTTCCGCTCCTATCGCGGCGGTCACAGGCTGAACGCCGCCGCGCTGCGGCGCCTGCTGTCGGACCGCACGGCCTTCGAGATCGTCGAGACGACACGCCGGGAGCGTGGCCGGGCCGCCGAGATGAACGCCGTCAACGCGCCGCTCTATGCGCCCTGGATGATCTGATTTTCTTAATCTTTTTCGGATTCCATGGGGCATGGGTGTTGCATGAATGCATCATCCGTCAGCGAAATTGCATAGATTTTCACGCCACGGTCCACCGCCACAAAAATGTGCGATTGGCTGGACATAGCGTTGCCGGGCAAGGCGGTTATGGTTTATGGCTGCGGCCGTCTATTAGTGCATGTCGCTCAAAAGTGGGGATCAGTTTTGGGACAACAGCATGCAAGAGGCATTGAAATAACGCCGAAAGGGCGCAATCCAATCATGTTCTTCAAGCGAGTCGGTCAATCGAAAGCGCCGCAGCGGTCTGTTTTCCTGGCGCTTTCGGTGGTTGTTCCATCGCTCTTTCTGTCGGCCTGCATGTCGTCGGAGAAAGATATCGACTTGTCGACCTATGTCGACCAGACCGAGCCGGCCGACGTTCTCTACAATCAGGGCCTCGCCAACATGAATGCGGGACGCCTGGACGAGGCGAGCAAGAAGTTCGACGCCGTCGACCGCCAGCACCCCTATTCGGAGTGGGCGCGCAAATCGATGGTGATGGGCGCGTTCGCCGACTATCGAAAGGGCAGCTACGACGACGCGATCCAGTCGGCAAAGCGGTACCTGGCGCTTTATCCGTCCACGGATGACGCCGCCTACGCCCAGTACATCATTGGTCTCAGCTACTATCGCCAGATCAAGGACGTGACGCAGGACCAGAAGGAAGCACGCCAGACCGTGCAGACGATGCAAGACCTGGTGACGCGCTGGCCGACGTCGGAATATGTCGACGATGCCAAGCAAAAGATCCGCTTTGCCAACGACCAGCTCGCGGGCAAGGAAATGCAGATCGGCCGCTATTATCTGGAACGCCGCGAGTACATCGCCGCCGTCAAACGCTTCCGCACAGTGGTCGAAAACTATTCCAATACCCGCCATGTCGAGGAAGCGCTCGCGCGCCTGACCGAAAGCTATTACGCGATGGGATTGACCTCGGAGGCCCAGACGGCCGCCGCGGTGCTCGGTACCAACTATCCCGACAGCTCGTGGTACAAGGATTCCTACAAGCTGCTGCAGAGCAATGGGCTGGCGCCGCGCGAGAATGCCGGATCGTGGATATCCAAGGCCGGGAAGCTGATTACCGGCGCCTGACCTCCGAGCGAAGCGCGCAGCGCGCTTTTTCGGATTGATCCGAAGCTCAAACAAAAAGATAGTGCGGCGCTGCGACTCCAACTGTCGGGTGCCGCTCTAAATCTTTTTGTTTTCGTGCCTGTCGTTATCCCGAAACCGGGTCCACTTTTTGGGCGGCATGCAATAGGTCCGGTTTCTCATGCTTTCCAGACTGTCGATCCGAGATATCGTCCTGATCGAAAAGCTGGACATCGACTTCCAGCCTGGTCTTTCCGTGCTGACCGGCGAAACCGGCGCCGGCAAATCCATCCTGCTCGACGCCCTGTCGCTGGCGCTCGGCGCGCGCGGCGATGCCTCGCTAGTGCGCCATGGCGCATCCCAGGGGCAGGTCATTGCCGTGTTTGATGTTCCGCGCAACCATCCGGTGCGCGCGCTGCTTGCCGAAAACGCCATCGAGGATGACGGCGACGTCATCCTGCGCCGCGTGCAGACGGCGGACGGACGTACCCGTGTGTTCGTCAACGACCAGCCGTCCAGTGTGACGCTGATGCGCGACGTCGGCCGCGCGCTGGTCGAGATCCACGGCCAGCATGATGAACGCGCTTTGGTCGATCCCGGCGCACACCGCGATGTGCTCGATGCTTTCGGCGGCCATCTGGGTGCCGTCCGCTCGACCGGCGAGGCATGGCGGCACTGGCGCGCCTGCGAGCAGGAGCTGACGCGCCATCGCGCCAAGGTGGCGGCCGCCGCGCGCGAGGCCGATTATCTGCGCGCCGCGGTCGCCGAACTGACCAAGCTCGATCCGCAGCCCGGCGAGGAAACCGAACTTGCGGAGCTGCGCGCCCACATGATGCGCGCCGAGAAGATCGCCTCCGAAATCCACGATGCGCAGGATGTGCTGTCGGGTCCATCCTCGCCCTTGCCGCAACTGGCCAGCCTGCTGAGGCGGTTGCAGCGCAAGGCGACGGAGGCGCCCGGCCTGCTCGAGGACGTGGTCAAGTCGCTGGATGAAGCGATGTTGTCGCTCGATGCGGCGCAATCGGGCGTCGAGGCCGCGCTTCGGGCCACGGAGTATGATCCACAGCGGCTGGAAAAAGCGGAAGAGCGGCTGTTTTCGCTGCGCGCGGCGTCGCGCAAGCACAGCGTCGCCGTCGACGATCTGGCGCAGCTGCGCGACACGATGGTTGCCGATCTGGCCGATCTCGATGCCGGCGAGGAGCGCCTGCACGGCCTGGAAAGGCAGGCGGCGGCCGCGCGCGAAACCTACGACATCGCCGCCGCACAGCTGTCCTCGCTCCGCCATGCCGCGGCGGTCGGTCTGACCAAGGCTGTGATGGCCGAACTGCCGGCGCTGAAGCTCGAACGCGCGGCCTTCATCGTCGAGATGAAGAGCGAGGCCGAGACGCGCAAGGAGGAGGGCATCGACCAGATTGAGTTCTGGGTGCGCACCAATCCCGGCACGCGGCCCGGGCCGATGATGAAGGTCGCGTCCGGCGGTGAGCTGTCACGCTTCCTGCTCGCGCTGAAAGTGGCGCTGGCCGATCGTGGTTCGGCGCCGACACTGGTTTTCGATGAAATCGACACCGGCGTGGGCGGCGCGGTGGCCGACGCCATCGGCCAGCGGCTGGCGCGGCTGTCGAAGCGCGTCCAGGTGCTTTCCGTCACCCACGCGCCGCAAGTTGCGGCGCGCGCGGCGACACATTTCCTGATCTCCAAATCGGGCAGCACCGACCGGGTCGCGACAGGGATTGCCGAGATGGACAAGACGGCGCGGCAGGAGGAGATCGCCCGCATGCTGGCCGGTGCCACGATCACCGACGAGGCGCGCGCCGCCGCCGAGCGGCTGCTGCGCGAGAATACAAACGCGGCATGAGACTATCCGGCGTCATGGGGCGAGTCAGGATATGGCTCCATCCTGCTGTTCAGGAATGATCTTTTCCGAAAACCGGTTCCCACTTTTCCGGATCATGCTCTATGGTGACGCGCCACCGTTCAGGGACAAAAAGCATGGCCGAAAAACCTGTCGATTCGCTCAGCGAAAGCGAGGCTGAAGCCGAACTCCAGCGCCTTGCCGAGGAGATCGCCGGTCACGACCGGCGCTACCATGCCGAGGACGCGCCTGTTATCACGGACGCGGAGTATGATGCTCTGCGGCGGCGTAATCTTGCCATCGAGGAGCGTTTTCCCGGGCTGGTGCGTGAGGATTCGCCCTCGCTCAGGGTGGGTGCCGCACCGGCGGAAGGCTTCACCAAGGTGCGCCACGCCGTGCCGATGCTCAGCCTCGCCAAGGCCTATACCGACGCTGACGTTGCCGATTTCATCGAGCGCGGCCGGCGCTTCTTCGACCGCGACAAGGACCTCGACATCGCCTTCACCGCCGAGCCGAAGATCGACGGGCTGTCGGCGTCGTTGCGTTACGAAAAAGGCGTGTTCGTGCAGGGGGCGACGCGCGGCGACGGCGCTGTCGGCGAGGACATCACCGGCAATCTCAGGACCATCGCCGACATCCCAGCAAGGTTGAAAGGTTCGGGCTGGCCCGAGATCATTGAGATACGCGGCGAGGTCTACATGACCTATGCGGAATTCGAGGCGCTCAAGGCGCGCTCGGCGGCTGTCGGTGGCCAGGATTACGTCAATCCGCGCAATACGGCGGCCGGGTCGCTGCGCCAGAAGGATCCCTCCGTCACCGCCAGCCGCAATCTCAAATTCTTTGCCTATGCGTGGGGTTATACGACGGCGGATCCGGCACCAACGCAGTACGAAGCGGTGCAGAAATTCGCCGATTGGGGTTTCAAGATCAGTCCGCTGATGGTGCGGGCGAAGTCGGTCGAGGAGCTGGTCGCGCATTATCACCGGATCGAGGAGCAGCGCTCGTCGCTCGGCTATGACATAGACGGCGTCGTCTACAAAGTCGACCAGCTGGAGTTGCAGCGCCGCTGGGGCTTCGTCACCGGTGAGCCGCGCTGGGCCGTCGCGCACAAATTCCCGGCCGAACAGGCGATGACGACCGTGCAGAGGATCGACATCCAGGTCGGCCGGACCGGCACGCTGGCGCCGGTGGCGCGGCTGGCGCCGGTGACGGTCGGCGGCGTCGTGGTGGAAAACGTCACGCTGCACAATGAAGACTATATCAAGGGCCTGGACAGCACCGGCCAGCCGATCCGCGACGGCATCGACGTGCGTATCGGCGACACGGTGGTGATCCAGCGGGCAGGGGATGTCATCCCGCAGATCGTCAGCGTCGTCGTCGACAAGCGTCCGCCCGATGCCGTGCCGTACGAATTCCCGCACTCTTGCCCGATCTGCGGCTCGCCGGCGACGCGCGAGATCAACGAAAAGACCGGCAAGGAGGATTCACGGCGCCGCTGCACCGGCGAATTGATCTGCCCGGCGCAGGCCGTGGAGGGGCTGCGCCACTTCGTGTCGCGCGGCGCCCTGGATATCGAGGGGCTGGGCGCGGAGAACATCGATACTTTCTTCAATGCCGGGTTGATCAAGACCGCCGCCGATATCTTCACGCTCAGGGAGCGCCGGCCCGCCGTGACGAAGGCGCTGGCCGAGCGGCGCGAGGAGCAGGCCAGGCAGCGCGAGGCAGCGTCCGGCAAGACCCGCAAGAACGTGCGCAGCGTCGAGGACCGCAACTATGAGGGGCTCGACAAGCTGTTCGCGGCCATCGATTCGCGCCGAGAGCCGGAGCTCGACCGCTTCATTTTCGCGCTCGGCATCCGCCATATCGGCGAGACAACGGCTGCCGTGTTGGCCCGGACATTTTCAACCATCGAGGAGTTGATCCGCGTCGGCAAGGAGACGGCGGCGGCGGAGGATCCGCATGCCGTCTTCCCATCGATCAACGGCATTGGCGATACGGTGATCGATGCGCTGCGCGATTTCTTCGGCAATGAGCGCAATGACGACGTGCTCGAGAAGCTGCTGGAGCAGGTCAAACCGAAGCCGTATATCGTCACCGTCTCGGCCGACAGCGAGGTCGCTGGCAAGACGATCGTCTTTACCGGCTCGCTGGAAAAGATGACGCGCTCCGAAGCCAAGGCAATGGCCGAGCGTCTCGGCGCCAAGGTGGCCGGCTCGGTTTCGGCCAAGACCGATCTGCTGGTGGCGGGACCGGGTGCGGGCTCCAAGCTCAAGCTTGCCAGCGAACTCGGCGTTGAAGTCATCGACGAGGACACCTGGCTGCAGCGGGTCGGCAAGTCGTGACGGGCGAAGCGTTCAAGGGGTTCGGCTCCAAGGCAATTCCGTTCCTGAAGGCATTGGATTTCCACCAGAGCCGCGAATGGTTCCTGGAGAACCGCGAACTGTTCGAAAAGGAATTGCGCGATCCACTGGGCGATCTCGTCGACACGCTTACGCAGCGATTTGCGGAAGCCGGCCTCGGCCTGCGCGGCGACCGCAAGAAGTCGATGTTCCGCATCAACCGCGACGTGCGCTTCGCCAAGGACAAGCGACCCTATAACCGACATCTGTCGGCTATCCTGTCGCCGGACGGCACCAAGATGGAGCAGGGCGTGTTCTTCGTCCGTATCGGGCTTGAGCGCTGCTTTGCCGGCGTCGCCTGGTGGCAGCCGGCGCCGGAACTGCTGACGGCCATGCGCAAGGCCATCACGAGCCATCCCGATACGTTTCGCGCCGTGGTGGCGGCGCTGAGGAAAAATGGCCTCGAACTCGATGCCGAAGGCGGCATGAAACGCACGCCGCGCGGCTTCGAAGAGGTCGCCGACGAGGATCTTGTCGCTGCCATCCGCAACCGGCATTTCGCCGTCCGCCACGCGATCGATCCGGCTGGTATCCACGGGCCGGAGCTGGTCGAGGAACTTGTCGATTTCACCTTGCGCGCCAAGCCGCTGCTCGACTGGGGCAGGGCGATCGAGGGCAAGACCGCGAAGGACTGAGCTTCCACGCAAGCGTCGACGATCATTTCCGCTGATCGTTTGGCTCAAGCGAATTCGTGTGACACGGCAACCCATGCCACCTAAATACCGCCACTCCTTTTGTTGTCGTGCATGTCGTTGTCCCAAAACCGCTACGCAGTTTTGGGCGACATGCATCAGGAGTGGCCGATGGCGACGGACGTGATTTCTGAGAGCGGCGGCAAAAGCGATTTCTGGCAGGGCGTACGGCTCTCCATGCCGGTCGTGGTGGCGTCGGCGCCGTTCGCCGTGCTGTTCGGCGCGCTCGCCGTCGACAATGGCTTCTCGGTCCTTGAAGCCTTCCTGATGAGCGCGCTGGTCTATGGCGGCGCCAGCCAGATGGTCGGCATCCAGCTGTTCGGCCAGCATGTCGCGCCGTGGCTGGTCGTGCTCTCGATCTTCGCCGTCAATTTCCGCCACGTGCTCTATTCCGCCGGCATCGGCCGGCGCATCGCGCACTGGCCTGTCATCCAGCAGGCTCTCGGCTATTTCATCCTCACCGACCCGCAATTCGCGGTCGCGGAGGCGCGGGCGCAATCCGGACAAACGGTCGGCTTCGCCTGGTATCTGGGGCTTGGCCTGCCGGTCTATCTGTTCTGGATCGTGGAAAGCGCGCTCGGCGCGCTGTTCGGCAAGCTCATCCCGGACACCCATGCGCTGGGCATCGATTTCCTGCTGCCGATCTATTTCCTCGGCCTCGTGATGGGCTTCCGCAAGCGCCCCTTGTGGTTGCCGGTGGTCGTCGCCAGTGCCTGCGCCTCGATCGTCGCTTACAAGACGGTGGGTTCGCCCTGGCACGTCTCCATAGGCGCCGTCGCCGGCGTGCTGCTCGCCGTCATTCTGCCGCCGCGCCACAGCGGCGTGGAGGCAAGGTCATGAGCACAACATTCTGGATCATCATCGCCGGCGCGATCGCGACCTATCTCACGCGCATCGGTGGCCATCTGGTCATCTCCCGCTTCGATCACATCCATCCGCGCGTGGAAGCCGGTCTCAACGCCGTGCCGGCTGCCGTGCTGACGACGCTGGTGGCGCCGGAACTGTTGAATGCCGGACCGGCGGAGTGGGCAGCCCTGGTCGTCACGGCGGTGGTTTCGCTGCGTGGCGGGCTGATGGCGATGTTTCTGGCGGGCGCGGTGGCGCTGATCCTGGCACGGCAGTTCGTGGGGTAGGGCGCATCGCCCTTCAGCGCCTCAAAAATTCAAATCTTCGCGTCGTGCGGCAGCGGTGCTGTCGCCTTTTCCAGCCAGGCGAGCGTTTCGCCGTCGAGCATCGGACCGATCTCGGACAGCACGCGGGCGTGGTAGGTGTCGAGCCAGTGCAGTTCGTCACGTGTCAGCAGGTCCGATCGCACCAGCCTGACGTCGATCGGCGCCAGCGTCAGCGTCTCGAAGCCGTGCATGGCGATGTCGCCGCCCTCGATCTGTTCGGCCGGCGTCACCAGGATGAGGTTCTCGATGCGGATGCCGTAGGCGCCTTCCTTGTAATAGCCCGGCTCGTTGGACAGCATCATGCCCTCGAGCAGCTTTTCGGTGCCGGTGCGGGCGATGCGCTGCGGACCCTCGTGCACAGCCAGGTACGAGCCGACGCCATGGCCGGTGCCATGGGCGAAGTCGCAGCCATGCTTCCACAACGCCATGCGGGCGACGGCGTCGATCTCGGAGCCGCGCGTGCCGGCGGGGAAGCGCAGCGTCGAAATGCCGATCATGCCTTTCAGCACCAGCGTGAAGCGCTCGCGCATCTCCTCGGTCGGCTGGCCGATTGGTACGGTGCGGGTGATGTCAGTGGTGCCATCCTGGTATTGCGCGCCGGAATCGAGCAGGAACAGCTCACCAGCCTGCAGCTTGCGGCTGGTGGCGCGCGAGACGCGGTAATGCATGATGGCGCCGTTCGGGCCGGCGCCGGAAATAGTGTCGAAGGAGACGTCGCGCAGCGGCATCTGGGTTTCCTCGCCGGTCTGCCGGCGGGTCTCTTCGAGCCTGGTAACGACCGCGATCTCGTCGAGGGAGCCGGGCTGCTGCCGGTCGAGCCAGCACAAAAGCTTGGCCACCGCCGCGCCGTCGCGGCGATGCGCGGCGCGTGAGCCGTTGATCTCGGCCTGGTTTTTGGTGGCGCGCGGAATACGGGCGGGATCGGGCGCGGCAATCACCGTGCTGCCATTGTCCTCGACCAGCACGCGCAGACGGTCGGCCGCCAGCACCGGATCGAGCGCGATTTTCGCGCCGCTTTTGGCAAGCGCCACGATCGCGGCCTCGAATTCGCCGGGCTCACGCGGATCGGCGAGCTGGGTGAGGTAGGCCGCCACCTGACGCGAGAACTTGCGTCGATCCATGAAAAGCTGGTGCGATCCGTCGGCGGCGAGAATGGCGAAGCCGAGCGCCAGCGGCGTATGCGGGACGTCGCCGCCACGAATATTGAAGGCCCAGGCGATAGAGGAGGGGTCGGTCAGCACCGCATGGGTGGCGCCGTCCTTGCCGATCGCCGTTGCCAGCCGCGCCAGCTTGTCCTTGGCGAGCTCGCCGGCAAAGCCGATCGGGTGCAGTTCGACCGGGGTTACGGGTGCGGCGGGCTGATCCTTCCAGATGATGTCGATCGGGTTCCTGTCTAACGGCACCAGCACCGCGCCGGTCTTGTCGGCGGAGGCCTGCAGCGCCTTGACCTCGCCGATCGTGTGCAGCCAGGGATCGAAGCCCAGCCGCGCCCCTTTGCCAATGTTGTCCCTGAGCCAGACAGCGGGCGGATTGTCGACCAGGCTCTCGATCGAAAAGATGCCGAGGTCGACTTCGCCCCGCACCTGCAGCGTGTAGCGCCCGTCGACAAAGACGAAGGCGCGGTCGCGCAGCACGACGGCGACGCCGGCCGAGCCGCTGAAGCCGGTCAGCCATTTCAGCCGTGCAGAACGATCGGCGACGTATTCGCCCTGATGCTCGTCGGCGCGCGGAACGATGAAGCCATCGAGGCCATTGTCGCTGAGCCATTGGCGCAGCAACGCCACGCGTGGCTTGCCGACTGCCGGATCGCCCGCGGAATCGAAGGTCTGGAACATGATGGGCCTCCTGATATCAGCTTGACCGTAGCGCATGGGCCTGGAAATCGGAATCGATTTCCGGCTGGCGCAACCTGCTACAGCATTGCCTGGCTGACAACCAAATGGGGCTGGTCCAGACTTGGCCTGACGGCGCCGGCATTCTCTTGGCGGTGCCTTGCCGACAACCATTGATCGGCAATGGCTTTGCCGGCCTCAGCGCTTGAGGTGGATCGTCACCCAGCCTTCGCGGTGTAAGGTGCTGATATGGCGGAAATTCTGGCCGACATAGGCCGATACCACCGCATCACGCTGGCGGTCCAGGATGCCTGACAGCACGATCGAGCCGCCAAGCGCGATATGCCCTGCCATTTGCGGCGCGAGCCGCATCAGCGGCCGCGCCAATATGTTGGCGACGATGAGGTCGAAGGGTGCGCGCCTGGCGAAGATCGGGTGATGAAAGCCCGGCGCGGTCACCGTCTCGATGAGCGCCTTGACGTGGTTCAGCCGCGCATTGGCGGCGGCGACCTTGACCGCCACCGGATCGATGTCGGTGGCCAGCACCGGAATATGCGCCAGCTTGGCGACGGCGATCGCCAGCACCGCGCTGCCGGTCCCGAGGTCGAGCGCGTTGCGCGGGTGCTCGCGCCGCACAACTTTCTCCAGCATTTCGAGGCATCCGGCGGTGGTGCCGTGATGGCCGGTGCCGAAGGCAAGGCCCGCCTCGATCTCGATGGCGAGCTCGCCGCTATGGCGCTTCCTGCTGTCGTGCGCGCCATGGACGAAGAACCGGCCGGCGCGCACCGGCTTCAGGCCTTCCAGGGAACGTGCCACCCAGTCGATGTCGGGCAGCGCCTCGCGCTCGACCGGTCTCGACAAGGCGAGGCCGGCGAGAATGTCCTTCAGCCGCGCCTCAACCGCGTCGACGTCGCCATCGGCATAGAGCGAGACCTCATGGATGTCGGCGTCTTCGTCGACCTCCAGCACGGCGATCGGCAGGCCTTCATCCTCGAAGGACGTTTCGAGCGCCGCGAAGATGCGCTCGGCCTCGATCTTTCCGGTGGTGAAATGGAGCCGCGTTTGGGTCATGTGAATTCTGGTCAGCCGTTCGCGGCGAGGCGCTTCAGCTTCTCCACGGCGGTGTCGGCGCTCTCGCCATAGGCGATCGTGCCGGCAAAGTCGCCCTTGGCGTTGAGCAGCAGCACCGAGGCGGTGTGGTCCATGGTGTAGTCGCCGTCGCCGGTGTCGACCTTCTTCCAGTAGATGCCGAATGCCTTGGCCATGGCATGGACCTTGTCAGGGTCGCCGGTAATGCCGGTGATGCGGTCGGAGAAATTGCTGACATAGGCGTTCATGACCTGCGGTGTATCGCGCTCCGGATCGACCGAGACGAAATAGGCGTGCAGGTTCTTGCCGTTGTCGCCGAGCGTCTTCAGCCAGCCGGAGAGTTCGAACAGCGTGGTCGGGCAGACTTCAGGGCAATGGGTGAAGCCGAAGAAGACGACGCTGGGCTGGCCCCGGAAAGCGGCCTCGGTAATCGGTGCGCCTTTCTGGTCGACCAGGGTGAACGCCGCACCGAACGGCTCGCCGCCATAGTGGCCGCGATACCAGTCGAAGGTCAGCCAGCCGATGCCGGCGGCCATCAGGACGAGAATGCCGACCAGGATAGAACGCATCATCAGAAAAGTCCGTCTGTAATGTCATGGCGCGCCAGCCAAAGCCGTGCGCCCCTTGTTCGGCCATAGTCTTAGCGGTTCAGCCTCGCACAGGCAAAGTGCCGCGTTGCCGCAACCGCTGTGGTGTTGACCCATCTGCTTGCAAAGCCGCACAGCCCGCCCCACCTGAGACCGGCAACTCGAACCGAGGAGGCTTCTTTGCTCGAACTGATTGGGCTCAAACTGACTGGGCGGAAACTGATCGGCGGCGCGTTGGCGGCATGCGTTGCGCTTGGCGCCGGTAGCGCCGTTGCCGAGGAAGTCGGCAAGGTCGGCGTCGACTGGGTCGGCAACGACATCATCATCGACGCGATCAAGGACCCGAAGGTGGATGGCGTGACCTGCCATGTCTCCTATTTCGACCGAAGCATCATCGACCGCCTGCACAAGGGCAATTGGTTCGAGGATCCCAGCGACTCCTCGATTTCCTGCCGCCAAACCGGGCCAATCACCATCGGCGACATCGACATGAGCGAGGGCGGCGAGGAGGTATTCAAGCAAGGTCTCAGCCTGATCTGGAAGAAGCAGGTGGTGAACCGCATCTACGACAAGAAGAACGAGACGCTGATCTATCTGTCGCACTCGCGCCAGGTGCAGAACGGCTCGGCCAAGATGTCGGTTACGACGGTGCCGCTCTACGGCCAGAACGTGGTGTGGAGCAACAGCAAGCCGAAATAGGCGGGCGAACTCTTCCTGGTGCTACTCTGACGATGATCGGCTCCTGCTTGCGGGACCAGTCGACCTGACGTAAAGCCGCCGGCATGGACCGTTCCGAAGATCTCGTCGCGAAAGACCCCGAGCCGCGCATCCATCCAACGGCGGAGATGAAGGGCTGCAAGCTTGGCCGCTATGCCGTGATCGGCGAACGCGTCGTGCTGCGCGAGGTCATCGTCGGCGATTTCTCCTATTTCGAACGTCATGCCGAGGCGATCTATACGACGATCGGCAAATTCTGTTCCATCGCCGCCAACAGCCGCATCAACGCGCTGGAACATCCGATCGAGCGGCTGACCCAGCACAAGGTCAGCTATCGGCCGAACGAATATTTTCGCTGGCTGGGTGTCGATGCCGCGTTTCGCGACCGGCGGCGATCGAAGGCCGTGACCATCGGCAATGATGTCTGGGTCGGCCACGGCGCGGTCATCTTGCCTGGCATCGCCATCGGCAATGGCGCGGTCATCGGCGCCAATGCGGTGGTGACGCGGGACGTGCCGTCCTACACGATCGTCGCCGGCGTGCCGGCGAAGCCGATCAGGCTGCGCTTTGCCCCTGAAATAGCGGCACGCATCGAGGCTCTCGCCTGGTGGGACTGGCCGGTCGAGACACTCGCCAGGGCGGTTCCCGACATGCAGGCAATGCCGATCGAAGCCTTCCTCGACCGCTGGGAAAACGACGCCGTTTAACTCCCGTGGAGAACGGTTTGGGCCTCGCCGTCACGGCTGCGCAGGGAACTATTCTTGACGCTCTCCGGAATGAAACCCCTTCCGCCATGCGGGGGTGGCGCGGCGGAAGGGGCTGGAGGTAACCCGCTGTAAAGCGGAAGGAACAGGCTCTTGCCTGCGCGGCTACCATGACATTGAACCGATAAGGTGTGTTTTGTGCCGAATGCGCGCTTCGCGTGCATTTAATTGCATCGGTTGTATTTTTTGCCCGCGGGAACCTGAAATGGCTGCTGGTTGTTTCCTCTTGTGCCCACACGGAGCCGCGCTGTCTGAGGGAGTTCATGATCGAGAAACTTTTCACCAAAATCGCCAACCGGGTGGCTCACCTTGCTGGCCTGTCGCCCACGTTCGCACTCTGTTGCCTGATCGTCATCGTCTGGGGACTAAGCGGGCCACTCTTCGCGTTCTCGGACACCTGGCAACTGGTGATCAACACCGGGACGACAATCATCACCTTCCTGATGGTGTTTCTCATCCAGAACACCCAGAATCGCGACGGCGCGGCGATCCAGGCCAAGCTCGATGAGCTGATACGGGTCAGCGCGGCCAAAAACACCTTCATCGGCATCGAGCACCTGACTGAAGCCGAGGTCCAGGAGATCCGCGCCAAATGCGAGCGGGCGGCTAAGCGGCACGACGAGAAGATCGCCACCATGGCGGCCAAGAAGGCGGTTGCCCAGAAGCGGGGCGCGAAAAAGAGCGTGGCTTGAGGCTCAGCCTTTCATGAACGCCGCGAACGCATCCTTGTGGTCGGGGTGCCAGCGCGACAAGGCAGGGCGGTTTTCGATAATGTCGCCGATCGCCCAGGCCATGCGCTTTTCGTCCAGCGGCCGCGCGGCCTCATTGTCGGGACACAGGACGTAGAAGTCACCCCTGACCAGCGATTCCAGCATGAAATCAATCACCTGCTCACCGGTCCACGCTCCCGCCGGCTTTTCCGTCGCGCCTTCGGTCAGGCCGGTATAGGTGAAGCCGGGGATGAGCAGATGCGCCGACAGGCGGGCGCCAGGCTCATTCCTCAGCGCATGCGCCAGGCCCTCGGTAAAGGTCTTCACGCCGGCCTTGGAAACGTTGTAGGCGAGGTTGCCGGGCGGCGTGGTGATGCCTTGCTTGGAGCCGGTGTTGACGATCAGGCCCGGCTTGGCCGATGTGAGCATGCGTGGCGCGAAGGCTTCGACGCCATGCACGACGCCCCAGAAATTGATGTCGAGCAGCCGTTTCCAGCCGTCGCGGTTGTCCCAGGGTTTTCCCGGGTTGTCGCCGACGCCGGCATTGTTCATCAGCAGCGAGACGGCGCCGAAGGCGCCGAATGCCCGGTCGGCCAAACGATCCACCTCATCGGCCTTCGACACGTCCGATGCAACGGCAAGCACGGCGTCGTCGCCGGCAATCGCGGCAACGACTCGCGAGGCATCGTCGAGGCGCGGGCCGCCAATGTCGGCGAGCACGATCTTCATGCCCATCAGCGCCAGCCGTTTGGCCGCCGCAAGACCAATGCCGCTGGCGGCACCGGTGATGACGGCGGTATTGCCTTGGCCAAGCGCGGGCAAGGCGGTCTGGATCTCGGTATCGGGGATCATCGGCGATGCTTTCCTTTTTCGATGGCGCCGAACTTAGCGCCGGAACGGGCTTGTGCAAGCCGCCGTCGGGCTTGTCGGGTTGACCAGTCCGGTCGTGGCTGCGCATGCTGCGATGCCAAAAGGGAGATTTGCGATTGACGGATTGGGTTGCAATTCTGAAGGAGCAGACCGCCACCGGCGACCAGATGGGGCGCGAGGTGCCACAGATGCTGGCCAACCCGGATATCAGCGAAGCCCAGGTGAAAACCTTGTTCTCCGCATTGGAAAAACAAGCGGAGTTCGTCGAGAAGCTGCGCATGGCGCTGGAGAAGTTCGGCCATGATTTCTCGATCATCAAGGCGGCGGAGCGGCTGGAAGAGCGCTATGCCGACCTTGCCGCTTCCGTGGCGGAGAAGCTGAAGGCGATGCGCGGTTAAGCAATTCCAGGAGAGGCGTGAGGCAGTTTTCCCGGGAAAAGCGCATAACGCTTTCCCTAGGGAATTGCGCTGGACAAAGAGCTATTTTTCGAGAACGCGCGAAAAACGCGTGTCCGGGACCAGCCAGACCAGGGCGACGGCGACATAGAGCGCGACGCCGATCCACCGGTCGAGGAAGGTCAGCCCAACGGCCGCTATGTAGGCGGCAAGCGAAATCCTTCCCTTGCGGTCGCGGCCGATCGCCTTGGCGAATGCGGTATCCGGCCCATGCAGCCGATGCAGCGCAATGACTAGGATGCTGTAGGCGGTCGCACACATTACAAGGTCGAAACCGTAAACCGCGACGGGAACCGTGGCGAAATGGTTCTCGCCCATGAAGGCGGTCGTCATCGGCATCAGGGACAGCCAGAACAACAGATGCAGGTTCGCCCACAGCACGTGGCCGTCGACACGCTGCACGGTGTGGAACATATTGTGCAGATTGTTCCAATAGAGGCCGACATTGATGAAGGAGAGCACGTAGCACAGGAAGATCGGCCACTGCGGCAGCAGCGCCGAAAAATCCTCGCCTTCCGGCACCTTCAGTTCCAGCACCATGATGGTGATGATGATCGCCACCACGCCGTCGGTGAATGCCTCGACCCTGCCTTTGCCCATGATCACCACCCCAGTCCGCGATGAGTTGCCGAAAGATAGTAAATCGTTAGCGGATGTTGGCGCGCCGATAAACAGTGTGAGGAAAACTCCTCACTATATCAGGGGAAACTTCCACGCAGGAACGGTGATCGTGGTGATCGGCCCTGGCAGCTTGTTGACTTTTCTTGCCGCGGCCTCTCCCGTTGCGATGCTGTCCCGGCCGAAGCGGTCGAACGGCCGGCACTCGATGGAGGGACCGATGAGATTTCGATTTCTGCTTGCGATAGCGACCATTCTGGACGCCGTCTTCGGGACGTCCGCCGCTGCCTTCGCCTACGGCGCCCATACCACGACCAGCCTCAACGTGCGTACCGGGCCTGGCGCGGAATACGCCAAGGTCGGGACGCTGCCGGCCGGCTTCCGGGTTGACGTGACCGGCTGCCAGCCTGGCTGGTGCAGGATCCATGGCGGCGGTGTCAGCGGCTGGGCCAGCTCCGGCTATCTCTCGCGGGCCCAAGTCGTGCATCCGCCGGTTATCATCGTAGGCGCGCCGCATCGGCCGCCATACTGGCACCACCGGCCTCATCACCGTCCTCCGCACCACCGCCCGCCGCACAAGCCGCGTCCCGGCAAGTGCAAGATCGCGCCCGGTTTTTCCTGCAAGTAGGCCCGGTTTCCTGCAAATAGACTGATTGCGTCTGATACGGCACAAGGGGTGCCGTGATGGATCGGGGCCGCTGGCCCCGATCCGCATTTGTGCGTTCATCGGCCTGGTCAGGCAAGGCCCACCGTGGTGTCAGGAGCGTGGCCGTTCACTGGAACGCCGGCGGGAAGGGCGCGTTGACGTCGCGATCCCTGAAACTGATGACGAGGTTGGCCATGGCCTTTCGTGATTTGGCGCAAACTCAGAACGAGGCCGTCGACGTCCTCGCGATCCCGACTGTCGCGGCGATGATCGCGGTGCTGTTTGCCGGCAGCACGGCGCTGACGCCGCTCTATATCATCTACAAGCAGCAGTTCGGCTTTTCGCAGATCACCTTGACGCTGATCTACGCGGTCTATGTTGTCGGCAATCTCGGCGCCCTGCTGGTGTTCGGTGGCGTGTCGGATGTTGTCGGGCGCCGGCCCGCAGCGCTGGCGGCGATGATCGTGGCCATTGTCAGCGCGCTTATCTTCCTGTTCGCCGGAAATGTCGTCTCGCTCGACGTGGCGCGCATCCTGAGCGGGCTTGGCATCGGCGTTGGCGCCGGAACGGGAACCGCATGGATTGCCGAGCTTCTCCCCGCCGCCGATAAATCGCGTGCCAGCGTCATCACCACCAGCACCAATTTCCTCGGTCTCGGTTTCGGGTCGCTGATATCGGGACTGTTGGCTCAATACGAGCCCTGGCCCCTGCGGCTGGTGTTCATCGTCTATCTCATGGCACTCGCGGTGGTGGCGGTCCTGGTCTGGCGTACCCGTGAAACGGTGGCGAAGCCGGGTGGCCTCGAGCGGATTTCGATGCGGCCGCGCCTCTCCGTGCCTCAGAAGATACGCACGCGCTTCGTCGCGCCGGCGGTGACCGGTTTCGGCGCGATGGCGCTGGTCGGCTTCTATGCCGCGTTGGCGCCGAGCATCCTCGCGCAGCAGCTGCACGAAACGAACCATGCCGTTGCCGGCGCGCTGTTCTTCGAACTGGCGATCGTCGCGGCGGCCAGCATCGTGGCGCTGATGCGGGTGCAGAGCAGCAAGGCCATGCTGGCCGCTCTGGCCTTGATGATCCCAAGCGTGTTGCTGGTGGTGGCTGCGCAGATTCTGGCCTCGATGGCACTGATGATCGTGGCGACGGCCTGCTGCGGTGTCGTGGCCGCGCTTGGCTACCGAGGCGGCCTGCAGGTGGTGAACGAGATCGCGCCACAGGATCGCCGTGCCGAAGTGGTGTCGAGCTTCTTCGTCTGCTGCTTTGTCGGCAACGCCTTGCCTGTCATCGGCATCGGCGTCGTGTCGACCTATGCCAGCCCCGTCGACGCGAGCCTGGCCTTCGCGGCCATGATCATCGTGTTCGCGCTGGTGGCGCTCGCCTTCGGGCTCCGACAGAGGCGCTGAAACCGCCGCGCCAGCACGTGCGCTTCAGCCGTTCGGCGTTTCAGGTGCCATGTTCGCGCGCTGGCGCGGCACGCCGAGCCCGGTGTCGGGCGGTTCGCCGGCAGCCGGCCTGTTCTCGATCATGTGCAAGGTGCGCCAGCCGCCGAACCGGTAGTAGGCCGCCGCCAGGACCAGCGAGGCGATCGAGCCGGCCGGGAAACTCCACCACAGCGCTTCCTCGCCGATCACGCCGCGCATGTAATAGGCAAAGCCGGTGCGCACGATGAGCACCGAGATCACCAGGATGATCAGCGGCGGCATCACGGCACCCGTGGCGCGCACCGTGGCGAACAGCACGATGGTGATGCCGAACAGGATGAACGACCAGGATGCTACGGTGTTGATGTGGGCGGCGATATCGATCGCGGCGCTGTCACTGCTCAGGAACAGGCCCAGGATCGAGCGGTCGAAGACCCATAGCAGCGCGACGAGGGCGCCGGTCAGGACGAGGTTGAAGCCGACGCCGGAGGCGGCAACGCGGCCGATCCGGTCCCAGCGGCCGGCGCCGACATTCTGCGCCGCCATGGAAGAAACCGCGGCGCCGATGGCGAGCGCCGGCATCTGGATGTAGGTCCAGAGCTGCGCGGCGATGCCGTAGGCGGCGGCGACTTGCGAACCATAGGAATTGACGATGCCCATCACCGTCAGTGCCGCCGCCGAGATGACGATCATCTGCAGGCCCATCGGCACCCCCTTGAAGACGACGATGCGCAGCAGCGCCGGATCCGGGCGCAGCAGGGCGAGATTTGTGCCGGCCAGCCGCAACGGATGCTTGCGCGCGTAGAGCACGACGAGGATGGCGATAACGCTCACGGTCTGGCCGATCAGCGTCGAGGTGGCGGAACCGGCGATGCCGAGTTCGGGAAACGGGCCGATGCCGCGGATGAGCAGGGGATTGAGCACGATGTCGAGCACGACCGCCAGCGCCATGAAGATGAAGGGCGTGCGGGAATCGCCGGCGCCACGCAGCACGGTCATGACGAAGGACAGAAGGTTCATCATCGGCACGGCGACGAAGATGATGCGCAGGTAGGAGCGTGCGAGCGGCAAGGCGTCGGCCGGCGTGCCAAGCGCGCCCAGGATGGCGTCGACCCAGATCCAGCCGCAAACCGCGAAGACCACCGAAACGAGGAAGAAGAAAGTGGCGCTGGTGCCGACGATGCGGCGTGCCTCGGGCAGGTCGCGGGCGCCGACCGACTGCGCCACCAAGATGGTGGCCGCCATGCCAATGCCGAACACCGTGCCGAGGATCAGGAACAGGACGAGGTTGGCGTTGGAGGTCGCCGTCAGCGCCGATTCGCCGAGGAAGCGGCCAACCCAGACGGCATTGACCGAGCCGTTCAGCGATTGCAGCACGTTGGAGCCGAGCACCGGCAAGGCGAAGAGCAGCAGCGTGCGTGGGATCGGGCCGCTGGTCAGGTCGCCGGTGCGCCGACGCGCGGGCATTTTTTCGTTCATGGCCGACAAAGCCTATCTCGAGTCCGGTGCGCGATGATTGCAGATTCAACCCGACAGGTCGATGCGGGGGCGCGAACGGTCCACGGTGCTCACGCCATGATCCATCCTGTTCTCAAAGTTTGCGGAATGGGATATTGATCCCATGCGCGTTGGACCGCGTTTCTCACCGGGGGGTTCATGTCCGATATTCCGCTTGTTGCTGAGCGCCTGAGCCGGCGCGCGTTTCTTGGCGCGTCCGCTTTGGGCTGCGCTTCCGTCCTTCTCTCGGCGTGCACCACGACCGATGTGGCGCCGCCGGCAGTGGCGCCGGTCCCGCCGTCGGCTGCGCCAAGCGAGCCGGCTGTCGGCGATACCGCAACCATGTATGCGGCGCGCACCGACGAGGGTTATCAACTGCCGGCCATCCCGGTTGCCAAGCTCGATCCGAAGTTCGTGCGCCAGATCGTGGCCGATCCGACCGGAGAGAAGCCTGGCACGATCGTCGTCGATGTTTCCGAGCATCTCCTCTATCTGGTGCGCGACGGCGGAAAGGCCATCCGCTACGGCGTCAGCCTCGGCAAGGCCGGTTTCGGATGGACCGGCAGCGCCGTGGTCCAGGCGCGCAAGAAGTGGCCGGTGTGGACGCCGCCGCCCGAAATGATCCAGCGCCGGCCGGAACTGGCGAAATACAAGGACGGCATGCCGCCCGGATCGCAGAGCCCGCTGGGCGCCCGCGCGCTCTATCTTTTCCGCGACGGCAAGGACACGATGTACCGGCTGCGTGCGCTTCATGAATCGGGACATCATCGACCTCTACAGCCGCGTCAACGGCCCCGCCCAGGTCTTCGTGCGGCCCAACCTGTCTGCCGGCGGCAAGATCATGGCCGTGTCAAGCAGGACGGCCGAGCCAATCGATGCGGGCGTGCCGAAGGACGCCGAGTTCTTGAAGTAAGCCTTCACGACCTGCACAGGCGGACGCGCCAGGCGCGCCCGCTTGTGCGGTGATCGTTACTTCTTGCCGAGACCCGGCAGCGTGACCTGATAGACCAGGAACATGGTGTCGACATCGGCGCCGTCATCGGCCTTGTAGGGCGCGCCGACCTGGAAGCCGTCCTGGGCGAGGAAGTCGTTGTCGTTGCCGACGAACAGGAAATAGTCGTCGGGCAGCTTCGGATCGAGGACGCTGGCGACCGACATCGCTTCCCATTTCTCCGAAAGCTCGTTGTGGTCCTTCGCCCCACCATTGTGCAGGCCGAAGCGGCCAAGCTGGGCGGCGTCATTGATATCGATGAACGGCGTCAGCTTGGCCGGCGTCACCGAGGGATCGAGCACGCCCTTGGGCGCTACCGGCTTGTCGGCCACGTCGAAGGCGCTGCCCGCGATGTCGGTCGCGCCGGACACGTCGACGATGTTGATCTGACGGTAGAGCGACGCGTCACCCTTCTTCAGGCCCTGGCCGTTGCCGCTGTCGCGCGCCAGCATCAGGAAGGATGTGTCCGAAAGCGCCACGATCTCGCTCTGCGCGGCGACCTTGGTCTTGCCTTTGGCATCCTTGAACATCGGCAGCGGCACGACGTATTCATGCGCGAGCTTCAGATGGGCGAGGTCGGAGGCATCGTAAACCAACGCCCGGGTGTTCTGGCGCGTCGAGGGTGAATCGCCGCCGTCCTGCCTCGGCGCCGACTGCAGCACGGCGATCAGGAACTTGCCGTCCGGCGTCATCGCCATGCCTTCGAGGCCCTGGTTGTTCTGGCGCCCGGTTTCGGGATCCTTCGGATCAGGGTCGGCGGCACCCGGACCGGGATTGTCGGAGGAGAAGTTCGGCGTTCCCTTGCGCATCGGCACGAGGGCTGCCGGCGGCTGGGTCGCCGACATCAGGCGGCCTTGCGCGGAGAACCTGTAGATGTTGGGGCCGTACTCGTCGGAGATGAACATCGAACCGTCGGGCAGCCGCACGATGGCCTCATTGTCGAGAGCGAGCTTGCCGTTGGTGGCGACGGGCAACATCGGCATGTCGCCGGCGGCAGGGCGTACATCCGACAGCGGATCGAGGCCGGTGGCATCGGCGCCCTTGTCGTCGGTGAGAAGCATGGTGTCGGCAAGCGTCGCCTTGACGCCCGTCTGCTCCTGGCCGGCGGCGGGAGCCGCACCCGGTGCGACAGGCGTGAACTCGATGCCGATGGTGTTGAGGCGCGGCCGGTAGTCGGTGGTGCCAGCGACATTGTAGCCACGGTCGGGCAGGAGCCAGAGCGATCCCTTGTAGGTGCCGGCATCTTGCGTCCAGCCTGTAGTGTCGATTGCCATGCCGGAGCCCGAGCCGAAGGTCTCGCCGAACTTGTCGCGCTGAGCAGCCGGCATGCGGCCGACGCCGACCAGGCCCTTGTTGATGTAGGCCACGCCGTCGGCAAGCGCCGGTGTCAGGGCGGTGAACAAGGCCAGCGCGACGCCGAGCGAGGCGGTTCGGTGCGGGTGTTTCATGGACAATCCTCTTTGTGACGAGCATGCCGGAGCGGCCGAAGGACAAAAACGGAAAGAGGTGCCGCATCGACGATGCCGCGCGAGCCTCCCCAAAAGCGATCTAAGGCGTGAACATGATGCTTGCGTGACAGTGCGCGATGCCGGTCCGCCAGCGTATTGGACATTTATGTCTAGTACATATAGGGTGCCGGCTTCGAACTGACCGGAAGGGAAGCCTTGAGGCCGCCGCGCGGCTTCGTCACCTCGGGCGGATTTGGCTACACGATCAAGAGCGTCGCGCTGGCGTTGGTGGACGACGATTTCGCCGGGGAGGGGACGCAGCTTTGCGTGCACATTGTCGGCGTCAAACGGACGGCGCGGGTCATCGCGGCCTCGCCCCACGATCCCCAGGGCAAGGCGATGCGGCAATGAGGAGGAGTTTCTGATGGTCGATGACGCTGCACGGGATACGAGGCGCGAACGCCGGCGCGGACGCATGGGCGAGGCCGGCAGCGAATCAAGCCGCAAGCCCAATTACCGCTCGCTGAAGAATCCATTCCTGCCGCAGCCGATCTTTTCCGACGACCAGGTGGCGTCGATCCACGACACGGCGCTGCGCGTGCTGGAAGAATTGGGCATCAAGGTGCTGCTGCCTGAGGCGCGCGAAGTGCTCGCCCGCGCCGGCGCCCTGGTCGATCCCGACACCGACATGGTGCGCATCGGCCGCGACATGGTGGTGGCAGCCCTAGCCTCGGCGCCGCGATCGATCCACGCCAATGCAGGCGCGCGTGCTCGTGATCTGTCGCTCGAACTGGGCTCGATGACGTTCCTGGCGGGCTCCGGCGCGCCCAACATCACCGATCTCGACCGCGGCCGGCGCCCCGGAACGCTGGTCGCCTTCGAGGAGCTCATCAAGCTGGTGCAGCATTTCGATGTCTTGCACATGCTGGGACCGTGCATCGAACCGCAGGATATCGACAATCATTTTCGCCATTATGCCGTCAATCGGGCGCAGCTGACACTGTCCGACAAGTTCCCATTCGTGTTCGCGCGCGGCACGCCGCAGGTCGATGACAGTTTCGAGATGATCAGGCTGGCCCGCGGGCTGTCCGAGGACGAGTTCCGCTCGGGCGCGCATTGCTACACCGTCATCAACACCAACTCGCCGCGCCAGCTCGATGTTCCCATGGCGCAAGGTATCATCGACTTCGCCAAGGCGGGCCAGGTCCTGATCATCACGCCGTTCTGCCTGGCCGGTGCGATGGCGCCGATTACGGTGGCCGGCGCCTTGACGCTGCAGCATGCCGAAGCGCTGGCCGGGCTGACGCTGGCGCAGATCGTGCGGCCGGGCGCGCCGGTGGTCTACGGTTCCTTCTCCTCCAATGTCGACATGAAATCGGGCGCACCGGCCTTCGGCACGCCGGAGCACGTCAAGGCCACACTGGGTGCAGGCCAATTGGCGCGCTTCACCGGTCTGCCCTGGCGCTCGGGCGGCGGCAGCGCTGCCAACATTTCGGACGCGCAGGCCGCGCACGAGACACAGTTCGCGCTGTGGGGCTCGGTGCTTTCGGGCGCCACCGTCTGCATCCATGCGGCCGGCTGGCTGGAAGGGGGCTTGAGTGTTTCCCTGGAAAAGCTGGTCACCGACATCGAAGCGCTGCAGACGGTCGCGGAACTTTGTACCGCGACGCCCGGCGACGACGACGCAATCGGCTTCGAGGCCATCGCCGAAGTGCAGCCGGGCGGCCATTTCTTCTCGGCCAGCCACACCATGGCACGCTACCGCACCGCCTTCTACGAGCCGCTGGTGGCCGACTGGTCGAATTTCGGCAACTGGACGCAAAGCGGCTCGAAGACCGCGACCGAACGCGCCACCGGCATCTGGAAGCGCATCCTTGCCGATTTCGAGCCGCCGGCCGCGGCCGCCGCAACGTCAGGCGTGCTGGACGCGTTCATCGCGCGGCGGACGGAAGAGGGCGGCGCGGCGCCAGTGTCGTGAGATAGTTCGCGGATCCATCATCCCGAATTGTGGCCGTGGTCCCGGAACCCGCGGCGCGTCCCACGCATTCATGGGTGCGGGCCAACGCCTGGCTCCATCCGCGAGCCGTTGAGGGGAGGACGACATGGGTTTCGACCAGTATCACGAACCGCCGGAAGAACTGTCGCAGGAAGTGCGGACCTTTGCCCGCATGATCACCTCGCTGATCGAGGAGGCGGAAGCGATCAGCTGGTACGAACAGCGCATGTCGGTCGAGAAGAACCCACAGGCCAAGGCGATCATGAAGAACGCGCAGAGCGAGGAGTTCAAGCATTTCGGCATGGACCTCGAATTCCTGCTGCGCCAGAAGACGGATTGGCGCGTGGAATTGAAGGAAATCCTGTTTACGACGGGGGATATCGTGAAGGCCGGGGAGCGGGGCGAGAAGAAGGTGGATTGAGGCGGGACGTCAGTCTTCGAGGCTGGCAGCCTCACACCGGCAGGACAAACCCGTCCAGCACGCGTTTCTGGCCGGCCTTGTCGAAGTCGATGGTCAGCTTGTTGCCCTCGATGGCTGAAATATTGCCGTTGCCGAATTTCTGGTGGAAGACGCGGTCGCCGACGCTGAAGGCGGACGGCGTGTCGGAGACGGATTTGGCGACCAGTTCGCCGTCGATGGTGCGGCCCTTGACGCTGGTGCGGCCGGCGCCGTAGCCGGAGTCTGTTTCGCCATAGCCGATGCGTTCGACCTGATGGCCCGAACGCGTGCCCCAGTTGCGGTCGGTCGCTTCGGTGCGGTTGGCCTGTGCGCGCTGCCAGCCAGGCGTCGAATAGGTGTTGGAGAAGGCGCCGGACTTTTCCCCGCCGCCCGAATTGCCGCCAATATTGTCGAAGCGCGAGGCGCCATACGGGTTCTGTCTTCCTGCCCCTTGGCCGCCGCCACGGCCGGACGCGAACGAGCCGCCGCCATAGGGATTGCCGTAGCCGCCGTAGGAATTGCCGGCTTCCGCGACCTCGACATGGGCTTCCGGCAATTCCTCGAGGAAGCGTGACGGGATGGTCGATTGCCAGAGCCCGTGGATGAGGCGGTTGGAGACGAACCAGATATGCAGGTTCTTCTTGGCCCGCGTCAGGCCGACATAGGCGAGCCGCCGCTCTTCCTCCAGGCCTGAGCGGCCGCCTTCGTCCAGCGCGCGCTGGTGGGGAAAGAGGCCTTCCTCCCAGCCGGGCAGGAAGACGGTCTCGAATTCGAGGCCCTTGGCCGAGTGCAGCGTCATGATGGAAACGGCATCGAGCCCTGCATTCTGCTCGGCATCCATCACCAGCGCGACATGTTCGAGGAAGGAGCGCAGCGATTCATACTCCTCCATGGAACGGATCAGTTCCTTGAGGTTCTCGAGCCGCCCGGGGGCTTCGGCCGAGCGGTCGTTCTTCCACATGTCGGTGTAGCCGCTCTCCTCGAGAATGGTCTCGGCGAGTTCGGTGTGCGGCGTGGTTTCCAGCGCCTTTTGCCAGCGTTCGAAATTGGCCGCGACCTCGCGCAGCGCGGCGCGCGGTTTCGGCTTCAGCTCGTCGCTTTCGGCGAGCGTTCCCGCCGCCTCCAGCATCGGGATGCGCAAGCCGCGGGCCGTGTCGTGGATCTGGCGGATGGTCGCTTCGCCCAAGCCGCGCTTGGGCACATTGACGATGCGCTCGAAGGCGAGGTCGTCGGTGCTGTTGGCGACGACCCGGAAGAAGGCCAGCGCGTCGCGGATTTCCATGCGCTCGTAAAAACGCGGACCGCCGATGACGCGGTAGTTAAGGCCGAGCGTGATGAAGCGGTCCTCGAAGGCGCGCATCTGGAAGGACGCGCGGACAAGGATCGCCATGTCGTTCAAATCATGCTTCTGGCGCTGGTAGGCCTCGATGGTCTCGCCGATGGCGCGGGCTTCCTCCTCCGAATCCCAGGCGGCGTGGACGTTGACCTTGCCGTCCTCGGGATCGTTGCGATCGGTGAACAGCGTCTTGCCGAAACGGCCCTCATTGTAGGCGATGAGATGGGAGGCGGCGCCCAGTATGTGCGCGGTCGAGCGGTAATTGCGCTCCAGCCGGATGATGGTGGCGCCCGGAAAATCCTTGTCGAAGCGCAGGATGTTGTCGACCTCGGCACCGCGCCAGCCATAGATCGACTGGTCGTCATCGCCGACACAGCAGATGTTTACTTTGTTTTCGCTCACGGGCTGTTCCGCGCCTGCCGGCGCGGGCCCTCCGCGGGGGCCTCGCAACGGCTCGGACGCCCGGTCGGGCTTGCGGCCTTCGGCCGAAGCAGCCGATCCATGGCTATGCTCCAGTGGGTCTTCTTCAGGCGCTGGAGGCCTATAGCGCCCTGCTTCTGTTCTGTCGATGACTGACGAATTGGACGCGGTGGGAGCGCGACCGCCCGGAGAACCACTCCTTGGCGCTTCGGGCCTCTGCGCCAGAAGCCGCAGCCACATGTATTGGGCGGTGTTGGTGTCCTGGTATTCGTCGACGAGGATGTATTTGAAGCGCCGGTGATAGTCCCTCAGCACATCGGGATTGGCGCGGAAGATGCGGATCGGGTGGCAGAGCAGGTCGCCGAAGTCGCAGGCGTTCAGTGTCTGCAGCCGCTCCTGATAGGCCTTGTAGAGCTCGCGGCCCTTGCCGTTTGCGAAGCTGCGCGCATCGCCCTCGGCGATGTCGGCCGGGCCCTGGCCCTTGTTCTTCCAGCCGTCAATCATCTGGGCGAACTGTTTCGCGGGCCAGCGCTTGTCGTCCAGGCCGTCGGCCTGGATCAGCTGCTTGATCAAGCGCACGACGTCGTCTGTGTCGAGGATGGTGAAGTCGGATCTCAGGCCGGCAAGCTCGGCGTGGCGGCGCAGCAGCTTCACGCCGATCGAGTGGAAGGTGCCGAGCCACGGCATGCCCTCGACATTGCCTTCGCCGATCAGGATGCCGATGCGCTGCTTCATCTCGCGCGCGGCCTTGTTCGTGAAGGTCACGGCCAGGATCTGCGAGGGAAAGGCCCTGCCGGTGGCGAGGATGTGGGCGATGCGGGTGGTCAGCACGCGGGTCTTGCCGGTGCCGGCGCCGGCCAGCACCAGAACCGGCCCTTCGGTGGTCTCCACCGCCAGCCGCTGCTCGGGATTCAAGCCCCTGAGATAGTCAGGCGCATTGTTTTGGCCGCCGCGGGCAGCCATGGCGCGCGCGGCAATGCCCGACGGGGCCGTGGGCCGCGCATCGGGTTCGTCGAAAAAGGGCATGTCTTCGGAAAAGCCGGACATCGCCCCCGAATGTAGTGATTCGGTAGCGAAAGACCAGAACTGTCTACGTTTTGTTCCGGTAAAGTGCCTGATACGGCCGCTTGAGCGACATGGCGGCCGGCGTTGTGAACAACCTCAGGCGGAAGAAGGTTGCTGCCGCGGACCCATGACCTATGCTTGACAGGCGCGGCGGTCGGGAGAAAGTTGCGCAGGGGGCGGCACACAATGCCGGGTTGCCCAAGGCCGCCTCATGCGCGCAACAGTCGAAGGAGTATCATCTTGGCTGTCACCATCGCCTCCCTCGTCCTCTTCCTCATAGGCCTGGCACTTGGCGCCGGCGGCATCTGGTTAGCTTCGCTGGGCGGCAGCTGGTACTACATCATTGTCGGTCTAGCCTTCCTGATCACCGCCTGGCTGCTCTACCGGCGCCGTTCCACGGCGCTCTGGCTCTATGCGGCGATCGTGATCGGCACCCTGGCCTGGGCGGTATGGGAAACCGGCTTCGACTGGTGGGAGCTCGGCCCGCGCGGCGGCATCATCGTGCTGGTGGCGCTGTGGCTGCTGACGCCGTGGGCGCGGCGCGGCCTTGCCGGTCCGGACGGTCGCGCGCCTCTGATCCTTGCCGTGCTGGCATCGCTGGCGGTGGCCGGCTATTCGATGACCACGGACCCGAAGGACATCGGCGGCGCGCTCGACACCGACAAGGTGATCCCCAACGCCAATCTCGGCGGCGATGTGCCCGCGGGCGAATGGCACTATTACGGGCGCACCCAGTTCGGCCAGCGCTATTCGCCGCTCGACCAGATCACGCCCGACAATGTCGCCAATCTGCAGCCGGCCTGGACCTACCGCACCGGTGACGTGAAGGGCCCGGACGATGTCGGCGAGACCACCTACCAGGTGACACCGCTTAAAATTGGCGACACGCTCTATATCTGCACGCCGCACAACTTCGCCATCGCCGTCGATGCGGCGACCGGCAAGGAGAAGTGGCGCTACGATCCCAAGGTCAAGCTCGACAAGGACCGCCAGCACCAGACCTGCCGTGGCGTTTCCTATTATGCCGATGCCGCGGGCGCCGCCGGTCAGCCCTGCGCTGCGCGCGTCTACCTGCCGACCTCGGATGCCCGGCTGATCGCGCTCGACGCCGCCAACGGGCAGGTTTGCCCGGCCTTCGCCGAGGGCGGCACGCTCAATTTGTTGGCCAACATGCCGTATCCGAAGTCGGGCTACTACTACTCGACTTCGGCGCCGCTGATCGCGGGCGGCAAGATCATCGTCGGCGGCGCGGTCAACGACAATTATTCGACGCAGGAGCCGTCCGGCGTCATCCGCGCCTATGATGCGAGCACCGGTAAACTGCTGTGGAACTGGGATTCCGGCAATCCGGACCAGACGACGCCGCTGCCGGCCGACCAGACCTACACCGCCAACTCGCCGAACATGTGGTCGACGCCGAGCGCCGACGACAAGCTCGGCCTGCTCTACGTGCCGCTCGGCAACCAGACACCGGACCAGCTCGGCATGGGCCGCAGCGCCAATGTCGAGAAATTCTCCTCCTCGATCACCGCGCTCGACCTCAACACCGGGCAGTTGAAATGGGTGCGCCAGACCGTGCACCATGACCTCTGGGACATGGACGTGCCGGCGCAGCCGAGCCTGATCGACATCACCAAGGCTGACGGCTCCGTCGTGCCCGCCCTCGTCGGGCCGACCAAGCAGGGCGACCTCTATGTGCTCGACCGGCGCACCGGCGAGCCGGTCATCCCCGTCAAGGACGTGCCAGCGCCGGGCGGCGCCATCGGAGGAGATCACACATCGCCGACGCAGCCGGCATCCGACCTTTCCTTCAGCCCGCCGCCGCTGACCGAGGCCGATATGTGGGGCATCACCATGTTCGACCAACTGGCCTGCCGGATCGCGCTCCATAAATTGCGCTATGAAGGCCGCTACACGCCGCCCTCGCTGCAGGGATCGCTGGTCTACCCCGGCAATTTCGGCACTTTCAACTGGGGCGGCGTGGCGGTTGATCCGGTGCGGCAGGTGATGTTCGGCATGCCGACTTATCTCGCCTTCACGTCCAGGCTGATCCCCCGCGCCGACGTGCCGCCGCCGGGCGATACCAAGGGCAGCGAGCAGGGGCTGAACCGCAATGACGGCGCGCCCTATGCGGTGGTGATGGGACCGTTCCTATCGCCGCTCGGCATTCCGTGCCAGGCGCCGCCCTGGGGCTATGTCGCTGGCGTCGATCTTCGGACCGGTACCATTGCCTACAAGCACCGCAACGGTACCGTCTACGACATGACGCCACTGCCGTTGCCGCTGAAGGTCGGGGTGCCCGGCATTGGCGGACCGATGATCACGGCCGGCGGTGTTGCCTTCCTGGGTGCCGCCGTCGACGACTATCTGCGCGCCTACGACCTGACATCGGGCAAGCAGCTCTGGCGGGCGCGGCTGCCGGCCGGGGGGCAATCGACGCCGATGACCTATACGGTCGCCGACGGGCGGCAGTTCGTGGTCATCGTCGCCGGCGGCCACGGCTCGGTCGGCACCAAGCCGGGCGATTATGTGATGGCCTACGCGCTGCCGAAATAGGCGGTGCCGGGTTCGGCGATCCGACGATCAGCGGAGCCCCAGATGGGCCTTCAGGCTGGGCACCGAACCGAGCACCTGGTTGGTCAAATCGGGGCCGGCGGCGGCCTCGGCCTGCTGGACCAGCGTCTCGCCGGCCTTCTGGATCTGCGCCATGTCGAGGCCGGATGCCTTGAGCGCGGCGAGGCCGTTGACCAGTGCGCCGGCTTTCTCGCCGAGAACGCCGCCAAGCGCGCCTTGCAGCGACGACAGGAAGCCGCCGCCGCCGGCCGGCGCGGCGGCCATGACGTCATATTGGTGCGCAAGGTCGTCGGCGCCGGGAATCTTGGCGAAAAACGAAGACGCACTGGTGCCTTCGGCTTCGTGCTCCAGCACCGAGAGGATGGTGCCGACGACCTTTTCGGTCGTAGCCTGGTCAAGCCCGGCCTTCTGCGAGACGGTGTTCACGATGTCCTGGACGTTCATGACTTCACCTCAACTTGGGTTTCGTGTTTGTGCGCTGACGCCGGCGCTGCGAACCTTGACCATGGACTTGCGGCTCGCCGCGACAACAGCCGCGCGCATCGCCAGAACGGCCGCCACTGCTGCCACGAAGGCGCTTGCCAGGATCGGCGAGGTCATGGTCATCGGTACTGTTCCTTTCAGATCGGGCCTATAGGACCGTGGCCGCCAAAGGCGGCCGGCAAGCCAGTTTCCCCCACTATTGTGGCGGCGCCATCAAGATTTGTCACCGATGACAAAAACGTGATGATCTTCCGACCAACCGACCGACTGGCGGCCGGCAGGACAGCGAGATGTCACGGTCCGGTGACTGGACGATGAGAGGCTCGCCCCTATCTTGCGACCGGCAAGGACACCGAAGCCGAGAGAGCGAGGAAGCTGATGGCTAACGTCACCACCAAACCCGTCATCACCCAGGCGATGATCGATGCTTATGACGAATACACGCATCTGACGCTGGATCGCCGCCGCTTCATGGAGCAGTTGACCAGGCTTGCCGGATCAAGTGCTGCGGCCGCCGCGATCGTGCCGATGCTGGCGGCGAACTCCGCCCAGGCGGCGATCGTGGCCGAAAACGATCCCCGCGTGAAGGGCGAGGACATCACCTATCCCGTCAGCGGCGGCGAGATGAAAGGCTATCTGGTCAAACCGGCAAACCAGACCGGCAAGCTCGGCACCGTCATCGTCATCCATGAAAACAGGGGGCTCAACCCGCATATCCGCGACGTCGCCCGGCGCGTGGCGCTGGAGGGCTTCTTGGCGCTCGCGCCCGATTTCCTGTCGCCGCTCGGCGGCACGCCCACTGATGAGGACAAGGCGCGCGACATGTTCGGGAAACTCGATGCGGCGCAGACCGTTGCCAACGGCGTGGCGACGGTCGCCTTCCTCAAGGCCGACAAGGACGGCAATGGCAAGGTCGGCGCCATCGGCTTCTGCTGGGGCGGCGGCACGGCCAACATGCTGGCCGTCAACGCGCCCGATCTCTCCGCCAGCGTCGCCTATTACGGCATGCAGCCCAAGGCCGCCGACGCGTCGAAGATCAAGGCTGCGCTGCTGCTGCATTATGCGGGCTTGGACGAGCGCACCAACGCCGGCATCGATGCTTTCAAGAAGGAACTCGACGCCGCGCATGTCGAATACACGGTCTATGTCTATGAAGGCGCCAACCATGCCTTCAACAACGACACCTCGGCGGCGCGCTACGACAAGAAGGCGGCCGACCTCGCCTGGGGCAGGACGATCGCCTTCCTCAAGCAGAAGCTGGCCTAAGTGCGATCGGCTTCGCGATCAGCCACTGGTTTGTGGAAGGCAACGCCGGCCACGACCAGCGCGATGCCGAGGCAATCGGTCGGGCCGGGAATCTGGCGCAGCACGACGATGCCGATCAGCGTCGCGGTGACCGGCAGCAGCGACAGCATCAGCGCAAAGCTCGCGCGCGGCAACCGCGCCATGGCGAGCTGATCGCAGATATACGGAATGACCGAAGAACAGATGCCGACGCCGATGGCGGCGATGAGCAGCGGCGGCGAGAAAAAGGCGGGCAGCGCGTCGGTGACACCGATCGGAAGCACGACGACGAAGGCGACCGCCATGGCAGCACCCAGGCCGGCGATGCCGTCGCCGGCGCCCGCGCGGGCGACGCGATGGCCAAGCACGATGTAGCCGACAAAGAGCGCGCCGTTGAGGAAGGCCCAGAACAGCCCGACGGGGTCGCTTGACCATTTGACGTCAATCAACAGCAAGGTGCCGGTGACGGCGATGGCAAGAGCGGCCAGATTGCGGGCGCTCCTTAGGCCGACCAGCGCAATGCCGATGGTGCCGACGAACTCGATCGCCGCCACCAGCGAGATCGGCAGGCGGTCAAGCGCCAGGTAGAACGAGCAGTTCATCACCGCCAGGCAAGCGCCGAAGGCAATGAGCAGGAGCCGCGTCCGAGGGCCGGCACGGGCGAAGGTTCGCCAAGGGCGGGTCAGCGGCGCGAAGATCAGCGCCGCGGTGGCGATGCGCAGCCAAGCCATGCCGAGCACGCCGACATGCGGGAAAAGCAGCACGGCGAAGGCCGGCCCGAGATAGTGGAAGACCGCGCTGACCGCGAACCAGACATGCGGCGGCAGTCTTGTCGCCAGCCCGGTGAGTGCGGGGCCGGCAAGGGCCGGGCGGACAGCAGTAGGGCTGACTGCGGTAAAACCGGAATGCGGTGCTTGCCTCGGGTCGTCCATGAGACCAGTATCGTAGCCGATCGTCCCGACTTATATGGATGATGATCCGCTTGTCCGATCATTTCTTACCCGGAAGCAAGGAGTTTTCCATGAAACGCCTTCGAAGCGAAAACATCAACCTCGATGCGGCCGACATGAAGATCCTGCGCCTGCTGGAAAAGGATGCGCGCGCCAGCACGGCGGAACTGGCGCGCTCGGTCGGCCTGTCGGCGCCGAGTGTGGCCGAGCGCATCAAGCGGCTGCAGGAAAACGGCGTGATCGAGGCCTATTGCGTCAAGATCAATCCCGCGGCGCTTGGCCTGAAACTATCGGCATGGCTGCGCATCCGGCCGGTGCCTGGGCAATTGGCCGTCGTGGCCGAGATCATCCGAGACCTGCCGGAAATCGCGCAATGCGACCGGGTGACCGGCGAAGACTGTTTCATCGCGCTGGCGCATGTCGGCTCGGTCGCCGAACTCGAACGGGTGATCGACCGCATCATCCCCCATGCGATGACCAATACGGCGATCATCCAGTCATCGCCGGTGATCGCGCGCTCACCGCTGGCGGCGATCAGGCGGCAGCCGTGAAGCTGGGGATTTGATCCCTCCGCCTCGCTATGCATGGCCGCGCTTCAGGCGGGCGCGCTTCAGGATGCTGCGCCAGCGGATCATGTCGAATGGAATCGGTTCGTTGTTGTTGGCGATGTGAAAGATCTCGTTGTCGACATTCTTGAGCGAACGCCAGAAATCGTAGTCTGATATGCGCGGATCGGCGGCCAGCCTGTCCACCTCGACCTTGATGTCCGTTTTCATGCACGTTCCTCGAACCGGCTTCGCCCCGCCGCCCGCTAAAACAACCCTTGTGCGGACGTTTTCGACCGCTCCGCTGAGTCGTTCAACGGCTCAATTGGCTTGTTCCCGTTAAAACCTCGGTAAGGTTAACGTCGGTGCGAACCCGCTTCAAGCGCGGGTGCCGGCGGTTATCCGATGTTCTGCGATTTTGAGTTTCGGGTGTGGCTTTGAAGCCAGCCCGGTCTCCCGCTAATGAGGCGAGATGGATGCCGGCTCCGCCCTACCTGCGCTTGATTCCAATCGAGCGGCCGGCGCGTTCGGGCATCGGCAGCACCGAATGGGCGGCGCGCATGGCTTGGATCCTCGCCAGCACATCGGCCGGGAAGGGCGCCACCTTCGGCCCCGACATATCGACATGCAGCGACAAGGTCTCGGACGTGGCGGCGAGCCAGCCGTCGACATGGCGGATTTCCTGGTAGGCCCGCAGCCGCTTCTCGTCATGCTCGATGAGCTGGAAGGAGACCGTGACCTTGTGGTCCAGGTGCAGTTCCTGCACGTAGCAGACATGGACTTCGGCGGTGTAGATGGTGAGCCGCCGCTCTTTCACATAGTCCAGCCCCATGCCCATCGCCTCGAAGGCCTCGTCCGAGCAGCGGTCGAACAGCACGTTGTAGTAGGCCATGTTGAGATGGCCGTTATAGTCGATCCAGTCCTTCTCGATGTCCATGGGCCTGGAGACGAAGGGGGCGGGGATGGACATTGAAACTTCCTTGTTCTGGTGCTGGACAGAGCGTGGTCGCGGAGACTACGCATCCATAATCGCATAACAAGCATGCATGCTGGTCCATTCGCGGAGGATTTCATGGCTCTGAGCGACCTCAATCCGGTCGAACGCAACGAGGAAGGCATCGCGGCGGTGCTCGGCATCCTCAAGCAGCGGCTGGGCGAGCGCTTCCAGACCGGCCAGGCCATCCGCTCGCAGCACGCGCATACGACGACTTACATTCCGACGCAGGCGCCCGACGGCGTGGCTTTCCCCGAGACCACGGCCGAGGTGCAGGAGATCGTGCGCGCCTGTGCCGCGCACCGCGTGCCGGTGATCGCGTTTGGCGTCGGCTCGTCGCTCGAAGGCCACACCAATGCGCCGGGTGGAGGCATTTCGGTCGATACGTCGCGGATGAACCGCATTCTTTCGGTCAATCCACAGGATCTCGACTGCACGGTCGAGCCCGGCGTGACGCGCGAGGACCTGAACCGGCATTTGCGCGACACCGGGCTGTTCTTTCCGATCGATCCGGGCGCCAATGCCTCGCTCGGCGGCATGGCGGCGACGCGGGCGTCCGGCACCAATGCGGTGCGCTACGGGACGATGCGCGAGAACGTGCTGTCGCTGACCGCCGTCATGGCCGACGGCGAGACGGTGACGACCGGCAAACGGGCGAAGAAGAGTTCTGCGGGCTATGATCTGACCCGGCTGCTGGTCGGCTCGGAAGGCACGCTCGGCATCATCACCGCGCTAACCTTGAAGCTGCAGGGTATTCCGCAGGCGATCTCGGGCGGCGTCTGTCCGTTTCCGAGCGTCGAGGCGGCCTGCAACGCCGTCATCGCGACGATTCAGATGGGCATTCCGGTGGCGCGCATCGAACTGGTCAATGCACTGCAGATGCGGGCGATGAAGACTTATTCCAAGCTCGATTATCCCGAGAGCCCGTGCCTGTTCGTGGAATTCCATGGCAGCGATGCCGGTGTCGCCGAGCAGGCCGAGACCTTCGGCATGATCGCGGAAGAGAATGGCGGCGGGCCGTTTCTGTGGACCAGCGTCGCCGAGGAGCGGACAAAATTGTGGAAGGCGAGGCACGACGCCTACTGGGCGTCGCTGACCTTGCGGCCGGGCGCCAAGGGGCTTTCGACCGATGTCTGTGTGCCGATATCGCGCTTTGCCGAATGCGTCATGGAAACCGAGGCCGATATCGCCGAGATGGGGCTGATCGCGCCGATCGTCGGCCATGCCGGCGACGGCAATTTCCACGTGCTGGTGCTGATGGATGTGAACGATCCCAAGGAAATCGCGCTGTCGGAAAAATTCGTCGCGCGGCTCAACATGCGGGCGATCGCCATGGAGGGCACCTGCACCGGCGAGCACGGCATCGGCCAGGGCAAGATCGGCTTCCTGCGCCATGAACTCGGCCACGGCGTCGACGTCATGCGCACCATCAAGCAGGCGCTCGATCCGCAAAATATCATGAATCCGGGCAAGATCCTGCCTGACGCGGGCTAGGGCGTCGTGAAGAGCGCGTCTTGACCGCGCGGCCATTCGGGTCGAGGCTCCCGCAGTGGCAAGCCTGGAAAGACAGGCGTGCCGGCTGAGGAGGACTGTCATGGCCATTTCACGCAGGGAAGAAGCGCGAGCGCTGAGCGCCGACGAACACGAGATGGTGGAGAAATCGCACCATCCGGTGGTGCAGGAACTTTCCGATACCGACCTTTCCGGCCTGGTCAAGCTGTTGCGGGAACGGCGTGACAAGGCGCAGGCCGAAGCGCATCGCAGGCGGCGCGAGATACGCGGCAAGGGCGCGCCGAAAGGCGCGGCACCCTCAAAGGCCGATGGCGGTTCACAAGTGAAGCTCGCGGTGCTGGCCATGGCGATGCGGCGGCTGAACGGCGAGGCCGAACGGCGCCGCCAACTGGCGGCCCGCATTTCGCTGGTTGACAATGCACGCAAGGCGCTGGCCTTGAAGCAGAAAGCCCCGGACGGTCCCGCGCACAATTCGCGAACGGCGCACAAGGGCATGCGGGCCGTCGCCAACCAGAAGGTTCCAAGTCTTGTTCGACCGGCGGAACTTGGCCGCCAGCGCAAAGCGGCCAAGGTGGCGCAGGCGAAACGCGACGCACGCTGAGGGACCGCGGATAGAGGCCACCAGCCGCTGCTCTACCGTGCAGTGGAGTAGCTTGTCTTACTTCGCCTGCACAAGCGTCTGCAGCATGGGACGGGTCGGGGCGAAGAAGGTCGTGCCGGTGTGCGGTGTCGAGACATCGAGCAGCCGGTCGTAGGCGCCCGGCGGGTCGCCGACATACATACGCTGCAGCATTTTCTCGGTGACCCAAAGATATCTGCTGTAGCCGATGAAGTAGGTGCCGAATTCGTTCTGCCCGGGCCTGCCGAACGGCATGTTGTCGCGCAATATGTCGTACTCGTTGCCGTCGGCATCCTCGATGGTGGCCAGCGACTTGTGCGATTTGCGGGGCGCATCGTCATCATCGATTTCGATGTTGTCGATCTTGGTGCGGCCGATGATCGTCTCTTGCTCGGGAGTCGGAATGCGCGCCCAGGCCTGCATATCGTGCAGATATTTCTGGACCACGACATAGCTGCCGCCGGCGAAGTCGGCATCTTCGTCACCGACCAGCGCCGAGGCTGGCAGATCGAGGCCGGTCGGGTTTGCAGTGCCGTCGACAAAACCGAGCAGGTCGCGGGCATCGAAATAACGAAAGCCCGCCACTTCGTCGACGACGGTCACGCCGGGACCAAGCCTGTCGAGCAGGATACGTTCGAATTCGAAGCACATGTCGGGCCGCTCGGCGCGGATGTGGAAGAGCAGGTCGCCCGACGTCGTTGGCGCCGAATGGACCGCGCCCTTGATCGGCGCGAACGGCTTCAGCTCCAGCGGTCGCCGGCCGGGGCTGAGCCGGTTCCAGAGATCGCTGCCGATGCCGGCAATGCACGACAGGCGCCCGCCAAGATCGCGGAATCCGACAGTCTTGACCAGGTCGTCGAGCTCGCCGAGCACGGAGCAAACCCTGGCCAAGGCCGGCTGTTCGCCGGCGACGGTGACGACAAGGAAAATCGCCGACTGCGATAGCGGGGCATCGACACTCTGTGCATCGATCGGCACGCGATCCCAGTTTTTGCCCGACATCCGAGAATCTCCGCTTTTCCCAGAATTTGTTTCAGATCGTCCGACGTGACGCAACACAGGATGAATTGCCTCTTTATCGACACGCGGATGCGGGTAGAGTGCAGCAGAATTTCAATCAACCTGTTCGGAGCGGATGCTCGCACGCCTGTTCGTGATCTTCGGTGGCATGTTCGTTCTGGTGCTGCTTGCGGCGCTGGTGGTGCCGTATTTCGTCGACTGGACCGGCTACCGCGCCGAGTTCGAGCGCGAGGCAAGCGCCATCCTCGGCCGCAAGGTCACCGTGCAGGGCGACGCCACGGCAAGGCTGTTGCCGTTCCCCTCGGTGACCTTTTCCAACGTCGCCGTCGCCGGTGGCCCCGACGGCCAGCCGGCCATGACCGTCGAGACGTTTTCGATGGATGCCGAACTGGCGCCCTTCCTGCGCGGCGAGGTGCTGATCTTCGACATGCGGCTGGTGCGGCCGAAGGCGACCATAGACATCGCCGCCAATGGAACCGTCGACTGGGCGATGCGCCCGTCCTCGCCCTTCGACCCCGGCCAGATCTCGATCGAGAAGCTGACGGTGACGGAAGGGCAGGTCGAACTGCGCCATGCCGCCGGCGGCCGCAGCCACATCTTTTCCGAGATCAATTCGACCATTTCGGCCAAGTCGCTGGCCGGTCCGTGGCGCATGGACGGCACGTTGCGGCTGGACGGGTTGCGGACCACGGTCGCGGCGTCGACCGGCAAGGCCGAACCCTCCGGGCAGATGCGGTTACGGGTGAGGGCGGACCCCGAAGCCTATCCGCTGGTTATCGAGACCGACGGCAATGCCGGAATCGTCAACGGTGCCGCCGTCTATTCCGGCCTGTTCAAGATTTCGGGTGCCGACAAGGATGGTGCCGGCAAGAATTCAGCCGAGCTGCGCGGTACGGATGGCGAGACGGTCAAGGTCAGCGCCGGCAAGCCCGATCCGGGTTTCCGGCTGAACGGCAAGTTCTCGCTCGACCACCAGAAGCTTGGTGTCGATGAATTCCGTTTCGAAACCGGTCCGCTCGACAATCCCTACACCGCCGACGGCAAGGCTTCGGTCGATCTCGGCCAGAAACCGAGCTTCGCCATCGAAGCCAACGGCGCACAGGTGCAATTCGACGAGGCGGTGGGTGCGCCGGCGGGTGCGGGCCTGACGCTGGACCAGCGTATCGCCGGGCTCGAGCAGGCGTTGCTCGATGTGCCGAAGCCGACCATTCCCGGCACGGTCGAGGTCAAGCTGCCGGCGGTGGTGGCCGGCGACACCACGGTGCGCGACGTTCATCTTTCCGCCGAGCCGGTCGGTGACGGCTGGTCGGTGAAATCGCTGGCCGCGACCTTGCCGGGCCGCACCAAGCTGGAAGCCGATGGCAAGGTCATGCTCAACGTGCAGGGCCATTTCGGCTTCACCGGCTCGTTGCTGCTGGCCGTGGCGCAACCTTCGGGTTTCGCAGCCTGGCTGTCGAAGGATGTCGACGAAGCGATCCGCCGTCTGCCTGCCGCCGGCTTCAAGGCCAAGGTCGATCTCTCTGAAAACCATCAATCCTTCAGCGATCTCGAATTGATCCTGGGCAAGGCGAAGTTTTCCGGCCGCATCGATTCCAGCCAGCCTGACGACGCAAAGCCCTCGGTGCTGATGCGGCTCGAGGGCGGTGACCTCGATGTCGACGGGCTGGCGGCCTTCGCCTCGATCTTCGTCAGCGACAAGGGCGCCAACCGTTTTGCCAGCAGCGACCTCGATTTCCAGATCAAGGCCGGCCCGGTCAGCGCCGGCGGCTTGACCGCCGACACGGTCGATACCGCTCTCAGGCTGCGGGACGGACTGCTCGAAATCGACAGGCTTTCGGTCGGCGGACTGGCCGGTTCCTCGATCAGCGCCACGGGCCGGATCAAGGATTTTCCGGCGGGCCCGACCGGCAAGCTCGACGCCTCGGTGGTCGCGGTCGACCTGAAGCCGCTGATCGACGTCGCCGCGCAGCATTATCCTGACAATGCCGTGCTGAAGGGGCTTGCGGGCCGCGCCGCCGCTTATCCCGACCTGTTCCAGGATGCGCGCATCGACCTCGTGGCCAGTGCCGCCGACAATGGCGACGGCACTACGGGTCTGGCGGTCAGCGGGCAGGGCAAGGCCGGCGGCTCGGCGTTTTCGGCGTCGCTGTCGGGAAGGGGCGCGGTGAACAAGCTTGCCGACGCGCCGGTGACCCTGACTTTCAATGCAAGGAACCCGGACGCAACCGCCTTGCTGGCGCTCTATGGCCTGCCGGCGCTGCCGCTCGGCATGCTGGGTGAAGCAAGCACCGATATCCAGGCCAAGGGCACGTTTGGCGGCGGCCTGGCGACGAGCTTCAGCCTTGCCGGCAACGACTTCAAGGCCGGCTTCGAGGGTACGGTCGCCGACACGCAGCAAGGTCCGACGGCCAAGGGCAAGGTCAACCTCGACGCCGCCGACATCGAACCTTGGCTGATGACGACGGGCATTGGCCTGCCCGGCATGGGCGCCGGCATGTCGACATCGCTGGCCGCGCAGGCCGATTACGGCAATGGCCTGCTGGTGCTCTCCGGGCTTAGCGGCGCCATCAACGAGGCGGCTGTGTCCGGCGACATCAACCTCGATGTCAAGCAGGGGGTCGACGGCAAGGATGGCGTGCCGCATCTGGCCGGTGCGCTGGCGCTCGACGAACTTGACCTCGATCCGATGGCGGTGGCACTGTTTGGCGATTCCGCTTTTCTCTTGGACAAGAACGGCGCCGGCAAGAGTGACAATACCGACAAGAGTGAGAAGGCCGGCGCATGGCCGTCGGCGCCGTTCAGCCAGAAGTCCAGCCTGCCGTTCACCGCCGATCTCGACCTGACCACGGCTTCGCTGGCCGCCGGCCCGTTGGCCACCGCCTATGACGCGGCCTTCTCGCTCAAGCTCGACCCGGAAGGCATTCGGGTGGCCGATCTCAAAGCCAAATTCCTCGGCGGGGCGCTCTCCGGCCTGTTCGAGTTGAAGAACAATGAGGGCACCGGGCTTTTCACCGGACAGATGAAACTGGCGGGTGCCGACCTGGCTGATGTCTTGCCGAATGCGGGCATCAGCGGCAGTGGCGATTTCTCGACGACGATGTCGACCAGCGGCAAGTCGGTCGACGCGATGATTGCCGCTCTGTCGGGATCCGGCACGGCGACGCTGAAGGGCTTGCAGATCGCCGGCGTCAATCCTGACGCGTTCGGCGCATTCCTCGCCAAGGCGGATGCGATCGGCCGCGATATCGACGCGGCCAAGACCGCTGGCTTCGTGCCTGACATCGCAGCCGACGGCAGCTTCGCGGCAAAGGACGCCGAGGTCACCTTCACGATTGCCGGCGGCATGCTGCGAGCGCCCCCGATCAGCCTTGAAAATCCGGCGGCGACCTTGTCGGCCGACATCACGGCCGACCTCAATGCCAGCACGGTTTCGGCCAAGGGCGCGGTCACCTATCGGCCCGGCGACGAAGCGCTGGTCGGCTCCGAGCCGGTCGTGAATTTCACCGCCGAGGGGCCGTTCGGTGCCGTGAAACGGCAGTTCGACAGCGAGCCGCTGGCGCAGTTCCTGACCCAGCGCGCGCTGGAAAAAGAACAGCAACGCGTCGAGGCGATGCAGGCCGCGCTGCTTGAGAAACAGCGGCTGCGGCGCGAGGTGCGCTACTACGCGGCACTTCAGGATGCCCGCGACAAGGCCGCGGAAGAATTGCGCCAGCAGGAGGAAGCGGCGCGCCTGAAAGCAGAAGCCGACGCCAAGGCGAAAGCGGAAGCCGACGCTCAGGCCCAGGCTGAAGCGGATGCCAAGGCGAAGGCCGACGCGGAAGCGAAAGCCAAGGCGGATGCAGACGCGAAAGCCAAGGCCGATGCCGATGCGAAGGCGGCGGCGGAACAGCAGGCAGCGGACGAGGCGGCCAAGGCGCAGGCCGAGCAGGAGCGCCAGAAGGCGGAGGAGGCGATGCGCATTGCCTCTCAGGAAAAAGCCAGGCTCGAAGCCGAGCGCAAGGCGGCGGAACAGGCGCCCAAGGCCGAGCGGGTGCCCGCCAACGACAATCCGCCTCCGGCCAAGCCGAAAGCCAATCCGTTCACTGTCGACAATCTGCTGAAGTCACTGCAGTAGGCGGTAGGACTGGGCTTTCCGGTTGCTCGCCGTCTCGCAATCGTCTCAAAGAAGAAACGTTTCGGCGCCGTCAGCGACGTATCTGGCGTGGCGGAAGTCGCGGATGGTGGCAAGCTTGTCGCCCTGCCAACCCAGCAGGATGAAGTATGTCGGCGCTGCCCCAGGGTCGTTGGGATCACGCACGAGGATTGCCGGACGGTCTTCGACGAAACCAGGCGCGAAATGCCAATCCCGCACCCGGGAATAATTGCCGAAATAGGTGGCCACCTCCTTGCGGTCGTTCAGCCTTGCCCTGGCCACCAGTTCCAGCCGCACTTCATCGGCCAGCATGTCCCGCACGGCGTCGAAATCACGGGCGTTGAAGCGATCGACATAGGTGTCGAGCAACAGGCGCTCCGATGCACTCAGCCTGGGAACAGGACGATCGTCCTGTTCATTGGCGAACTGGCGCAACCGGCCTCGGCCACGGTGCAGCGCGGCCTTGATCGCGGGGATGCTGGTGTCGAGCATGGTGCTGATCTCCTGCAGCGAATAGCCCAGGACGTCCATCATGATGACGCTGCTTCGTTGCGCGACGGGAAGGCGCATGAAACTGTGCAATCCGGCTGCCGCGGCCTGCCGGTCGGCGATGGAATTTGCCGGGTCGGCGATCATGTCCGGCTCCTCGTCGGAGAAGGCCCTCTCGCGGGCGCGGCGGCGCAGGAAATCGAGCGCCGCATTGTGGGCGATGCGGAACAGCCAGCCTTCGGGATTGGCGATCGGGCCGGCGTTGGGCAAGGCCTCGAATGCCTTGGCCAGCGCCTCCTGCAAGACGTCCTCGCCATCGACGACCGAGCCTGTCATGCGGGCGCAATAGCGGTGCAGCTTGGGGCGCAATTCGCCGAACAAGCGGTCGAAAGGCTCGCGGACTTCGCCTTGACTGTTCATGCACCGCCCGTTCTTGAGGTGGTTTATTCAGCTACTCGTCCAGCATCCGATAATGGCCCACCACTGTCATCACGTCACGGTGCGGCGGGTCGATGCAGCGATCCCTGATGCCATTTTGGAAGGCCTCGAAAGCGGCAAGCCCGGGGATGACATCGGCATGCTCGTCGGTTTCGATCTCGACGAGATGGACGAAAGTGCCGTCGCCGGAGCGCCAGGTCATGTAGCGAACGCCTTCCGGCGATTTGCCGCGCAGTTCCTCGAACACGGCCTTGACCAGGCGCTCGTTCTCGTCGGCCCGGTCCGGCTTCGTCTTATAGCGTATCAAATGGTGTTTCATCGCATCGGTTCCTCGGCTCTCACCTGTCCAGGACGCAGCGGCCAGGCCAAAGGATTCGGTTTCGAAAAAAATATTTCGGTATCGGCCCGCGCGGACGCCGGGCGTCAGTCTTGGCCCCCATCGAGCAGGCGCCGCAGCATGGGTTCTATGCGGGAGAGCTCGTCGAGATGCGCGGCCGACAGTTCGGCCAGGCAATCGTCGGCGCGTTCGGTCAGCCGCAGCAGTACGCGGCGATGATCGTCCTTGTCCTGATCTCGTGCGACCAGTCCTGCCTCGCCGAGGCGGTTGACCAGTTCGACGGCGCTGTGGTGGCGGATGCGCAGGCGTTCCGCCAGGTCGCCCACCGTCACCGGCCCGCCGCCCGGATAGCCCTTGATCGCCAGCAGCGCCTGGTGCTGGCGTGGGGTCAGGCCGGCACCCTCGGCCTGCACCTGGCTGAATTCGAGGAAGCGGCGGATCAGGTAGCGGAATTCGGACAGCCGCTCGTAGTCGGATTGCCTGATGGCGGGGCGTCGTGTCTTGGGTGACTGCGTCATATAGGAGATGTCTTCGTTTTCCGGAGAAAGCTCAAACGAAATTTCGGACGGAATGAGCTTGAACAGATATATCGTGTTACGATACATAGCCGACCGACAACCGGCTGGCCCCTTCGACCGTGCCGCAGAACCAGATACGGCCGCCGCCGGGAAGCAACGCAACCATGAAGACCCACAACTCCAATCCCGGTCATCTCAGGGATTTCACCACGGATGCCCGAGTGCTGCTCGTCGCCGCGATAGCGGTGGTGGTGGCGACCGCCGGGCTGTTTGCCGGCATCGTGCTGCTGAAGCTGATCCGGCTGGCCACCAACATCGCCTATTTCGGCCAGTTCTCGCTTGCCGAGCTGAAGCTGCAGGATACGCCGCTCGGGCTTGCCGCCGTCATCGTTCCGGTCATCGGCGCGCTGATCATCGGCCTGATGGCGCGCTATGGCAGCGAGAAGATCCGCGGTCACGGCATTCCCGAGGCGATCGAGGCGATCCTGCTCGGGCGTTCCAGACTGGACGCGAAGGTGGCAATCCTGAAGCCGCTGTCGTCGGCGATCTCGATCGGCTCCGGCGGGCCGTTCGGCGCCGAGGGGCCGATCATCATGACCGGCGGCGCCATCGGCTCGCTGATCGCGCAGATGCTGCCGGTCTCAGACACCGAGCGCAAGACGCTGCTGGTCGCGGGAGCGGCGGCCGGCATGACCACCGTGTTCGGCACGCCGATCGCGGCCATCATGCTGGCGGTGGAACTGCTTTTGTTCGAATGGACGCCGCGCAGCTTCATTCCCGTGGCGGTGGCGGCCATCGTGGCGGAGGTGGAGCGCACGATGCTGCATATGCCGGGGCCGATCTTTCCGTTCCAGGGCAGCATGGCGGTTTCCTTCCTCGGCCTTGGCGGCTGGGTGCTGGTCGGTATCTGCGCCGGTCTTTTGTCCGGGCTGCTGACGCAGATGGTCTATGCGTGCGAGGACGGCTTCCAGAAGCTGCCCATCCACTGGATGTGGTGGCCGATGCTCGGCGGCCTGGTGGTCGGCATAGGCGGATTGATCGACCCACGGGCGCTCGGCGTGGGGTATGACAACATCGCCGACATGCTGGACGGCCGCACGATCGCGACCGCGGCGCTCCTGCTGCTGGTGGTCAAGGCCGTGATCTGGTCGGTGGCGCTCGGCTCGGGAACCTCGGGCGGCGTGCTGGCGCCGCTGTTGATCATGGGTGGCGCAATGGGCGCGGTGCTTGCCGGGATCCTGCCGGCGGCGGACCCGGGCTTCTGGGCGCTGCTGGCCATGGCCGCCACCATGGGCGGCACAATGCGCGCGCCGCTGACAGCCACTTTCTTCGCCGTCGAGCTGACCGGCAACACGCATGTGCTGGTGCCGCTGATCGCGGCCTGTGCGGCGGCGCATGCCGTCACCGTGCTCCTGATGAAGCGTTCGATCCTGACCGAGAAGATCGCCAGGCGAGGGCACCACCTTGTGCGCGAATATCGCGTCGATCCATTCGCGCTCACCAGGGTGCGCGAGGTGATGACATCGGAAGTCGAGAGCGTGCCGGCGACGATGACGCTGCATGGCGCGGCCGCCTTCCTGACCGCGCCGGAAACCCGGCATCCGAGTTTTCCCGTGGTCGATGAAAACAGGCAGGTGCTCGGGCTCATCGATCCGCCGGCGATCCTGCGCTGGCGCCGCGCCGGCAAGCACCGGACGACGACGTTGGGGGAGTTGTTGGCCGGAAGCAAGGTGACGCTGGCCTATCCCGACGAATATCTGGAAGGTCTTTCGGACAAACTGTTGACGGCCAATGTCTCGCATCTGCCGGTCGTGGCGCGTGAGGACGGAAGGCTGGTCGGCTATGTCGGCTGGAAGGATCTGATGCGCGTGCGCTCGCGCAAGCAGGCCGAGGAGCGTGAGCGCTCGACCTTGCTCGGCTTCGGCACCAGACGCAGGAAAAAGGCAGACGTGGCTGACAGTGCCTAGTTCAGGCGTTCGTCCCGTGCTTCGCCCACTCCAGGACATAGAGCCTCAGCGCCGAGGACAGGTTGGCACCGCGCGGCCGGGTCTCGTCAATTTCGGCGACAAGGGCGGCGAGTGTCAGCTTTCTCGCCGCCGCGATGGCGAGGAGGTCGTCATAGAAGGGTTTTTCGAGGGAATAGCTGGTGCGATGGCCGCGAATGGTCACCGAGCGCTTTTCGACGGCGCTCATTGACCGTCAGATTGGCTGGAATCGTCAGATTGGCTGCGATCGTTAGGTTGGCTGGGGTTGCCTGGTTCGCCGGGCTTTTCGCGGTGATGGCCCGCGACGAACCTTTCGCTCTTGTCGGCGATCACACGGTCGCGTTGCTTTTCGGCCTTGGTGCGGCCGTGCAAGGCGCGATTCTGGCTGGCCATTTGTTCCTTGTCGGCTCGCGCCTTCTGTTTGCGGAGCTGACGAAGGTTGACGATATCGGCCATGGACCGCGAGCCTATTTCTTGCGGAAGGCGTCGAGCGAGACCACTTCTGCGCCCTTGGTGCCGGCATCGGCGGCGGCGGGCTTCTTCTCCGCTTCGGCGGAGGCCTTCTTCTCGGCCTTCGGCTTCTTCTCGGAGACGATGGTCAGCGGCTCGGGAGCCGGTGCTGCCGGTTCCTCGTCGGGCTGCGCGTCGGTCTTGACGTCGAATTCGAGTTCGAAATTGACCGAGGGATCGTAGAAGCCGCGCACGGCCGAGAACGGGATCTCGAGTTTCTCCGGCACGTCGGAGAAAGAGAGACCGACCTCGAAGCCGGTGTCGGTCACCTTCAGGTCCCAATACTGGAACTGGATGACGATGGTCATCTGCTCGGGATAGCGCTCGCGCAGGCGCGACGACACGCGCACGCCGGGCGCGCCGGTCAGGAAGGTGATGAAGAAATGATGATTGCCGGGGAGGCCGGTGCGCGCGACCTCGGCCAGGACCTTGCGCATGACGCCGCGCAACGCCTCCTGGGCCAGAATGTCGTAGCGGATGTGGTCGTCGGCCATGAGGTGGTCGGGTTCCGTTGAATCGTCCGCATAGCTGTAATCAAGCTTGGGCGCGGCGTAAACCTGATATAGACCGCCGCCGCGCCGAAGCGAAGACTATTGCCAACGATTTGATCGGCAAGGCGGCTTCGCCGCAACCGCAAATGTTATGCGTTAGCCAGCGCAGTGTGCTTTTTCGCGCCGGCCGGGGAAGGGCGCTTGCCGAAAGCGCGCAGGAAGGTGCGCACGCCGTTCGTTGCCGATTGCACCACCTCGTCCTCGCGCGGCGTGCCGCCAAGCATGAAGGTGGTCTGCAATTCGGCATTGACGAGACCGAGGAACTGGCGTGCCGCGACGTCGGGATCGTCGATCGTGAGATGGCCGCTATAGGCGAGGCGGGCGAAACGGGCGGCGATTGCCGGCCATGTCCGGCCCGGGCCCTGTTTACGCCACTCGGCAAAGAGCTCGGGATAGCGCTCGCCTTCGGTCTGGATAAGCTTGCGCAGGAATTTTCCGTCGCGGTTGCAGATGCAATTCTGGTTCAGGCGCACGGCAAAACCGATCAGGTCCGCTTCGATATCCCCGGGCTGATCGGGGAAGGTGGCAATGGTGGCGAAGATGCCGGCGTTGCAGCGCTCGGTCAGGTCGCGCACGACGGCGATGAACAGCTTTTCCTTGTCGCCATGGTGGTTGTAGACGGTCTGGCGTGACACGCCCGCCTCAATCGCGATCAGGTCGATGTTGGCACCGGCGAAGCCTTCTCGGCAGAACACTCCGGCGGCGGCGTCGACGATCGACAGGCGCTTGGCCTCGTGGCCGCGTGGCGGGAAAGTGTCAGGAGAAACGCCCGGTCTCATGAAAATCTATATAGAGGTGATTGACGATTTAGACAAGTCTGTCTAAATTTGTGGACACGACATAAGGGGATTTCACTCCAGAGGGACGAATAAATTCTCCCCAGGAGTCGGAATCCCACGGGATGGAACGTCCTGGGGTAGACGTCGCCTGGCGGCGATAACCAGATCGAAAGAAGCCAATATCATGAGTCCCAAATTCCTCCGCATCGCGGTCGTACTCGGCCTGTTGTCCGCCATCGGCCCGTTCGCCATCGACATGTATCTGCCCGCACTGCCGTCGATCGGCACAGATCTGCATGCCGGCACCGCCGCCGTGCAGATGAGCCTTTTGATCTTCTTCCTGTCGATGGGCTTCGGCCAGATCGTCGTTGGGCCGATCTCCGACATGGTCGGCCGCAAGCTGCCGCTCTATGGCGGCCTGGCGCTGTTCATGGTCGGCGGCATCGGCTCGGCAATGGCGCCGACCATCGAGTGGCTGATCGCCTTCCGCTTCCTGCAAGGTCTTGGCGCCAGCGCCGGCATGGCCATTCCGCGCGCCATCGTGCGTGATCTGCACACCGGCAATGAGGCCGCCAAGCTGATGTCGCTGCTGATGCTGGTGTTTTCGGTGTCGCCGATCCTGGCGCCGCTGACCGGCAGCCAGATCATCGAGAATTTCGGCTGGCGCGCCGTATTCTGGACGGTGACCGGCGCGGCCGTGCTCGCCACCATTCTCCTGGCCACCTCGCTGAAAGAGACGCGGCCGGCGGAAGAACGGGTCGGTTCCTCCTTCGGAACCGCGCTCGCCGGCTACCGCTTCCTGATGGGCGACCGTAATTTCCTCGGCCTGGTGGCGATCGCCGGCTTCGGCATTGCGAGCTTCTTCGTCTACCTGTCGAGCTCGTCCTTCATCCTGATCGACCATTATGGGCTGTCGCCTTCGGTCTATAGCGTGTTCTTCTCGATCAATGCGGTTGCCTTCATCGGCATGTCGCAACTGACCGGCCTGCTTTCCGAACGGTTCGGGCTGAAGCGCGTGGTGTGGGTGGCGGTGACCGGCTACGCCACGACGATGGTTGTGCTGTTCGCCATCATGGCGACGGGCGTCGACCGGCTCGATGTGATGGCGGCCCTGCTGTTCGTCGGCTACGGCTTCCTCGGCCTGGTTATCCCGACCACATCGGTGTTGGCGATGGAAGAGCATGGCGAGATCGCCGGCACGGCGTCGGCACTGATGGGCACGCTGCACTTTGCCATCGGCGCGCTTGCCATGGGCGTTGCCGGCGTGTTCTTCGACGGCACGCCGTTTCCGATGGTCGCCGGCATCACGCTCTGCGCGGTGATATCGTTCGCGCTGGCGAAGGTCACGCTTGGCCGCTCGCGGGAAGCCGTCGAAGCGCCGGCGGAATAGGCAAACCCTCGATGAATCAGGAAAGGCCGGGTCGATCCCGGCCTTTTTTGTGCCGGAGGCATTGCGGACGACACAAGCTGCAGTCGTTTGTCCCGGCGCAAAAACCGGCGTTTGCCCGGGGTTCACGACTGCTCTCTGGCGCTCAGCTGAGTTCCTGGGCGAGTCCGATGAGAAGCCCTTCGGGCCCACGGATGTAGCAGAGCCGATACACATCCTTATACCGGACCACTTCACCCACGAGCTGCGCGCCGCGCGTGCGGAGCCGTTCAAGCGTATCGTCGATGTCGTCCACGGTGAACATGACGCGGAGGTAGCCCAGGGCGTTGACCGGGGCATTCCGGTGATCCGCGACGACAGGCGGCGTGAGGAAGCGGGAGAGCTCCAGCCGGCTGTGGCCGTCCGGCGTGCGCATCATGGCAATCTCGACATGCTGATCGCCCAGTCCGGTGACACGCCCGGCCCATTCTCCTTCGATCGTGGCCCGCCCTTCGAGCTCGAGGCCGAGTTCGCGAAAGAAATCGATCGTCACTCCGAGGTCCTCGACGACGATTCCTACATTGTCCATCCGCTTGAGCGCCATGTTTCCGATCTCCAAGATGTCGGTTCAATCCACAAGGTTTCGCCGGGTTCCAACAACGCGCATGAAAGGCCGGGCCGGTGGTCCGGCGCTTTATGCTCGCGATGTCAGCGACAATCCAGCCGCGTCGAGGAGGAAGCGCACGCGCTCCTCGACTGGCGCCAGCGGCAAGGTCACCAATTCGTAGCCAAGTTCGGCACAAACGCCGGCCACTGATTGGCAAGTGCGCTCGGCCTCGTCGAGCGTTTGCCTGCGCTCTTCGTCCTGGGTGAAGAGGCGCGAAGTTTCGTCGGCACGAGCCGTTGTGCGTGACGCAAATTGAAGGGGGAGAAGTGGAGGTTTCTGTTGCCAGGTACCTCCGAACCCCGCCTAGAAGTGCGAACCCCTAGGGCTTGATTTGAAGCTATCGCACTGCATTAAGCAGCGAGACGTGCTTCCGCATAGTTGTCGTTGGCAACTATAAGTTTAGCCCGATAACGGTGGTACAATGCCGGGCAAAAGTACGATCTTTACACCTTCGTCGATCCTATTTCGCCCCCAGCAAAAACCGCCCTATCGTCGACAGCGGCTTTTGGTGGAGGCGCCGGGTACCGCCCCCGGGTCCGAACGGCTTATTTCATCGCCCATTTATCGCCATAGTCGGTCAAGCCGACAAAACGAATATAGGGGGCGTTGCGTGGAAATGAAAGGCCGCAATGGTGGTTTGTCCCTGTGTCAAATCGCGACGCCGAGGGTTGACTTGGGCGCGGTCTCAACCGAAGCTTTGCGAGCGGTGAGGAGTTACCGACCTAGCGCACAAGTTGCCAAGCGCCACAGCCCTCATCGATCGGATCCGTGGCGCCGACGAGGGGGAATTTTGATGGCCGACTATCTTGCGGATGTGAAGAAGTATGACGCCGCGGCAAACGCCGATGCGGTCGAAAAGATCGTCAAGCATCTCGGCATTGCGCTGAGGAACCGCGATTCCTCGCTGGTGTCCTGCACGGACCCAAAGGAATTGGCGCGGGTCAAGGAGAGCTGGGTGGCCAAGAAGCTCGGCGTCAGCGACGGGGCGAAAGCCGACGCTGCGATCGAGAAGACCTGCAAGGCGATGCACGCCGACAACACCAAGAACCGCGTGACCTTTTACTATCTGGTGGCCAAGGATCTGGGCAAGCTCAGCTCCCTCTAGGACTTTTTTGGGTCACTCCATTCTGGCGGCCGGCTGGCGACTTTCCGCGTTTCCGGTTCGCCAGAGCAAGCGCTGAAACAGTTTCTCCCCTGGATGAGGAAACTTCAGACAAGCGTGGCGTCAGCGCCTACATGCGCTATGATCGGCGAAATCTCGAATCGAGCCCGGAACCGATGCGCCAGTATCTCGACCTCTTGCAGCACGTGCTCGACAACGGCGCCGATCGCGGCGACCGTACCGGTACCGGCACGCGCTCCGTCTTCGGCTACCAGATGCGCTTCGATCTCGCGCGCGGTTTTCCGGTCACCACCACCAAGAAGCTGCACCTGAAGTCGATCATCCATGAACTGCTGTGGTTCCTGGCCGGCGACACCAACATCAAGTACTTGACGGACCATGGCGTTTCGATCTGGGACGAATGGGCCGACGAGAATGGCGACCTTGGTCCGGTCTACGGCAAGCAGTGGCGGTCCTGGCCGGACGGCCACGGCGGTTCGATAGACCAGATCGCCAATCTTCTCAAGGAGATCCGCCGCAATCCTCAATCGCGGCGACTGATCGTCTCGGCCTGGAATCCCGCCGAGGTGGAAGCCATGGCGTTGCCGCCTTGCCACAGCCTGTTCCAGTTCTACGTGTCCGAAGGCCGGCTTTCCTGCCAGCTCTACCAGCGCTCCGCCGACATCTTCCTCGGCGTGCCGTTCAACATCGCGTCCTATGCGCTGCTGACGCTGATGGTGGCGCAGGTGACGGGGCTGAAGCCAGGCGATTTCGTCCACACGCTCGGCGACGCGCATCTCTACTCTAATCATTTCGAGCAGGCGCGCGAACAGTTGCAGCGCACGCCGAGGGCGCTGCCGACGATGTGGATCAATCCGGAAGTGAAGGACCTGTTCGCCTTCCGCTTCGAGGATTTCCGGCTGGAAAACTATGTCGCCGATGCCTCGATCAAGGCGCCGATAGCGGTCTGAGCCGCGGCTTTTCAGTCGATGCCGACCATCACGTCCGAAGCCTTGACCACGGCATAGGCCTCCTTACCCTTTTTTCGAGCTTGAGGTCGCGACGGCTTCGTTGGCGATCGAAGATCTTAGCAGAACACCCTCGAACAGGTGCATTCCGGCAATGCCAGGCCTTCCCTTGTTATATCCATGCGGATATATCGGTCTGCAGGCTTCGAGCCGACCGGATTTCAAACCCAGGGAGAGTTTTCGGTGACGCGCAAAGGTTTCGGGTTGAGGACGATCGCCATTAGCGGTTTTGCAGCGGCGTTGATGGCGGCTATGCCGGCAGCGCACGCGGAGGACAAGGTCGTGGTGTTCGCGGCTGCCAGCCTCAAGGACGCGCTCGACGCGGTGAACAAGGCCTGCGAAGCCGATGTCGGCGAGGCCGCGACCGTCTCCTATGCCGCGAGTTCGGCGCTGGCCAAGCAGATCGAGGGCGGGGCACCGGCCGACGTCTTCATCCCGGCCGATCTCGACTGGATGAAATATCTCTCCGACAAAAAGCTGACCAGGCCCAATACGGAAGTGAAGTTGCTCGGCAACAAGATCGTGCTGGTGGCGCCGAAGGATTCGACTGTCGAAGCCAAGATCGAGAAGGGCTTCGACCTCGCCAAGCTGGTCGGCGACGGCAAACTCGCCATGGGCGACTTCAAGGCCGTGCCGGCCGGCAAATACGGCAAGGCGGCACTCGAATCGCTCGGCGTCTGGTCCTCGGTCGAGGGCAAGGTGGCGCAGGCCGAGAATGTCCGTGCGGCCCTGAAGCTGGTTTCGACCGGCGAAGCAGCCCTCGGTATCGTCTATGCCACCGACGCGCACGCCGAAAAGGGCGTCAAGGTGGTCGGCACCTTCCCAGAGGATTCACACCCGCCGATCATCTATCCGGTTGCCCAGACCGCCGATTCGAAGGACAAGGATACACCGGCCTTCCTGAAGTGCCTGCAATCCGCCAAGGCCGGCGCACTCTTTAGGGAACAGGGTTTTACCGTGCTCACGCCGAGCAACTGAGCTCGAAAAGGCCCCGATACCGCAACATGACCTGGCTGCTGGACCTCACTCCCGACGAATGGAATGCGGTCCGGCTGTCCATCAAGGTGGCGACGGCTGCGATGCTGGCCAGTCTGCCGCCGGGCATAGCGATCGCGCTGCTGCTTGCCCGGGGGAAATTCTGGGGCAAGACACTGCTCAACGGGCTGGTGCATCTGCCGCTGATCCTGCCCCCCGTGGTGACCGGTTATCTCTTGCTTTTGACTTTCGGCAGGCGCGGCCCGGCCGGTGCATTCCTCGCCGAACATTTCGGCATCGTCTTCTCGTTTCGCTGGACGGGTGCCGCCCTTGCCTGCGGCGTCATGGGCTTTCCCCTGATGGTGCGCGCGATTCGGCTGTCGATCGAGGCGGTGGACCGCAAGATGGAGGCGGCCGCGGGCACGCTCGGCGCCAACCCTCTGTGGGTGTTCGGCACCATCACGCTGCCGCTGATCCTGCCCGGGCTGATCGCCGGCGCCATCCTGTCCTTCGCCAAGGCGATGGGCGAGTTCGGCGCCACGATCACTTTTGTCTCCAATATCCCCAACGAGACGCAGACGCTGCCGACGGCAATCTACACCTTTACCCAGGTGCCGGGCGGCGACGAAGGGGCGCTGCGGCTGACGCTGATTTCCATCATCATTTCGATGGCGGCACTGGTCGCCTCGGAAGTGTTGGCGCGGCGCGTCGGCCGGCGGATGGACATCGAATGAGCGTCCTTGTCGACATCGGACATCGGCTTGGCGATTTCGCCATCGACGCCCACTTCGAGAGCGCCGGACGGCTGACGGCGCTGTTCGGGCCATCCGGTTCGGGCAAGACGACGCTGATCAACATGATTGCCGGGCTGATCCGGCCGGACCAGGGGCGCATCGAGGTCGACGGCCGCGTGCTGGCCGACACCGGTGCCGGCATTTTCGTGCCAAGGCACAAGCGCCGCATCGGCATGGTGTTCCAGGATGCGCGCCTGTTTCCGCATATGAGCGTGATGAGCAATCTGCGCTACGGCCGTTGGTTCACGCCAGCGGTGGAACGCTACGCGGATATGGACAGTGTTGTCGAACTGCTCGGCATCGGCCCGCTGCTTGGGCGACGGCCGGCAAAACTCTCGGGCGGCGAGAAACAACGCGTGGCGATCGGCAGAGCGCTGCTTGCCAGCCCCAGGCTGCTGCTCATGGACGAGCCGCTGGCCTCGCTCGACGAAGCCCGAAAGGCCGAGATCCTGCCCTATATCGAGCGGCTGCGCGACGAAACGAAGATCCCGATCGTCTATGTCAGCCATTCGGTTGCCGAGGTGGCGCGGCTGGCCAGCGACGTGGTGATGCTGGCGCAGGGCAAGGTCATCGCCAGCGGGCTGACCGAGGCAGTCATGCAAAGGCTCGACCTGTTGCCGGCCGAAGAGCGCGGCGAGGGTGGCGCCGTGCTGGATACGAAGGTGCTGCGTCACGACGAGACTTTCGGCATGACCGTGCTCGGTTCGGTCGCCGGCGAGATCCGCGTGCCGCGCCTTGAGATGAAGCCCGGGGCTCCGGTGCGTATCCGCATTCGCGCTCGCGACGTGATGATCGCCACGGAAAAACCGACGGGCCTCAGTGCACTCAACATCTTGCCGGGCACTATCGTCGCGATCAGCCCGGGCGAAGGGCCGACGGTCGAGATCGGCATCGACTGCGATGGCGCAACCGTGCTGGCTCGCATCACGGAACAATCGCGGCAGGCGCTGAAGCTGCGGCTTGGCGACAAGGTCTTCGCGGTGGTCAAGACCGTGAGCTTCGACCGGGCGAACACCGGCGCCGGCTTGCCGCTCGAGGTCGACGGCTGACAGGGGTGGTGATCGCCGCTATATTGTTTTGGAATAACGGTCGCCGAAGCTGAAGCGATCGCGGAGGAGCAAAATGCCGTCGCTGAGCTTGCGGATAAATCTCGATCCGGACGGACGGATAGGCCCTGGCAAGATCGAGCTTCTGGAGCACATCGCCACGTTCGGTTCGATCTCGGCCGCCGCGCGCGGCATGGAGATGTCCTACAAGCACGCCTGGGATCTGGTCGAGGACATGAACCGGGTGTTCGGCAAGCCGCTGGTTTCGGCGCAGACCGGCGGCCGCAAGGGCGGCGGGGCGCAGCTGACGACGGTCGGCCTGGCGGTGGTCAGCCGCTTTCGCGCCATCGAGCGCGCGGCGTCCGCCGCGGCGGCGACGCATATGGATGCGCTGCAGGCCGAGATTGAAGCGGGGTAGGGAACAGTCAGTAGTCAGTAGTTGGTTGGCTTCACTACTCACTACTCACTACTCACTACTACTCCTGCTTCCGCAGCAAATACGTGTCCATGATCCAGCCTTTTTCCCGGCGGGCTTCGTCGCGGCGCTTCTCGATTTCGGCGCCGACATCGCCCAGGCGGCCGGAGATGATGATCTCGTCCGGCGTGCCGAGATAGGCGCCCCATTGGATGAAAAGGTTCTGGTCGGCCAGCGTGTTGAAGGCGCATTTGCCGTCGAGCATGACGACGGCGCTGCCGGCATTGTCCGGCATGCCTTCCTCGGTCAGGCGGCGGCCGGTGGTGATCAGCACAGGATCGCCGATGCGGTTCAGCGCCGTTTTATGGCTGGCGGCCAGCGCCTGGATGGCAGTTATGCCGGGGATGACTTCCAGCTCGAAGGCGACACTGCCCCTCAGGCGCACACGCTCCAGGATGCGCAGGGCGCTGTCGTAGAGCGAGGGGTCACCCCAGATCAGGAAGGCGCCGCAACCGTCCCCGGCGATCTCGTCGCGGATCAGCCCCTCGTAGATGGCGGCGATCGCCTCATGCCAGTCGTCGACCGTCGAGCGATAGGAAGACGTTGGTTCGACGCGCACCGGCACGTCGAACTCGACCCGGCGTGAGGTCGGGTTGGTGACGAAGCGGTCGCAGATGCCGCGCCGCAGGTCGGCAAGGTCTGTCTTGTCGGCGCCCTTGTCGGGAATAAACAGGACGTCCGCCCGGTTCAGGCCCGATATGGCCTGAACCGTCATATGGTCGGGATTGCCGGCGCCGATGCCGATGACGAGAAGCTTGCGCATGCGGCGAACTCCTGCCCGATCGTAACCTGTTAGTCCAGACCACATGCGTGTCCAGACCGCAGGGTTGTCCAGACCGCGTACGTGCCCAGACTGCGTGCGTGAGCACTGACGCGGAAGGGCTTTGAAACGCCGCATCGAAAGGGCTAGGGTCCCGCGGGCATTCTCGCCGAGGGGGCTTTCATGCTGCGATATGTTTTGACCACCGTACTGGCCCTATCGGGGGCGCCTGCATTGGCCAATGATTCGGTTGCCGAGCTTGGCACCGGCGGCCTGATCCTGTCGCGCAACGATGCCGTGGCGATGCAAAGTGAGGATCTTTTCATCTCGCCCGAAAAGGTGACGGTGGATTACGTCTTCCACAATAACACCAACAAGGATGTCGACGCGATCGTGGCCTTCCCGATGCCCGACATTTCGGGGGATCCCGAAGAGATGCCGGCGATCCCTGAAAACCAGAGCGACAACTTCCTCGGCTTCGAGGTGACGATCGACGGCGCGCCGGCAAAGCCGCAACTCGAGCAGAAGGTGCTCGCGCTCGGCATCGACATCAGCGCCGATTTGAAGGCGCAAAACGTGCCCTTCAATCCGTTCGGCGATGCCGCCAAGGCGGCGCTGGCGAAGCTGCCGCAAGCGGTGGCTGACGACTGGGTCAACCGCGGCATCATCATCGAGGATGCGGAGGCCGACAGTGGCCAAAAACCCGGCTATTCGCCGTTCTGGCAATTGCGCTCGACCTATTGGTGGCGCTCGGCCTTTCCGGCCAACAAGGACGTCCACGTCTCGCACCGCTACAAGCCGAGCGTCGGCGGCACGTCGTCTGTCAGTTTTTTCAATGAGGGCCAGTTCCAGGGCTCATACGCAGCCTACAAGACCCGCTACTGCATGGACAACACATTCGAGAACGCGGTGCGCAAGGCGGCGAAGGACAATGCGGACGGCTATCCCAAATTCTACGAACGCCGCATCGCCTATATCCTGACCACCGGCGGCAACTGGGCGGCGGGCACCATCGGCAAGTTCAAGCTGACCGTCGACAAGGGCAACCCGAAAGCCCTGGTCTCGTTCTGCGGCGATAACGTCAAAAAGGTCGGGCCGACGAGTTTCGAGATGACGGCGCACGATTTCTATCCCGAGCACGATATCGATATCCTCCTGCTCGAACCGTCGGACAGCAATGGCGGGGACGCAAATTGATGCATGTCGCGATCTACGTCGCCATTGCCGAGAACGGCGTGATCGGGCGGGATGGTGGGTTGCCCTGGCGGCTCTCCACCGACCTCAAGCGCTTCAAGGCCGACACGATGGGCAAGCCCATCATCATGGGCCGCAAGACCTATGAAGGCATCGGCCGGCCGCTGCCGGGCAGGCTGAACATCGTCGTCACCCGCGACAAGGCGTGGCGCGCCGAGGACGTCGAGGTGGCGCATACGCTGGAAGCCGCGATCCAGCTGGCAACGGTGCGCGGACGCTGCATGACAGGCGTCGACGAGGTCTGCATCATCGGCGGCGGCGAAATCTATGCCCAGGCGCTGCCGCTGGCGGACCGCCTGCACGTCACCCATGTGCTGGCCGCCGTCGACGGCGACGCGTATTTCCCGCCGATCGACCCTGATACATGGCACGTGGTCAGTTCGCAGGGGGTTCCGTCAGGAGAAAAGGACAGCCATGCGACGCGCTATACGGTTTACGAGCGCCGCCGCGAAATGGTTTGAAGACAAAAACGGCATTTAAGGACGACAAAGGGTCGCTACCGGCCCAAAACGGATGAAGTCGACGGGCATCGCGTTGAAAGCGTGCCGTGGCGTCCCTATAGAAGAACGACACTGGATTTGCGCCGTACCCGCGGCGCTTGAGGGAATTCCAAGCGAAAGGACATTCATGCCCTGGAACGACAAAGGTGGCGGAGGCGGCGGCCCATGGGGTGGCGGCGGCAACAATCAGGGACCCTGGGGGCAGGGACCCAAGGGGCCGAGCGGCCCGCAGGGGTCGCCTCCCGACCTCGAAGACATCATTCGCCGTGGCCAGGATCGGCTGAGGCGCGCGCTGCCCGGCGGCGGTGGCGCCAGTCCGGCCGTGTTTGGGCTGATCGCCGCGGTGCTGGTCGTTCTGTGGGCCTTCCAGGCGGTCTATACCGTTCAGCCCGACGAGGTCGCGGTCGAACTGCGCTTTGGCAAGCCGAAGGCCGAGCTTTCCCAACCTGGCCTGCACTTCCACTGGTGGCCGCTTGAAACCGTCGAGACGGCCAAGATTTCAGAGCAACTCGTCGACATTGGCGGTGGCAACACCAGCGGCAACGGCCTGATGCTCTCGGGCGACCAGAACATCGTCAATGTACAGTTTTCGGTGGCCTACCAGGTCTCCGACCCCCGCGCTTACCTGTTCGACGTTTCCGACCCGGACGGCATGCTGCGGCAGGTTGCCGAGAGCGCCATGCGCGAAGCCGTCGGCCGCCGGCCGGCACAAGACATTTTCCGCGACGACCGCCAGGGCATAGCGGCCTCGGTGCGCGAGATCATCCAGACGACGCTGGACGGCTACAAGGCCGGCCTCAACGTCAACGCCGTCTCCATCGAGGATGCAGCGCCGCCACGCGAGGTGGCAGATGCGTTCGACGAGGTGCAGCGTGCCGAGCAGGACGAGGACAAGTTCGTCGAGCAGGCCAATCAGTATTCCAACCAGAAGCTCGGCCAGGCACGCGGCGAGGCAGCCCAGGTCCGCGAAGACGCGGCCGCCTACAAGAACCGTGTGGTGCAGGAAGCCGAAGGTGAGGCCCAGCGCTTCATCTCCGTCTACGACGAATATGCCAAGGCCCCCGATGTCACGCGCAAACGCCTTTATCTGGAAACCATGGAGAGGGTTCTGAAGGACTCGAGCAAGGTCATCGTCGAGCAGGGCAACGGACAAGGTGTCCTGCCCTATCTGCCGCTGCCCGCATTGCAGCCGAAACCGCCGGCGCCGGCTGCCCCCGCCGCGCGCACGGGAGGTACCCAGTGATGATGGCCAACCGTCTTCCCATCTTCGTCGTCGTAGCGGCGGTCATCCTGTTCCTGATCTATTCCTCGGTCTTCGTGGTCAATGCGCGCCAGCAGGCGCTGGTGCTCCGTTTCGGCGAGATCGTTGACGTCAAGAGCGAGCCAGGCATCTACTTCAAGGCGCCGTTCTCCTTCTTCGACGCCGACACGGTGCAGCTGATCGAGAACAGGGTGCTGCGCTTCGATCTCGACAACATTCGCGTCCAGGTGTCGGGCGGCAAGTTCTATGAGGTCGATGCCTTCATCGCCTACCGCATCTCGGATCCGCGCGTCTTCCGTGCGGCGGTGTCGGGTCAGATCGAACTGGCCGAAGCGCGGCTCAGGACGCGTCTCGACGCTGCCTTGCGCCGCGTCTACGGCCTGCGCGATTTCGAGGCCGCGCTCTCCGAAGAGCGTGCCGTGATGATGCGCGAAGTTCGCGATCAGCTCAGGCCCGACGCCACATCGCTCGGCTTGCAGATCGAGGATGTCCGCATCCGCCGCACCGATCTGACGGCCGAAGTTTCACAGCAGACCTACGACCGCATGAAGGCGGAACGCCTGGCTGAGGCCGCGCGGCTGAGGGCACGCGGCAACGAAGCGGCACAGCGCATTACGGCACGCGCCGATCGTGAAGTGGTCGAGATCGTTGCCGAAGCGCGGAAGGAGTCCGAAATCCTGCGCGGCGAGGGCGAAGCCCAGCGCAGCGCCACCTTCGCGGGAGCCTATCAGCGTGATCCGGCCTTCTTCGACTTCTACCGGTCGATGAATGCCTATGGCACCGCGCTGGACAGCACCGGGACCACCATGGTGCTGTCGCCAAGCTCGGAGTTCTTCCGCTACTTCCGCGATCCCGACGGCAAGGAAGGGCCGGCGAAGCCGACATCGCCGGCACCCGCCGCGCCGGCGGCGTCACCCGCTGCGCCGACGACACAGCCCAGCACCGGCCAGTAACGGCCTGTGCAGGACTTCTTCGCGGCGATAGGCCTGGTCCTTGTCATAGAGGGCCTGGTCTATGGCGGTTTCCCCCGCTTTGCGAGGAAGCTCGCGGGCGAAGTGCTGTCGATGCCGGAGAATGCACTGCGGATTGGCGGGCTGGCCGCCATCGCCATCGGTGTCGGCATCGTCTGGCTGGTGCGGGGCGGGTAAAGGCGTCCGGTTTGCGGAATAACACTCGATTTACACTCCGCCGATAGCCATAGCCGCAAACGTGCCGTATTTCTTGCCATCATGGCGCGACATGGCGTTTTCGTCGAAGCGCTTTTCTCTTTCAGAAATGCCGGGAGGCTTCTCGATGACATCCAACACCCTTTTGCGCGCCGCTCGACGGACGTTGGTCGCCGGTACGGCAGCGCTTGTCCTGGGCACTGCCGCCATCCCGCCCTTCGTGACGACGACATTCGCCGCCGACGGGCCTGCCTCGGTCGCCGACCTGGCGCAAAGCGTGCTCGGCGCAGTGGTCAACATCTCGACCTCGCAGACGGTGAAGGGCACCGAAGGGCCGGGCGCCGTGCCGATGCCGCAGCTGCCCGAAGGCTCCCCCTTCCAGGACTTCTTCGACGACTTCTTCAAGAACCGCGGTGGCGACAAGGACAATGGATCCCAGAAGGTGCAATCGCTCGGTTCGGGTTTCGTCATCGACGCCGAGCAAGGCATCGTCGTCACCAACAACCACGTGATCGCCGATGCCGACGACATTGAGGTCAATTTTTCCGATGGCGTGACCTTGAAGGCGACCCTGGTCGGCACCGATACCAAGACCGACGTCGCGGTGCTGAAGGTCGATCCGAAAGGCCACAAGCTGACGGCAGTGAAATTCGGCGATTCCACCAAGATGCGCGTCGGCGACTGGGTGATGGCGGTCGGCAATCCGTTTGGCCTCGGCGGCACCGTCACCGTCGGCATCGTCTCGGCACGCAACCGAGACATCAATTCGGGCCCTTATGACGATTTCATTCAGACCGATGCGGCGATCAACCGCGGCAATTCGGGCGGACCGCTGTTCAACAGCGCCGGCGAGGTCATCGGCATGAACACCGCGATCATTTCGCCGTCCGGCGGCTCGATCGGCATCGGCTTCTCCATTCCCTCGCAGCTCGCCTCGGGCGTCGTCGAGCAGTTGCGCCAATATGGCGAGACGCGGCGCGGCTGGCTCGGCGTGCGCATCCAGCCGGTGACGGACGACATCGCGGAAAGCCTGGGCATGGCGACCGCCAAGGGCGCGCTGGTGGCCGGCGTCATCAAGGGCGGACCAGTCGACAACGGCACCATCCAGGCCGGCGACGTCGTCATCAAGTTCGACGGCAAGGACATCCATGAAATGCGCGACCTGCCGCGCGTCGTGGCCGAAAGCCCAGTGGGCAAGGCCGTCGACGTGCTGATCGTGCGCAAGGGCGTCGAGCAGACGGTGAAGGTGACGCTCGGCCGGCTCGAGGATGGCGAGAAGCTCGCCAGCGGCGAGAATGGCAACACCGACCAGAACAAGGGCGGCGACAAGGCTCCGGCTGTCTCGACCGCCGCAGTGCTTGGCATGACGGTCGGCGAACTCAATGACGAGACGCGCAAGAAGTTCAGCATCGCCGGAGATGTCTCCGGCGTCGTCATCACCGACGTGGCAAAGGACTCCGCCGCCGCCGAACGCGGTATCCAGCCGGGCGAAGTGATCACCGAGATCGCGCAGGAATCGGTCGCCACGCCCAAGGACGTCATGGACAGGATTGGCGCGCTGAAGGAGCAGGGGCGCAAGAATGCGCTGCTGATGCTGGCTTCGAAGACCGGTGAGCTCAGGTTCGTGACAATCCGGATGGATTGATGTCCGGCAGGACCTGCAAAACCTGATTTTGACGGAAAGGGCGGTTAGAGAGCCGCCCTTTTTCTTGCCTGCCAGTCTTGGCTAGAAAGCCGGTAGAACACATTCCGCTTGAGCGCGGGATGGCTGTCGGGAATGCCGGGATGATCGAAATCGGCGGAGGGATCGGCTGTCATGCCGAGACGTTCCATGACGGCAGTCGAGCGGCGGTTGTCGGCGACGGCGAAGGAAACGATTTCGTCGAGGGCCAATGTCTCGAAACCGTACGCCAGCCATGCCTCGGCGGCCTCGGTGACATAGCCCTTGCCCCAAAATTCGGGCGCCAGCCGCCAACCGATCTCGATCATGCTGGCCGGCAGGAACGGCAGGTGATCGGTTCCGGTTATGCCGACAAAGCCGATGCATTCGCCCGTGGCAGCGATCTCAGCGGCGGCGAAGCCAATGCCGTCGCGATCGATGGCGGCGCGGAACTCATCCATCTTGGCGTCGGCGGCGGCACGGTCGCGGCGAAACGGGAAGAACTCCATCACGCGTTCATCGGAATTGATGCGATGGAACAGTTGGCGGTCGCGATCCTCCCAATTGCGCAGGATCAGTCGTTTGGTACGGATTGGTTTCATTGCACGAATTCTTCCCGCCGGTAGCCCTGCAGATAGAGCAGCGCGGTCAGGTCGGCATGGTCGATCCGGACTTTTGCCTGCGCCGCGACGCTAGGCTTGGCATGGAGCGCGACACCGGTGCCGGCCAGGCGGATCATGTCGAGATCGTTGGCGCCGTCGCCAACGGCGATGGCATCGGCCGGCGTCAAGCCAAGGCGCGCGCAAATTTCGAGCAGCGCCTCGGCCTTGGCGGCGCGGCCGAGGATCGGCTCGCCGACCAGCCCGGTGAAGCGTCCATCCTGGTCGAGCAGGCTGTTGGCGCGGTTTTCCTGAAAGCCAAGCATCGCAGCGATGCGCGTGGTGAAGACCTCGAAACCGCCCGAGACGAGTGCAGTCCAGGCGCCGTTGGCGCGCATGGTCTGGACCAGCGCGCGGCCGCCCGAGGCCAGCGTCAGCCGATTGGCGACGATATGCTCGACCACGGCGGCATCGAGACCCTTGAGCAGTGCCACGCGCTCGCGCAGTGCCGGCTCGAAGGCGATCTCGCCATTCATCGACCGCGCGGTGATGGCCGCCACGTGATCCTTGACGCCGATCTCGTCGGCCAGTTCGTCAATGCACTCCTGGTCGATCATGGTCGAATCCATATCGGCGATAAGGATTTTCTTGCGGCGTGTTTCAGCCTGCTGGACGATCACATCGATGGGCTCAACGGCCAATGCGGCGCGAAGCCTTGCAGTCGTTTCATCAGCCTGCGCCTCTGGCGGCAGGGCAAGATCACAGGCAATGCCTTCGGCCAGCCAGACGACGGCGCTTGCGCCCACCGACCGTGAGGCCATATTCGCAAGCGACGGCGACAGAGCGCGGTCAGCGGAATGGGAAACAAGCGTGGCAATGAGCGGCATCGAGAATTCCGGCGCGGATGCGGGCGAAGGCCGCGTGAAGAACGCGATCCTGATAGCCGGACCAACCGCCAGCGGCAAGTCGGCGCTGGCGCTCGAATTGGCCGAACGCACAGGTGGCGTCATCGTCAACACCGATTCCATGCAGGTCTATTCGGTTCTCGACGTCCTGACCGCCCGGCCGGAGGCGGCCGAGCTCGCAAGAGCGCCGCATTTTCTCTATGGGCATGTCCATCCCGGCTCCGCTTACTCGACCGGCGCCTGGCTGCGCGACGTGATGAAACTGATCGATGACGGAACACTCTCGCGGCGGCCAATCTTCGTCGGCGGCACCGGCCTTTATTTTCGCGCGCTGACCGAGGGTATTTCGGAAATGCCCGACATTCCGCAGCGGATCCGCGATCGCTGGCGCTATGAGTTGAAAGAGCAAGGCGCGGTCAAGCTGCACGCCTTGTTGTTGCGTGAGGATTCGAGAGCCGCCATGCAGCTGAAGCCAACCGACAGCCAGCGCATCGTGCGGGCGCTCGAGGTGCTCGACGCGTCCGGCCGATCGATCCTGGAATGGCAGGCCGAGCGCGGCCGGCCGCTGATCGACAGGCAGAGCGCGCATTTCCTGGTCATCGAGCCGGATCGGGCGGCGTTGGTCGACCGCATCGAAAGACGTTTCGACCGGATGCTGGACAAGGGCGCGCTGGAGGAAGTCAAGCAGCTTGCGGCCCTTCATCTGGATCCGGACCTGCCGGCGATGAAGGCGATCGGGGTTCGCGAACTGCAGGCTGCGATGGCAGGGCAATCGAGCTTTCCCGAGGCGATCGAGCGCGCCAAGATCGCGACAAGGCAATATGCCAAGCGGCAGGGGACCTGGTTTCGCCATCAGCTGGGGCCGGAATGGCAGAGACTGCGCCCCGGTGACGATTGCGAAACCACGATCCAAACACTTGTTGCTAATGCAACCTAAAAAGTTGACCTTGAGGGCAAGGTTCCCGCCGAAGTTGCCGGAATTAACGCTCCGTAAGGCGGTCGCTGCCATAAGGTCGGTGGGCACTTTTCCATCGGGGAGCAGATGCGTTTCCATAAGGCGGAATCCGCTTTTTTCGTCTTTATTTTCGTGATCCTCGCTGCTGGCCTGGTGACGCTGCACGCCTATGGGCTCTTGCAATCCTTCGCCACCGAGCTCCATACGCCTTCGGGCCTGGACAAGGTCATCTACCTCAACAAGCTGTTGTTCGCGACGGGCGTTCTGCTCGCGACCGCGCTGTTTTTCGGCATCTTCTTCATCTACCCGCTGATCCGCAAACAGGCGACGGAAGAAGGCAAGCTGCGCGCCATGACGGTTTCGCTCAGTGCCCGCTCCGAGACGTTCGAGCATGCCGCCCTGACGGACGGTCTGACGGGCATGCAGAATCGCCGCTATTTCGACGACGCGCTGAAGGAATATCTCGAGGAGTTCCGGCGCATCGAAAAGCCGGTCGGGCTGATGATCCTCGATCTCGACCACTTCAAGCAGGTCAACGATACCCACGGCCACGACGTCGGCGACGAGGTGCTCAAGGCTGTCGCCAGATGCCTCAAGGACATGACACGTTTCCACGATGTGGTGGCGCGCCTGGGCGGTGAGGAGTTCGCCGTGGTCACGCCCAACATGGAGGCGGACCTCCTGGCCAAATTCGCCGAGCGCATCCGCAAGGCGATCGCCAACATGTCGATCCTCTCCGGCAACAATGTCCGGCTCAAGATCACGACCAGCGTCGGCCTCGCCGTCTGGGACCGCAAGGAAACCGCCGAGGAATTCTACCGCCGCGCCGACCGCCAGCTCTACGAAGCCAAGAGGCAAGGCCGCAATCGCGTCTGCGCCTAAAATCCCGTCACTAAATTCGTGATGCTGGCCGTTTGATGCCGACGTCTGCCCTTCCGTTGCTCACGGACCAAGAACCCGCTCCGCTCCGGTTCTCGAAGTCGACACCAATCGACTCAGCCTGACGAATTTCCTGACGGGATTTAGCCGAGCTTTCCGACGAAGCAGAACCACGGAAATTTGACGCGAAAGCAGCGCTCAGCCTCAATCGTTCTGCGGACGCAGGCCGAAGGTGGCTGGCTTGAGGCCGTAGCGCGTGTCGAAATCTTCGTCCGACTGCACGCGCGCCGCCGCCGGCGCTTTGCGGTAGTCGGGGTCGCCGGCCTGCCGGCCGGAATCGACCACCTCGGCGAAAGCCATTGCCTGGCTCTGCGGTTTCGGTACGTTGCGCAGCCGCTCGACGATCGCCACCAGATCGACCTCACCGGCCTTCGACGTCACTTCTTCCTCGCGCTTGGCCGTGCCGGGAAGCAGGTGAGCGGGCAATCTCTCGAATTTCAGCCGCATGGTGGTCGCCACGCCTTCGCCGAAGGCGATAGCTTCGCGCTGGCCCATGGAGGACAGGAACGCGAGCGTGGAGGCGGACGAGTCGGCGATTGCCGAGCGGATGATCGCCTGGTCCTGCTCATTGGCGAGCCGCATGGCGAAGAAGGTCGAGCATTGCGACAGGATGGTCGGGTCCAGCTCGCCTGGGCGCTGGGTGACGACGCCGAGATAACAGCCATATTTTCGGCCTTCCTTGGCGATGCGCGACAGCGCATGCCTGGTCGGCGCGAAGCCGAGGCGCGGATCGGCTGGCATATAGCGATGCGCTTCCTCGCATAAAAACAGGAGCTGCAGCTTGCCTTCGCTCCACAAAGCGAGGTCGAAGGCCAGGCGCGCCAGCACCGAACAGACGGAATTGACCACTTCCGAGGGCATGCCGGCCATCTCGAAGCAGGTTACCGGGCGGCCATGATGCGGCACGCGGAAGATGTTGCCGATCGTCTCGTGGATGGTGTCCTCGATCAGGCGCGAATTGAACATGAAGCGGTAGCGCGGATCGGCAGCCGCCGATTCGATGCGCGTCTTCAGCGATTTGAGGGTAGGACGATCGGTCTTGCTTTCGAGCATGCCCATGCGCTCGTCGATCTGCTTGAGCAGGTCGGCGATGCGGTAAGGTACCGGCGTATCGGCGGTCAGCGCATCGCTGCCGCGCCTCAGGTAGGCGCCTGAACCGGGGTTGCGATAGAGGTTCTTGGCGAGCGGAACGAGGTCGCGAAGGGCGTCGATCTCTTCCGGCACCGTTTCGCGTCCGCGAAACAGCACTTCGGCGAATTCCTCCAGCGTGAACATCCAGAACGGCAGGTCGAGCGTCTTGGAATCGACCCTTACGCAATATTCGGGCAGCGAGGCCGCGAACTCATTGTGCGGATCGAGGATCAGGATGCGCAGGTCCGGTCGCGCCGCGATCGACTTGCGCAGCAGCAGCGACACGGCGGTGGACTTGCCGACGCCGGTCGTGCCGACAATGGCGAAATGGCGCGCCAGCGTGTCGTCGATGGCGATGTTGGCGGCGATCGCCTCGTCCTGCGCCAGGGAGCCGATGGTGATGGAATGGCGGCCGGCCAGGTCATAGACCGCCTGCAGGTCGCGGGTGCGGATGCGGTGCGCGACGGCGCCGATATGCGGATAGCTGGTGATACCGCGGTCGAAGATCGGCTTGGCACCGGGCTCGGCGCCGTCGCGCACTTCGCCGATCAGCTCGATGCTGACCTCGATGGCGTTCTGGCCCTCATTGCTCCAGGCGCGATCCGACTTGCCGATCGCATAAACCAGGCCAACGGTGCGCGTCGTGCCCAGATTGATGGAGATCATCTTGCCCACCGTCCACAGGCCGGTGACCGCGCCGTCGACATCGTCGGCATAGGCGCTGATGGTGGCGCGCGCGCCGTCGCATTGCACGACGTTGCCCAGGATGCGCCGATCGTTCTGCTCTGCGTTGCGGCGCTCCTGCGATGTCGGTTCTCCGACGGAAGCCTCGCGTTCGACATACATGGACACGTCAATCCCCGTTTCCCTGGAGACCGGATGCTACAGGAACGGGGTTAAGGTCGGATGAGGTCGGATGGTGTAGATAGGATTAAGGCCTTCGTAAAAATTATCGTGAGATGGCTCTTCACTCGCGTTTTTGTTTCGTTATAATGGACGAATGGATGATATAGCGAACGATATTTCCTCGACCATCGGCAGGCGCATTCATGCCGAGAGGATCATGCGGGATTGGTCGCTGGCCGAACTCGCAGAACGGTCGGGCGTTTCCAAGGCGATGCTGAGCACGATCGAGCGCGGAATGACCAGCCCGACGGCCGCGCTTCTGGTGCGCATTGCGGCGGCCTTCGGCATGACGCTGTCGACCCTTATCGCGCGCGCGGAATTGCAAGGCGGCGGGCTGCTGCGCGCGGCCGACCAGCCGATGTGGCGCGATCCCGATACAGGCTATGTCAGGCGGCATCTGTCGCCGGCCTGCGACATGCCGCTCGAACTGATCAAGGTCCATCTGCCCGCGGGCGCGAAGGTCAGCTTGCCCGCGGCTTCCTATGCTTTCATCAAGCAGCAGATCTGGCTGATCTCGGGACAACTCGAATTCACCGAAGGCGATCAGGTGCACAGGCTCGAGCCGGGCGACTGCCTGGCGCTCGGGGCACCGTCGGACTGCACCTTCCATGCGCTGGGACCGGGCGCCGACTATCTCGTCGCTCTGGTCAAGGGCTGACATCATGGCAAGACGGCCAAAGCGCTCCCATAATGGGGGGCCGCCGCTTGACGACTACAAGGGGCCGCCATGGGGCAAGGGCGATCCTTACATCTTCCTGGCCTGGCAGACGGCGCACGCCAAGGCATGGAAGGCGCCGAGCCGCGAAGTGATGCTGATGCGCATGGACAAGGCTGAACGGCTGGGCCTGACCTATGAGGAATACACGCTCGAAATCCTTGAGCGCGGTCGGCATCTCAGGGAAGAGGACACCGAACGCATCAGCGCCATCAAGGCCGCACGCAAGCGGCGGCGTGCCAGCCATCTCGACTGACCAGCGCTATCGATACCAGCAATCGCTTCCAGAGGACCAGCTATGAATGCCATAGAGATCGGGCCGTTGACCGCCAGCCAGGAAACACTCGCACTGCTGACGGATCTGCTGGTCGAAACGGTTGCCGCCGGCGGATCGGTCAGTTTCATGCATCCGCTGGCGCCGGAGGCGGCAAGGGCATTCTGGGAGACGTCGCTGGCCGCGGCGGCACGAGGGCAAAGAGTGGTGCTTGGGGCATGGGACGGCGGGGCTCTGGTCGGCACTGTCACGCTGCTGCTCGACTGTCCTCCCAACCAGCCGCATCGGGCCGAGATTGCCAAGCTGATGACATCAGCCGAGCAACGGGGCAGGGGTGTCGGGACACGCCTGATGCGGGCCGCCGAACACCTCGCGGCGGAGAAGGGACGCACGCTGCTGGTTCTGGACACGGCGACGGAGGATGGTGCTTCAGGACTTTATGAGAAGCTCGGCTTCACCCTGGCCGGCGAGGTACCGGATTATGCGCTGAAGCCGCATGGCGGGCTGACGGGCACGCTAATCTACTGGAAGCGTATCGGCACAGCGTCGCCGTAGCGCCAGTCAGGTCCGGGCTTCTCCGGCAAGGCGCTTTAGCAGCCAGTGGCGGAAATCCTGCTCGGCACTGGTCAGATGCGCGGTCGACGGCCTGGTCAGAAAATGCCCCGACGTGCTGGGGAGCTCAAAATCGGAAAGCGGGACCAGCGCCCCGTCGTCGAGCGCCGCGTCGATCAAAGGACGGGACCCCAGCAGCACGCCGGCGCCGGCTCTTGCCGCCTCCATGGCGGCGACGAAACTGTCGAAACGATGCGACCGCTGGGAATGGCCGGCCAATCCGGCCGCCGCGAACCATTCCGACCACATCTCGCGCGCGCCGGCCACGAGAAGCAGCGGCAGCGATGTCCAATCGGCGGCACTGGCGAGGGCCGGACTTGCCACCGGCACAAGCCGCTCGGCGGTCAGCCTCTCGGCCTCGCGACCAGGAAAGGATCCGTTGCCGAAACGGATGTCGAGCGCCGAGCCCGGCAGATCGTAGTCGGTCGGCCGGTGGATCGTCACCAGATCGAGCTGGACGCGCGGCAGCGCCTCGGCGAGCTCCGGCAGCGCCGGGACCAATGCCAGCAAGGCAAACGAGATCGGCACCCGGATCGAGACGGTCCGGACGGCGCGCGGTTCGAACAATTCCGTGGTGCTGCTGCCAATGGTGGCGAAGGCCGACTGGATGTGCGGCAGGTAGGCGGCGCCCTCGGGCGATAGCGCGACTCCACGCGCCAGCCGCGAGAACAGCCGCGTCTTCAGCCGTTCCTCGAGCAGCCGGATATGCTGGCTGACGGCCGCTTGGGTCAGACCGAGTTCGGCTGCCGCCGCGGTGAAATTCGACAGCCGTGCCGCAGCCTCGAAACTGCGCAGCCAATCGAGTGGAGGCAGCGTGGGGATAGCTTTCCGAGCCATTATGAAATTTTGGCCTTTGGCTAAAAAATGATAATTTGAGTTATGCTTGGGGTCCGCTCAACATGCAATCGAAGCCCCGGATCTGGCCGTGGGCGGATAGACACAGGACCTGATCTCCATGTTGACCCACGCGCTGATCGGCGACGAAGGCAGAACGATCGAACTTGGCTGGCAGGACGGAAGGCGCACCCGCTTTCACGCCATCTGGCTGCGTGACAATGCGCTGGACGACAAGACGCGCAGCGCCGGCAATGGCCAGCGGCTCGTCACCATCCTCGACATTCCGGTCGGCACGAGAATTGGCGCTGCTTCGGTCAAGGCCGGGGCGCTGGAGATCAGCTTCGAACCGGAGGGAAAGACGGTCAGCTTTCCCGCCCATTGGCTGCGTGCAAACGCCTATGATCGCGACGAGACACGCCAGCCCGGTTGGACAGGCGATGTCATCCAGCGCTGGACCAGGGCGACGATGCAGAACTCGGTGCCGCGCGCCAGCTATCCGGCGGCCTTCCATGGCCGCGGTGTGCTGCGCGAATGGCTTTCGGCGGTAAGGACTTACGGCTTTGCGGTGATGGACGGGCTGCCGGCCGAATCCGGGGCGCTGTGCAAGGTGTCCGACCTGTTCGGCTACGTCAGGGAAACCAATTACGGGCGCTGGTTCGACGTGCGCGCCGAAGTCAATCCGAACAACCTCGCCTACACCAATCTCGGTCTGCAGGCGCATACCGACAATCCCTATCGCGATCCGGTGCCGACGCTGCAGATCCTGTCCTGCATCGAGAACACGGTGGAGGGCGGCGAATCCAGCGTCGTCGACGGCTTTGCCGTCGCCGCTGCCTTGCAAGCGGAAAACCCCGAAGGTTTTCGGCTGTTGAGCTCCCATGCGGCGCGGTTCGAATACGCAGGTTCATCCGGCGTGCGGCTGCAGTCCAAACGGCCGATGATCGAGCTTGGACCCGACGGCGAACTGATCTGCATCCGCTTCAACAACCGCTCGCTGGCGCCGACCGTCGATGTGCCGTTCGCCGACATGGATCGTTACTACGCCGCCTACCGCCGCTTTGCCGAGTTGATCGAGGATCCGTCCTTCGAAGTCACCTTCAAGCTTGAGTCCGGCCAGGCCTTCATCGTCGACAACACTCGCGTCATGCATGCCCGCAAGGCGTTTTCGGGCACCGGCAAGCGGTGGCTGCAGGGATGCTACGCAGACAAGGACGGCCTTTTGTCGACGCTCGCGGCGATCGAACACGGCTTCAAGGAGGCGGCGGAATGAGCAGCCATGATCTGAACACGGACACCATCGTCGAGTTCATAGCCGACATCTTCGAGCGCCGGGGTGCCGAATCCTATCTCGGCGAGCCGGTGACGATGTCCGAGCACATGCTCCAGGGGGCTTGGCTGGCGGAACAGGATCGAGCGCCCGAGGTGCTGGTGGCCGCCGCGCTGCTGCACGACATCGGCCACTACACCAGCGAGTTCGGCACCTATTCGCCCGACGATGTCGAAGACAAGCACCATGACGAGGCCGGCGGCAAGGTGCTGGCGCCGTTCTTCCCGCCGGTCATCGTCGAATGCGTCCGGCTGCATGTCGCCGCCAAGCGCTATCTCTGCGCCACGGACCCGACCTATTTCTCCAAGCTGTCGCCGGCTTCGGTTCACACCCTGTCGCTGCAGGGCGGACCGATGAGTGCCGACGAGGTGGCCGAGTTCCGCAGGAACCCGTTCCATGAGGAAGCGGTGCGGGTTCGCATCTGGGACGAGGGCGGCAAGGTCGCCAATATGCGGACGCGGGCGTTTCGCGACTATGTGCCGTTGCTGCAGCGCGTCGTGCACGATTTCGCCAAGCGCGCCTGACCAGTCACCGGGAGGAGACATGTGCCTCTGCTTCGATGGCGGAATGCGGTAGCCCGGAGACCTGCCGCGAGTGTTTGGCTGACGAGGGCGTTTCACGCCATCGCCGACCAGCGGTGAGCCCGGCGGGCTCACTCCCGCCGTTTCGTTCGGTGTCGCCGAAGGCTCACCATCGTGATGCGGGGATACGGCTATCCCTTGTGATGGACCTCCTGCAATCCGTAGACCGGTGTGGGCAAGCCAACCTGTCTGGCCTTCAGCTGCAGCGCCAGATATTGCGAATAGTGGCGCGACTGATGGAGGTTGCCGCCATGGAACCACAGCGCCTCCTGCTGGGTCGGCTTCCACATGTTGCGCTGCTCGCCTTCCCAGGGGCCGGGATCCTTGGCGGTGTCGGAGCCAAGACCCCAGACCTTGCCGACCTTGTCCGCCACCTCCTGGGAAATGAGGTCCGCGGCCCAGCCGTTCATCGAGCCGTAGCCTGTGGCGTAGATCACGAGATCGGCCGGCAATTCGGTTCCATCGGCGAATTTGACCGCGGTTTGCGTCAGCTCCTCCACCGCCGCGCCTGGTCCGCTCTTTAGCTTGATCGAGCCGTCGATGACGAGGTCGCAGGCGCCGACATCGATATAGTAGCCTGAACCGCGGCGCAGATATTTCATGAACAGGCCCGAGCCGTCATCGCCCCAGTCGAGCAGGAAGCCGGCCTTTTCCAGGTCCGCGTAGAAGTTGGCGTCGCGTTCCTTCATCTGCTGGTAAAGCGGGATCTGGAATTCGTGCAGGATGCGGTAGGGCAGGGAGGCGAAGATCAGGTCGGCCTTGCGCGTCGTCATGCCGCTCTCGACCGCTTGCTCCGAATAGAGCGCGCTCAGCCCGATATCCATAAGCGTGTCGGACTTCACGATGTGCGTGGAGGAACGCTGCACCATGGTGACGTCGGCGCCACCCTCCCAGAGAGCCGCGCAGATGTCGTGGGCGGAGTTGTTGGAGCCGATGACCACGACCTTCTTGCCGCGGTATTTGTCCGGGCCGGGATGGGTCGAGGAATGCTGCTGCTCGCCCTTGAAGATGTCCTGGCCCTTGTATTTCGGCCAGTTCGCCTTGCCGGACATGCCGGTTGCCAGCACCAACTGCTTGGGCTTGAGGACGATCTCTTCGCCGTCGCGTTCGACTACAACGGTCCATTCCTTGGCCTTCTCGTCGTATTTCGCGGATTTCGCCGAGGTGGAGGACCAGTAGTTCAGCTCCATCACCTTCGTGTACATCTCGAGCCAGTCGCCGATCTTGTCCTTGGGCGCAAAGACTGGCCAATTCTTGGGGAAATCGATATAGGGCAGATGGTCGTACCAGACCGGATCATGCAGGCAGAGCGACTTGTAGCGCTTGCGCCAGGAATCGCCGGGGCGCTCGTTCTTCTCGATGATGATGGCTGAAACGCCGAGCTGGCGCAGGCGCGCGCCGAGCGCGATGCCGCCTTGGCCGCCGCCGATGATCACGACATAGGGCTGCTTGCTGCGGCCGAGTTCAGCGAGTTCATCGTCACGCGCCAGGATTTCCTGTCCTTGCCGTGGCCGTGCTTGGCGCCGAGCGGCCGGGTGAAGCCCGCCTTCTCCTCATGGTCCTTGAGTTCGGCCATGGTGGTGAGCAAGGTCCAGATCAGCTCGCCCTTGAACCGCACCAGGCCGAAACCGCGCGCCACCTCGGTCTCGAAGGTGATCCAGGCGGTGGTGACGCCGTCCGCCTCGGTCGCCTCTTCGCCTTCGGCCACTTTCCAGTTGCTCGGCCGGGTCTCAGCCAGCGTTGCCTTCAGCATGTCGCGGACCTGGTCCTGGCCCTCCATCGTCCTCAGGTTCCAGGTGAAGGTGACGAGGTCGCGCCAGTAGCAATCCGCCTGGAAACAGTTGACCGCCGCGTCGATGTCGCCGGTATCCAGCGCCTTGCCAAACTTGTCGAGCAGCGCTTGCGCCTTCGTTGTGGGTGTTCTCTCGAGCATGGTTTCTCCTCCAGTTGTCAGGTTCATGGCGCCTCCTCCAGGCACCAGATGGTGCCTCAGGCCATCGCAAAGGGCATGCCAACTACGCTGCACGGTAGAAATCGTAGTGAAATCAGTCCGGCCCAACGAATTCCGGTATTGCGGGCCGTTGCAGCGGTGTTGCGTGCGCCATGGTACGCCACAGTCGATGCAACACCAGACCGTGAGCCCATAAAGACCGAGATTCGGATGAATCGCGGCCTGTCCACTTCTTGCGATCGGGGGGCAGGCCCGTCAGGGCGCTATTTTAGCGGCAGAAACAATTCCACGACGACGTCATGCACCGCCACGTTCGGGAAGAATGAAAAGTGTCGTCGGCAATAGATCGGGAAGTCACGCGCTTCCTCGCCGCTGGCAGGGAGCCAGTCGCGATAGAGGTAGAGCGCGGCGGGTTCCAGATTGTGGGTATTGTGGACGACGCGCAACACCGCGCAGCGCCCGCCAGGGATTACACCAGCCTTCATCTGCTCGTCATCGGCATCGATCGGCTGGTCGGTCCCGACGCACAGGTCCATGCTGTAGTCGGCTGGAACCGCGGGGGTTCTCTCGGAACGGAAGATGTTGAAGGTCGGGCTCGTCTCGGGCGACAGGCCAGCAGCCTTGCGCCAGGTGATGAACCGCTGGATGGTGTCGCCGAGTGTCGCCCGGTCGCCTCGATGCTCCATGATCGCCACCGGCGTTGGAGGCATATCGCGGATCGTGACGTCGTCTTGTTCATAGGTAATCTGCATGAGCTTGCTCCTTGCGTTGTCCAAGGGCCCGAAGGCCGCAAGCCACGGTGCCCAGTCGGGCGACTTCCGGAACGACGAGGGCGATTGCCCGAACCGTTGCCGAAAGGCGCGGGCGAAGGCGTCCGGTGCATCGTAACCGGCATCCATCGCTATATCCGTGACGCTCTGGGCCTCGTTCGAGGCCAGCCGGTGCGAAGCACGCTTCATACGGGCAAGCTGGACATAGCGATGCACCGACAACCCGAAGGTCGCCGTGAACTGCCGGTGGAAATGGTATTTGGAAAATGCCGCGATGCCGCTCAACGCGTCCAGGTCCAGATTGCCGTCCAAATGCTGGTCGATGTGATCCAGCACGCGTTGCATCCGGGCATGGTAGTTTTGAAGCGACGCCTTCATCGTTCCGTTCTCCGTGGCAGCACCAAATATGGGCAGGCAGACCTGAAGCGCTCGACCGATCTTGCGGTTTTGTCACAGGTCGCAGAACGGCGCCAAGGACCGTTTATGAGCGGGTCTACAGCCTAGTTGGGAGCATCGACCCGCAGCCGCTTCATGCGGCGATGCACCATCGTGCAGTCGCCGCCGAGGCGCCGCGCCGCCTCGGAGATGTCCCAGCCGGCGGCTACGAGAGTATCCATCGGCGACGCGCGCTCATCCTCGGGGGATGGAGCACGAGGCGCTGCCAGTCGGGCGGCCGGGGCAGGCGGCGTCGCATAGTGGTGTGTCGATGGGATGGGCTCAACTGTACTATGGTAGCGCGTAGCGAAGCCCTATCTCACAGGCGAGTGAATTCGCATCATCCCCCATTGACGACCCCGCGAGTTCGCCTTTATGGTCCGCCACCATGAAAACGGCACTCATTCTCGTAGGAAGGCGCGTGGGCAAGGCGGTGTAACCGCCGGGCGAAGACCTCCCATGCGCACCACACAGGCTCCCTCGGGGGCCTTTTTTATTGCCTGAAACACGACTAAACGACCAGCAACGCCCAAATGGCGACAGTACGGGACCAGACCGATGAGCAATGGACAGAACGAGCGGCGCGAAATGGCAAGCAGGGAAATGACTGGCGCCGAAATGGTGGTGCAGGCGCTGAAGGACAATGGCGTCAAGCATGTCTTCGGCTATCCGGGCGGCGCCGTTCTCCCGATCTACGACGAGATTTTCCAGCAGGATGAGGTCGAGCACATTCTCGTGCGGCACGAACAGGGCGCCGGCCACGCCGCCGAGGGCTATGCGCGCTCGACCGGCAAGGCCGGTGTCATGCTGGTGACATCAGGCCCCGGCGCCACCAATGCGGTGACGCCGCTGCAGGACGCGCTGATGGACTCGATCCCGCTGGTCTGCCTGACCGGCCAGGTGCCGACTTCGCTGATCGGCTCCGACGCGTTCCAGGAATGCGACACGGTCGGCATCACGCGGCCCTGCACCAAGCACAACTGGCTGGTGAAGGACGTCAACGAACTCGCCGCGACCATCCACGAGGCCTTCCATGTCGCGACGACCGGCCGTCCCGGCCCGGTCGTGGTCGACATCCCGAAGGACGTGCAGTTCGCCAAGGGCTTTTATGTCCCGCCGCAGATCGCGCCGCGCACCAGCTACCAGCCGAAGGTCCAGGGCGACCTGGACAAGATCAAGGCCGCGGTCGAACTGATGGCCACCGCCAGGAAGCCGGTCATCTATTCGGGCGGCGGCGTCATCAATTCCGGCGCGGAAGCGAGCCATCTCCTGCGCGAACTGGTGGACCTCACCGGTTTCCCGATCACCTCGACGCTGATGGGTCTCGGCGCCTATCCGGCTTCGGGCAAGAACTGGCTGGGCATGCTGGGCATGCACGGCACCTACGAAGCCAACATGGCCATGCATGATTGCGACGTGATGCTCTGCATCGGCGCGCGTTTCGACGACCGTATCACCGGCAGGCTGAATGCCTTCTCGCCGAATTCGCGAAAAATCCACATCGATATCGATCCGTCCTCGATCAACAAGAACGTCCACACCGAAGTGCCTATCATCGGCGATGTCGGCCGGGTGCTGGAAGACATGGTGCGGCTGTGGCGGGCAACCGCCAAGACCGACAAGAAGGCGCTCTATCCCTGGTGGGAGCAGATCGCCAAATGGCGCGCGCGCGATTCACTCGCCTTCAAGATGAACAACGACGTGATCATGCCGCAATACGCCATCCAGCGGCTCTATGAACTGACCAAGAACATGGACACCTACATCACCACCGAGGTCGGCCAGCATCAGATGTGGGCGGCGCAGCACTATCATTTCGAGAAGCCGAACCGCTGGATGACGTCGGGCGGGCTGGGCACGATGGGTTACGGCCTGCCGGCCGCGCTCGGCGTGCAGATCGCGCATCCCGATGCACTGGTCGTCGACATTGCCGGCGACGCCTCGGTGCAGATGACAATGCAGGAGATGAGTGCCGCCGTGCAGCACGACGCACCGATCAAGATCTTCATCCTCAACAACCAGTATATGGGCATGGTGCGGCAGTGGCAGCAGCTGCTGCACGGCAACCGGCTGTCGCATTCCTACACCGAGGCGATGCCGGACTTCGTCAAGCTGGCCGAGGCCTATGGCGGCCACGGCATTCGCTGCGACAAGCCCGACGAACTCGACGACGCGATCAAGGAGATGATCTCGGTCAGGAAACCGGTGCTGTTCGACTGCCGCGTGGCGACACTCGCCAACTGCTTCCCCATGATCCCTTCGGGCAAGGCGCACAACGAGATGCTTTTGCCCGACGAGGCGACCGACGAGGCCGTGGCCAATGCCATCGACGCCAAAGGCCGGGAACTGGTGTAGACGGCGAGCCAAGGCAGGGCTTGTCAAAAAGCCGTGCGGAAACAGATAATTAGATCCAGAATTTGAGATTCATGTCATGAACGCACAGCACCTTCAACCCACCGGTTCCGCCTACTTCATCGCCAAGGAAACGGAACGGCCGGAAAACCACACGCTTTCCGTGCTGGTCGATAACGAACCGGGCGTGCTCGCCCGGGTCATCGGCCTGTTTTCCGGGCGTGGCTACAACATCGAGAGCCTGACCGTCTCGGAGACCGAGCATGAAAAACACCTGTCGCGTATCACCATCGTGACGCGCGGCACGCCGCATGTGCTGGAGCAGATCAAGCATCAGCTCGAGCGCATCGTGCCGGTGCACCGCGTGGTCGATCTCACCGTGCGTTCGCACGAGTTCGGGCAGGAGCGGCCGCTGGAGCGGGAACTGGCGCTGGTCAAGGTTGCCGGCACCGGCGAGGCCCGGGTCGAGGCGCTGCGCCTGGCCGACGCTTTCCGCGCCAGCGTCATCGACGCCAACACCGAGCATTTCATCTTCGAGATCACCGGCAAGGGGTCCAAGCTCGACCAGTTCATCGCCATCATGAAGCCGCTCGGCCTGGTCGAGATCTGCCGTACCGGCGTGGCGGCGATGAACCGCGGCCCGCAGGGGATGTAGGCCGACTTAGCTCATCGGAATTTTTGTACGAGTGCAGGACTGGCGCGACCAACGGTCGGCACTGGCTTTTGTGCAGCCGTCGGAAAGAGACAATAGTACTGACGTATCTGGGAGGATATCATGTCCCTCGACGCATTCCTCGCACTGCTTGTCTACGCCTTCGTGACCTCGATCACGCCAGGGCCGAACAACCTTATGCTGCTGGCATCAGGCGTGAATTTTGGACTGGTCAGAAGCGTGCCGCACATGCTGGGCATCAGTATCGGGTTTCTTGTGCTGCTCCTGGCCGTCGGGCTCGGCCTGGGGGCGGTGCTGACCGCATTTCCCGCACTGCACACCGCGCTGAAGATCGCCGGCGCCGTCTATCTGCTGTACCTCGCCTGGAAGATTGCCATGTCGCGCTCGCTCAGCGGCAAAGGCGAGACGGATGCGCGGCCGATGCGGTTCATCGATGCAGCGGCTTTCCAATGGGTCAACCCCAAGGCCTGGGTGATGGCCATCACCGCGATGGCCGTTTACACCAATCCCGAACGACCATTCCTGTCCGTCATTCTGATTGGTGTGGCTTTCACCGTGGTCAACCTTCCCAGCGTCTCGGTTTGGGCTGGATTCGGCACGGCGTTGCGCGGTTTCCTTTCGGATCCGGTGCGGCTGAAATGGTTCAACATCGCCATGGGCGCGCTGCTGGCGGCGACGCTTTGGCCGATGTTGCGGTAGATTATAAGGCTGCCCTCTCGGAGACCATTTTTCGGAGCCCATCCGACCTCCGGCCGTTAATGATAGCCGGCTGCACAGCTATTGTGCAGTGCACATTAAATCTTCGTAATGCCGTGTTTTGGCCCTTTTCCGACAAACCCGCGTCCTATCTATTCGGCGAAATCGCGGCAATGAGCCGTGAATTGCGCTAGAATACGACCACCTGGCTATGGCGTGTCGAACGGAGAGGTCTTTTGTCGATGCGTGGAAAAGTCATTCTGTCGTTGCTGGCGGTCGCCTGTGCGGGTGCGGCCTGGCTCTATCTGTCGCCGGACGCGCTGAACAAGGCCCAGCAGATCATCGGCACAAAGCAGGTCGCCGCGACAGACAAGCCGGCAGCCGACAAGGCGGGCGGCAAACAGGGCGGTGGCGGCAATGGTGCCCGTTCGGCTTCTATCGTTTCGGCGACGGCAACGACGGCGGACTTTCCGGTCCGCCGCTATGCCATCGGCTTTGTCTCCTCTCCGGCCGTGGTCAACATCAACGCGCGCGTCTCCAGCCAGATCGTGTCGATCGACGTCAAGGACGGGCAGATGGTGAAGGCAGGCGACCTCCTGTTCTCGCTCGACGACCGGGCGCTGAAGGCGCAACTCGCCAAGGACCAGGCAGCGCTTGCCAAGGATCAGGCGCTGCTTGCCAGCTCGAATTCCGACCTTCAGCGCGCCAAGGACCTCGTCGCCAAGCAGGCCGGTACGCAGCAGACCTACGACCAGGCCGTTGCCGCGCAGAAGGCGGCGGCGGCGACCGTCGATGCCGACAAGGCAACGATCGACGCGGACAATGTCCAGCTCGGCTTTGCCGCCATCGCCGCGCCGATCGCCGGCAGGCTGGGTGCGGTGAATGTCGCCGTCGGCGACCTCGTGACTGTCAGCAACGGTAACAGCAGCACGGCGACGCCACTGGTGACCATCACCCAGATGGACCCCTTGCAGGTCAACTTCAATCTGCCGGAAAGCAACCTTGCGCTGCTGCACAAGGCGCTTGCCAATCCGCAGCAGAACGCGGTGACGTTGACCCAAAGCGGCGACCCGACGCCGATCGGCAAGGGGACGCTCGATTTCGTGGATTCCAGCGTCGACACCGCGTCGGGCACGATCGCCACACGGGCAAGTATTCCCAATGCCGATCTTTCCTTGTGGCCCGGCCAGTATGTGAATGTCGTCCTTGACGCCGGCATCATGCCGCAGATGACCTCGGTTCCGACCGTCGCGGTCCAGCCCAGCCAGAAGGGACCGTTCGTCTATGTGGTCAAGCCGGACAACACCGTCGAGATGCGGCCAGTGCAGGTGGCGCTGACCGAAGGCCAAAACAGCGCCATCAGCCAGGGGCTGAAAAGCGGCGAGAGGGTTGTCACCGAGGGCCAGACAAGGCTGAAGGACGGCGCTGCGGTGCATGAAGGCAAGGAAGCGCCCAAGGTTGCCCAGGCCAGCAACGCCGGCGAGGCAGGCCAATGATCTCCGAGTTCTGCATCCGCAGGCCAGTCGCCACCCTTCTGATGTCGTTCGCCCTCGTGCTGGGCGGGCTGTTCGCGTACAAATTCCTGCCGGTCGCCGCATTGCCGAGCGCCGAATTTCCGGTGGTCAACGTCTCGGCCTCGCTGCCTGGCGCGTCGCCGGAAACCATGGCCACATCGGTGGCGACGCCGCTGATCAAGCAGTTCGCCACCATCGCCGGCATCGATTCCATCTCGACCACCAACGCGCTCGGCCAGACCTCGATCGCCATCCAATTCGTCCTCAACCGGAATATCGATGCGGCCGCGGCCGACGTGCAAGCCGCGATCGCGCGCACCCAGAAATCACTGCCGCCGCAGATGACGTCGCCGCCGAGCTATCGGAAGGTCAATCCGGCCGATGCGCCTATCCTGCTGATGTCGCTGGTCAGCGATACGGTTCCGCTGACCGACCTCGATGCCTTCGCCGAAAACGTCATCTCGCCGTCGCTGTCGACCATCGACGGCGTCGCGCAGGTGTCGATCTTCGGCCAGCAGAAATACGCAGTGCGCATCCAGATCGATCCGACCGCCCTTGCCGCGCGGGGCATTTCTATCGATCAGCTGCAAGCGGCTGTGGCTTCGGCCAACAGCAACACGCCGCTCGGCGTGCTGCAGAACAACAAGCAGCAGCTGACCATCACCGCCAACACGCAGCTTACCGATGCAGCCGGCTTCTCCAACCTCATCATCGCCACCAAGAACGGTCATCCGGTGCGGCTGGGCGAGGTGACCCGTGTCGTCGATTCGGTGCAGACCACCACGACCGCAAGCTGGTACGAAGGTACCCGCGCGATCATCATGGCCGTGCAACGCCAGCCCGACGCCAATACGGTCGATGTCGTCGACAAGGTCAAGGCGATGCTGCCGTCCTTCCAGGACCAGATGCCGGCCGCCGCCCAGATCAAGCTGCTCAACGACCGCTCGAGCTCGATCCGCCAGGCCGTCGACGACGTGCAGTTCACGCTGCTGTTGACCATCGCGCTGGTGGTCCTGGTGATCTTCGTGTTCCTGCGCCGGGTGACGGCGACCATCATCCCGGCCGTGGCGGTGCCGATCTCGCTGATCGCCACGCTCGGCGCGATGTTCCTGTTCGGCTTTTCCATCGACAACATCTCGCTGATGGGCCTGACGCTCGCCGTCGGCCTCGTCGTCGACGATGCCATCGTGATGCTCGAAAACATCTTCCGCCACATGGAAGAGGACGGGCTGTCGGCCTTCGATGCGTCGCTGAAGGGCGCGCGCGAGATCGGCTTCACCATCATCTCGATCTCGATCTCGCTGGTGGCGGTGTTCATCCCGGTGCTCCTGATGGGCGGCGTGATCGGGCGCATCTTCAACGAGTTCGCCGTGGTGGTGACCGTCGCCATCCTGGCCTCGATGTTCGTGTCGCTGACGCTGACGCCGATGCTGTGCTCGCGGCTGCTGTCGGTGACCAAGGCCGACCGCGAGGCGCACGGCGCCGGCCACAAGCGCGATTTCATCACGCGCGGCTATGACTGGATCCTGAGCTTCTGCCTACGGCACACCTTCCTGGTGTTCCTCGTCTTCATCGGCACCGCGGCAGCCTCGGTGTGGCTGATCGAGGTCTCGCCGAAGGGCTTCTTCCCGCAGGAGGATATCGGCCAGATTTCGGTGACCACGATCGCGCGCCAGGACATTTCGTTCGACGCCATGGCCAAGCTGCAAGGGCAGGTGGCCAGCGTGTTCTCGAGGTCGCCCTATGTCGACCACGTGGCGTGGTCGGCGGGCAGTGGCAACAATGCCCTCAACCAGGGGCAGCTCTTCGTCCAGCTCAAGGGCAAGGACCTGCGTCCCGATATCGAGAAGGTGCTTTCGGACCTGCGCAAGCAACTGGCCGGCGTGGCGGGCATCGAGACCTACATGCAGCCGGTGCAGAATCTGCGGCTCGGTTCGCGGTCGTCGGCCAGTGCCTACCAGCTCGTGGTTCAGGGCCTCGATACCGGACAGACCGATATCTGGGCGCAGAAGATGAATGACGCGATGGCGGCCGACCATGCGACCTTCGCCGATGTCACCAGCGACCTGCAGAACAATGCGTTGCAGGCGTCGCTGGTGGTGGATCGCGACAAGGCCGCGCAGCTCGGCATCGACACCGACACGCTCCGCTCGGCGCTTTATGGCGGGTTCGGCACCGACCAGGTTTCAACGATCTTCGGCTCGGCCGACAGCTACGAAGTCATCACCGAACTCGATCCCAAGATCGAATGGTCGCCGGAGCGGATGCTCGCCATCCAGATGCGGACGGCGAGCGGCAGCCTGGTGCCGCTCGGCGCCTTCGCCCGGGTCGATCGCACGGCCGGCGCCTTGACGGTCAATCAGCTCGGCCAGCTTCCGGCCGTGACCATCTCCTACAACCTGCCGCAGGGCGTGGCGCTGGGCGACAGTGTGAAACGCATCGACGCGCTGAAAGAACAGATCGGCATGCCGGCAGCGATCTCCACGACCTTCGCCGGCACGGCCAAGACCTTCCAGGATTCGCTCGCCAACCAGGGCCTGCTGGTCGGCGGCGCCATCCTGACCATCTATATCGTGCTCGGCATTCTGTATGAGAGCTTCATCCACCCGCTCACCATCTTGACGGGCCTGCCGTCGGCTGTGCTCGGGGCGGTTGTCGCCTTGCGCTTCGCCGGCATGGATCTGTCCGTCATCGCGGTGATCGGCATCCTGATGCTGATCGGCATCGTCAAGAAGAACGGCATCATGATGGTCGATGTCGCGCTTGAACTGCGACGAGAAGGCATGTCGGCCACGGATTCGATCCACAAGGCCTGCCTGATGCGGTTCAGGCCGATCATGATGACGACGCTGGCAGCACTGATGGGCACGTTCCCGATCGCGCTCGGCACCGGCGCCAGCGCGGAACTTCGCCAGCCGCTGGGCGTAGCCGTTGTCGGTGGCTTGCTCGCTTCGCAAGCGCTGACTTTGTTCGTGACGCCGGTGATCTATGTCTACATGGAGAATTTCTCGGGCTGGCTGGTCGGGCTCATGCCGAAGCGCAAAGCCGAGTTGCATCTGGTCGAAGAGGGCGATCAGCCTTCGCTGTTCGGCACCAATGACGACATCCCGGGCGAGCCACAGAAGACGGCCGCCGAGTAGCGGGCGGACAAAGCTCCGGTCCCTGTTGGCCCAAGCCATGGAGCTTGCGGCCGGCGGATCGGAACCGTAATTTGCGGCCATGTCCCACGATCATGACCACGACAACGAACTCGATCCGTTTGCCGCGCGGGTGCGGGCGCTGGAAACCATCCTGATCCGCAAGGGGCTGATCGATCCGGCCGCGATCGACGTCATCGTCGATACCTACGAGACGAAGATCGGCCCGCGCAACGGTGCCAGGGTAGTGGCCAAGGCCTGGAGCGATCCCGCTTTTGCCGAGTGGCTGAAGCGCGACGCGACGCGGGCAATCGAATCGCTGAACTATACCGGCCGGCAAGGCGAGCACATGCAGGCGGTGTTCAACACCGGGGACACCCACAACCTCGTCGTCTGCACGCTGTGTTCCTGTTATCCGTGGTCGGTGCTTGGCTTGCCGCCGGTGTGGTACAAGGCGCCGCCCTATCGGTCGCGCGCGGTGATCGATCCGCGCGGCGTGCTCGAGGAATTCGGGCTGGTGCTGCCGGCCGGGACGAAGATACGCGTCTGGGATTCGACGGCGGAACTGCGCTATCTCGTCGTGCCAATGCGGCCGGAGGGCACCGAAGGCTGGAGCGAGGAGCGGCTGGCGGAACTGGTGAGCCGCGATGCCATGATCGGCACCGCGCTGGCGAGTCAACGGGCATGAACGGGCCGCAAGATCTCGGCGGACAGATGGGGTTCGGGCCGGTCGCGCCCGAAAAGGATGAACCCTATTTCCATGCTCCATGGGAGCGGCGGGCGCTCGGCGTGACGCTCTGCGCTGGCGGCATGGGCGCCTGGAACATCGACGAGAGCCGGCACGCGCGGGAATCGCTGCATCCGGCCGACTATTACAGCTCCAGCTACTATCAGATCTGGATCAAGGCACTGGAGATCCTGCTCAAGCGGCACGGCTTCGTCAGCGAACGCGACCTCGGGGCAGGCGAGGCGATCGATCCGGCGGCGACTCCGAAACGGGTGCTGAAGGCGGAAAACGTTCCGGCTGTGCTGGCCAAGGGCGGTCCGTGTGATCGGCCGGTCGAGACAGCGCCGCGCTTCAAGGCTGGTGATTCGGTGCGGACCAAAAACTTCAATCCGACCGGCCATACCAGGCTGCCGCGCTATGCGCGCGACAAGAACGGGACGATCGAGGCCGTGCGCGACGGCTTCGTCTTCCCCGACAGCAACGCGCATGGGCAGGGCGAGAATCCGCAATGGGTCTATACCGTGGTTTTCGACGGCACGGAAATCTGGGGCGAGGGCGCCGACCCGACACTGACCGTCTCGATCGACGCCTGGGAGAGCTATCTTGAACCGGCGTGAAGTGAAGGGGCCTGCCACCGGATTGCCCACCGGCCTCGACGCACCGGTTTTCGCCGAGCCATGGCAGGCCGAAGCCTTCGCCATGACGGTGGCGCTGCACGACAAGGGCCTGTTTTCGTGGAGCGAGTGGGCGGATGCCCTGTCCGCCGAGGTGAAGAAGCCAGATGCCGCGGCGGACGGCCATGATTACTACGAGCATTGGCTGACGGCGCTTGAAACCCTGCTTGCTTCCAAGGGGCTGGCCGCCAAGCCTGACGTCGATGCGATGGCGCGGGCCTGGGAGCGTGCCGCGCACGCCACGCCGCATGGCAAGCCGATCCTGCTGGACAACGACCCGCGCGCTGCCAACTGAATGCAGGCTGTTTCGTTCCCTTTACGTTCTTGATTGCGGCTGATAGCCTGGAACCACGGGGGGAGTTCGCCGCCCGCTATGTCGATGCTGGTGGCGGCTATCTTGTGTTTGCCTCGCGAATCCGGTCACACGATTAGATGGAATTTTCACCCCAACAGGATGAGGCGCTGCAAGCGGTCGCCCGCTGGCTGAAGACCGGCAAGCCGCAGCTGTTCCGGCTGTTCGGCTATGCCGGCACCGGCAAGACGACGCTGGCGCGCTATTTCGCCGAACATGTTGACGGCCAGGTGCAGTTCGCCGCCTTCACCGGCAAAGCGGCGCAAGTGCTGCGCTCCAAGGGCGCGGTCAACGCCCGCACCATCCATTCGCTGATCTATAGGCCCAAGGGCGAGGAATCGGTGGCCGACGAGGTGACCGGCAAGACGTCGATGTCGCCGACCTTTTCGCTCAACCGGCAGAGCCCGATCTCGCGCGCGAAACTGGTCGTCATCGACGAATGCTCGATGGTCGACGAACAGCTCGGCCGTGACCTGATGAGTTTCGGCACGCCGATCCTGGTGCTGGGCGATCCCGGCCAGTTGCCGCCGATCTCGGGCGGCGGCTTCTTCACCGATCACGAGCCCGACTTTTTGCTGACCGAGATCCACCGGCAGGCGCGCGACAATCCGATCCTGCGGCTGGCGCTCGATGTGCGCGAGGGCCGCGAATTCATGCGCGGCGACTATGGCAGCGCGCAGGTGATCGGCAAGGAAGACGTCAACCAGGAATTGGTGCTGAGGGCTGATCAGGTGCTGGTCGGCACCAACCGGACGCGGCGGCGCTATAACCAGCGCCTGCGCGAGTTGAAGGGCTTCAATGCGGATTACCCACAAGCGGGCGACAAGCTGGTGTGCCTGCGCAACGACCCAGCCAAAGGCCTGCTCAACGGCTCGCTGTGGAAGGTGATGACCTCGTCGCGCGAGACGGTGAAGCCCGGCATCAACCTTCTGGTGTCGCCCGAGGAGGACGATCCGGATCGTGGCGTCGCCAAGATCAAGCTGCTCAAGGCGGCGTTCGAGGATCCGGACGCCGAACTCCCCTGGCAGCAGAAGAAGCGCTTCGATGATTTCGACTATGGCTATGCGCTGACCGTGCACAAGGCGCAGGGTTCGCAGTGGAACGAGATCGTGCTATTCGACGAAAGCTGGGCCTTCAAGGAAACGCGCCAGCGTTGGCTTTATACAGCCATCACCCGGGCCGCTGAACGACTGACGATCGTCAGATAGAAGGGGTCGGCGGGTAGGTGGAAAACCGTTTCATCCTTTTTCTGGAGCGGCCGTGGCCTCCTGGCCCGTCGGTCGCGCCCCGAGCCATTCCCAGGCAGCAGCTTCGTCCTCGATCTTGAAATGCCTGAATTCGACGGGCGACGAAGCGGGCAAGGCGCGCCGTGCGTTCGGCGTCCAGTCAGGGGCGCCGATCGCCGCGCAACGGCCAATATGTTCCAATGCGTGGACGGCACCCTTCTTGATGGTCTCATCGGAGATGTCCGCCCAGTCGACGCCCTCGTGATCGACTATGCGCACGGCCACGTCGATTCTCTGATGGAGCAAATAGGCCGCCTCGAGCAGGCCAAACAGGTTCTCGGCATCGGCGGCCGAGACATGGCCAACCACATCGATGGCAAAGAGGTCGTCGCGGCTGGTATCGATGCGGCGGATCGCCGGCACGGATTGGAGGAAATTCAAGGTAGCGCCTCCTTTTCGTGGAGTATGTTGGTCTTCTGGAACACCGGAAAGGCCCTATCTGTTCCCGTTAAAGACGCTATAGATGTGCCGTCTCAAATGCGCCGTGCCGGAACGAATGAGCGTGGCGCGCCTCGATAGCCTGTTTCACGGACGCCAGCCCATGCCCGCCAAGCTTTCCGTCAACCTCAACGCCATCGCCATGCTGCGCAACCGGCGCGACCTGCCATGGCCCAGCGTAATCGGCGTCGGCCGCCTTGCCCTTGCCGCCGGAGCGCATGGGCTGACGGTGCATCCGCGCCCCGACGAACGTCACACCCGGCATTCCGACCTGCCCCAGATCAGGGCGCTGATCGACGACGAATTCCCGCAGGCGGAATTCAACATCGAGGGCTACCCAAACGAGGATTTCCTGGCGCTTGTGGAGAAGCACCAGCCTGAGCAGGTGACGCTGGTGCCCGACGATCCCTCACAGGCAACCTCCGACCACGGCTGGAACTTTATCGCCGATGCGGCGTTCCTGGCGCCGATCGTCAAGCGTCTGAAGAAGGGCGGTTTCAGGGTCTCGCTGTTTTCCGACGCCGATCCCGTCGGCATAGGGGCCGCGCGCGATACGGGCGCCGATCGTATCGAACTCTATACTGGCCCTTATGGCAGCTACCATTCCGATTCCGGTAAGGCGGCCAAGGAATTGGAAAGGCTGGGAAAAACCGCTGACGTGGCATTTGCCGCCGGCCTCCAGGTCAATGCCGGGCACGATCTGACGGTGGCCAATCTGCCCGCGCTGGCAAAGCGCATTCCGGCATTGGCCGAAGTGTCGATCGGACATGGGTTGACAGCCGACGCATTGGAGTATGGCATGGCCGGCACGGTGGGGCGGTTTCTCAGGGCTTGCGGCTGGTAGGGGTAATGCTTCGTACTGGTATGGCAGCCATCGCGTGCATTTGATATCGTGTCGCAGCATGGATAAAGCACCGCGCGCTAGTCGGAGAGTGGTCGATGGCCCTTGCCAATAGCGGGAGCGAGGCTGAAACCGTCGAGCAATCGAGCCATGCCGCGGTCGAGCAGCACAGCACCAAGGTTCTGATGCTGGGCGCGCTCGGTGTCGTCTATGGCGACATAGGCACGAGTCCCATCTACGCCTTCCGAGAGGCGCTTCACGCTTCGCCCGGCATCGCAACGCGCGTTCACGTGCTTGGCGTGCTGTCGCTGATCGTCTGGGCGCTGACGATCATCGTGACCATCAAATACGTCGCCTTCGTGCTTCGTGCCGACAACAAGGGCGAAGGCGGCACGCTGTCGCTGATGTCGTTGGCACGCAGCGCCTATCCCAAAGGCGCCCGGCTGATCCTTGTGATCGGCCTTTGCGGCGCGGCGCTGTTTTTCGGCGATTCGATCATAACGCCGGCCATCTCGGTGCTGTCGGCGGTCGAAGGCCTTACCGTGGTGACCCCAACGCTGGGCGCCTATGTCGTGCCGATCACGCTGGTCATCCTTGCCATCCTGTTCTCCGTGCAACGCTTCGGCACGGGAAAGGTGGCGGCGGTGTTCGGGCCGGTGACGGCGCTGTGGTTCCTTGCCATCGGCGTTGCCGGCATCTATCATTTGAAGGATGATCCATCGGTCCTGCTTGCCATCAATCCCTATTACGCGGTCGCTTATCTGGCCAGCACACCGACCGCCGCCTTTGTCACCGTCGGCGCCGTGTTCCTGGCGGTAACCGGGGCTGAGGCGCTTTATGTCGATCTCGGCCATTTCGGACGCAAGCCGATCGTGCTGGCATGGTTTTCCGTGGTTTTCCCCTGCCTGCTGCTCAACTATTTCGGGCAGGGCTCCTTTGTGCTCGCCCATGGCGGGAAACCGACCAATCCGTTCTTCCAGATGTTGCCTGACTGGGCACTGATGCCGATGGTGGGACTTGCAACGGCCGCGACGGTCATTGCCAGCCAAGCGGTCATTTCAGGGGCTTTTTCGCTGACCCGCCAGGCGGTGCAGCTCAATCTTCTGCCGCGCATCGAGGTGCAGCATACGTCGGAAATGCAGTCCGGGCAGATCTACATGCCGCGTGTCAACCTGCTCATCGCGATGGGGGTGATGCTGCTGGTCGTCGGTTTCGGCAGTTCGAGTTCGCTGGCGTCCGCCTATGGCATCTCGGTGACCGGCGAAATGCTGATGACGACGATCCTGCTGTTCGTGGTGATGCGCAAGATGTGGAAATGGAAGCTGGCGCTGGCCCTGGCGCTGACCCTGCTGTTCGGCGTCATCGACAGCGGCTTCTTCCTGGCCAATGTCGTGAAGATCGTGGAAGGCGGCTGGGTCTCGATCACCGTTGCCTGCCTGATGGGGCTGATCATGTGGACGTGGATACGCGGCACCCGCTATCTCTTCGACAAGACCCGCCGCAACGAAATCCCGCTCGATTTCCTGGCCGGCAATCTGTTGAAGAAGAAGCCGCAACTGGTGTCCGGCACCGCGGTGTTCCTGACCAGCGATCCGCTCAGCGCGCCAACCGCCCTGATGCACAGCCTCAAGCACTACAAGGTTCTGCACGAGCAGAACGTCATCCTTTCGGTGGTGACCGCGCCGCAGCCCGTCGTGCCCGACAGCGAACGCGTCAAGATGGAGACGGTCAACGAGTTGTTCATGCGGGTGACGCTGACCTTCGGCTACATGGAACAGCCCAACATCCCGCGCGCGCTGGCGATCTGCCGCAAGCAGGGCTGGAAGTTCGACATCATGACGACGTCGTTCTTCCTGTCGCGACGGTCGCTGAAAGCTTCGCCCAATTCAGGCATGCCGGTGTGGCAGGACCGGCTGTTCATCGGCTTGGCGCGCTCGGCGGCCGATGCGACGGAGTATTTCCAGATCCCGACCGGCCGCGTCGTTGAAATCGGCACGCAGGTCGCCATTTAACAGACACGTGCTCGCCGTCCCGCGGGTTTTGCCATGGGTCCGGACATGAGCCCGCGAATGTCGCATTGACCGGCATTCGCTCGAATTCGCCCACAAGAAGCCGCGCCGCCAACATGAGTGCCATAACGTTACGGCACTTGATATTGCATTGCAGCAAGCGTAGAGCACCGCGCGTTTATCGGAGTGTCGTACATGGCCCTTGCCAGTGCTGGTAGTGAGGCAGAACCCGTCGACCAATCGAGCCATCCCGAAATCGAACAGCACAGCACCAAGGTGTTGATGCTGGGCGCACTCGGCGTGGTCTATGGCGATATCGGCACCAGCCCGATCTATGCATTCCGCGAGGCGCTGGTCGCGTCGTCGGGCGGGCAAGTTGCCGACCGTGGCGACATTCTTGGTGTTCTGTCGCTGATCATCTGGTCGCTGACGATCATCGTCACCATCAAATACATCATGTTCGTGCTGCGCGCCGACAATCGCGGCGAGGGCGGTGTGCTGTCGCTGATGGCGCTGGCCCGCGGCAGTTTTCCGAAGCGCTCGGCGCTGATGCTCGGCATTGGCATCGTCGGCGCCTCGCTGTTTTTCGGCGACGCGGTCATCACGCCGGCGATTTCGGTGCTGTCGGCGGTCGAGGGCATGAATGTCGTCACCCCCACCTTCCAGCCCTATGTCGTGCCGCTGACGCTGGTCATCCTCGCCATGGTATTCGCGGTTCAGCGTTTCGGTACCGGTGGCGTGGGGCTGGTCTTCGGCCCGGTGACCGCGATCTGGTTCCTGGCCATCGGCCTTTCCGGTCTCAAGCACATCATCGCCGATCCGGAAATCCTGTGGGCGATCAGTCCGCACTATATCGTCGCCTTCCTGATCCATTCGCCCGACGTCGCCTTCGTCACCATCGGCGCCATCTTCCTTGCCGTGACCGGCGCGGAAGCGCTCTATGCCGATCTCGGCCATTTCGGCCGCAAGCCGATCGTGCTTGCCTGGCTTTCGATCGTGTTCCCCTGCCTGCTGTTGAATTATGCCGGGCAGGGCGCCTTCGTGCTGGCGAAGAACGGTGTGGTCGGGCACCCGTTCTTCGAGATGAACGAGGGTTGGACGCTGATCCCGATGGTGGTGCTGGCGACGGCGGCTACCGTCATCGCCAGCCAGGCGGTCATTTCAGGGGCTTTTTCGCTGACCCGCCAAGCGGTGCAGCTCAACATGTTGCCGCGGCTGGAAATCCTGCACACATCGGAAAAGCAGTCCGGCCAGATCTACATGCCGCGCGTCAATCTTCTGCTGGCCCTGGTGGTGATGATGCTGGTGGTCGGCTTCGGCGAATCGAGCAAGCTGGCCTCCGCCTACGGCATCTCGGTAACCGGCAACATGCTGGTGACGACGGTGCTGCTCTATGTGATCATGACCCGTATCTGGAAGTGGAAGCTGTCGGTGGCGATCCCGCTCACCGTGCTGTTCGCCTTCATCGATGTCGGCTTCTTCGCCTCCAACATCGTCAAGGTGTTCGAAGGCGGCTGGGCGTCGCTGGTCGTGGCCTTCACCATCGTGCTGGGCATGTGGACTTGGGTGCGCGGCAGCCGCTATCTCTTCAACAAGACGCGCCGCAACGAGATCCCGCTCGATTTCCTTGCAGGCAATCTGCTGAAGAAGAAGCCGCAGCTGGTATCCGGCACCGCGGTGTTCCTGACCAGCGATCCGCTCAGTGCGCCGACCGCCTTGATGCACAGCCTCAAGCACTACAAGGTTCTGCACGAGCAGAACGTTATCCTTTCGGTGGTGACTGCCCCTCAGCCGGTGGTGCCCGACAGCGAGCGCGTCAAGATGGAGACGGTCAACGAGCTGTTCATGCGGGTGACGCTGACTTTCGGCTATATGGAACAGCCCAACATTCCACGCGCACTGGCGATCTGCCGCAAGCAGGGCTGGAAGTTCGACATCATGACGACGTCCTTCTTCCTGTCGCGGCGCTCGCTCAAGGCCTCGCCCAATTCCGGCATGCCGCTATGGCAGGACCGGCTGTTCATCGGCCTGGCGCGCACGGCGGCGGATGCGACGGAGTATTTCCAGATCCCGACCGGCCGTGTGGTAGAAATCGGCACGCAGGTGGCGATCTGACGAGGTCGATCGCCTCGGCCTGAACGGGGAGGCTGAGATGGGCGGCGAATTGGTGCTTGTCACAGGCGGATCGGGTTTCCTCGGTGCACATTGTATTCTTGCCCTGCTGAAGGCGGGCTATCGCGTGCGCACGACGGTGCGCGCCGCCAAGCGCGAAGCCGACGTTATCGCCATGCTCAAGGCCGGCGGCGGCGAGCCGGGCGACAGGCTTTCCTTTGCCATCGCCGACCTCATGAGCGATGCCGGCTGGCCCGACGCTATCGCCGGCTGCGACTATGTCCTGCATGTCGCGTCACCGTTCCCGCCCGGTGTGCCGAAGCATCAGGATGACCTGATCATCCCGGCTCGCGAAGGCGCCTTGCGCGTGCTCAGGGCGGCGCGAGACGCCGGCGTCAAACGCGTCGTGCTGACATCGTCCTTCGCCGCCATCGGCTATGGCAAGATGCCGCCCGGCGGCCGGCCCTTCACCGAGGAGAGCTGGACCGATCCAACGGCCAAGGTCAGCGCCTATGTGAAGTCGAAGACGCTCGCCGAAAGCGCGGCCTGGGATTTCATCGCCGCCGAGGGTGGCAAGCTGGAGTTGGCCGTCGTCAATCCGGTCGGCATTTTCGGACCAGTGCTCGGGTCCGACCATTCGACCTCCACCGAATTTGTTCAGCGCATGCTGAATGGTGCCATACCTGGGTTGCCGCGCCTGTCCTTCGGTGTGGTCGACGCGCGCGACGTGGCGGACCTGCATGTGCGCGCAATGACCAATCCCGCCGCCAGTGGCGAGCGTTTCCTGGCCGTTGCCGGCGATTTCATGACCGTGCGGGAGATCGCCCAGACGGTGAAAACGCGGCTCGGCGCTGCCGCCTCGCGGGTCACGACGCGGGAGCTTCCCGATTGGTTGGTGCGGGTGTGGGGCTGTTCAACGCGGAAGCCGCGCAACTCGTGACGGAACTCGGCAAGGTCAAGAACGCCACCGGCGCCAAGGCGGTGCGCATGCTCGGCTGGGCGCCGCGCTCGCGCGAGGACGCGCTGGCCGCCACCGCGGAAAGCCTGGTGCGGCTCGGGCTGGTCAAAACGCCGAAATAGCGCGGCGGGAGAAAGACTTCCCGCCGCGCTGGTTTCAGCCTGCCAATGCGGACTTGTTGGCCTCGAGGAACTGCTTCAGCGGTACTGACTTCCGGCCGGAAAGTGTCTCTATCGAGTCCGTTACCATGCCAAGGTCGCCGGCGCGCGTGGCGGCGTCGAAGGACACGAGAAGCCGGGCGATGGGCTCGGGAAGGCCTGCGCTCTTCATCCCCTCGGTCAAGGCTTCGTCCGAGAGCTGAATGACCTGGATCGGCTTGCCGGTGACTTCGGTGACAAGTGCCGCGACTTCGGCTGACGTATAGGCCCTGGGGCCGGTCAGCGTATACGTCTTGCTTTCGGTGTTGTCCGACGCCAGCCCCGCGGCTATGGCGGCGGCGAGATCGTCACGCGCGCCATAGGAAATGGCGCCGTCGGCCGCGGACGTATACCATTGGCCCGAAGCGAGGATCTGCGGCATCGCCATGAACAGGTTCTCGTCGTACCAGCCATTGCGGAAGATCGTGTAGGGGATGCCGCTGGCCTTGATCGCCTGTTCGGTGTCGTAATGGTCGGGCGCAAAGAGCACCGGCGAACCCGGCTCCGTGTTGGGCAGCGAGGTGTAGAGCAGGTGGCCGACGCCAGCCTGCCTAGCCGCCGCCACGGCGGCAAGCTGCTGTTCGCGCCGCTTTCCCTGGATCGCCAGCTCGTTGGTCGAAATGATGAGCGCCCGGTCGGCGCCGGCGAAGGCTTTGGCGAGCGAGGCTTGATCGTCGAAATCAGCCTCGCGAACGGTGACGCCGCGCGCTGACAGGTCGGCAAGATTGGCGGGCGTGCGGGTCGTGGCGATGATCCGGGCCGCCGGCACCTCTAATGTGTCCAGCAGATGGTTGATGACGCTGCGGCCGAGTTGGCCGGACGCGCCGGTGACGAGAAGAGTTGCGGTCATGGAGGATCCTGACATTGCGCCGGAAGGGCGGTTCGGGTGGTGGTCTCAAAAAGAGACCAGCACTAAAATAGGAATTGACGCACCGCCGTAAAGAAGGCAGTTTTTGGGGAGGTAGGCACACGCAGGGAACCAGTCATGGACAGCCGGACCGTCAATCTGAAATCCAAACTCGAAGTCTACAAAGCGATGACCGAAGGCGGAAACATTGCCGATTGCCCGGTCCGTGACGTCATCCAGGGGCTCAATGGCAAATGGAGCTCGCTGTTGACGGCGGCGCTGGCAGAGCAGCCCTATCGCTTCGGCGAGCTGCGGCGGCTGGTTCCCGACATTTCGCAGCGCATGCTGACCCAGACGCTCTATGATCTGCAGCGCGACGGCTATGTACGTCGCGAGGTGTTTCCGACCAAGCCGCCCAGTGTCGAATACAGCCTGACCGACCTTGGGCGCTCGATGTTCGACGCTTTGCAGCATTTGTTGAATTGGGCTGAAAACAACCACGACGCGGTGCGCGACGCGCGCACTTCCTTTGATTCGACACAGGCTTGACCCAGCCGGTTAGCATTCGGTATCGCGACTTGATTTCATCCGGCGGCTGAAGGATTGTCCCGGCCAGTGCGGCTTGGGGGCAACGGCATTTCCTACGATATCGCAATTGCAGGCGCCGGTCCGGCTGGGCTGGCCATGGCGCTCTATCTCAGACGTACCGGGCACCGCGTCACCATCTTCGAGCGCTTTGAGGAACCGAAGCCGGTCGGCTCCGGGTTGATCCTGCAGCCGACCGGATTGACGGTGCTTGCCGATCTCGGCCTGCTCGACGACATCATGGCACTGGGCAGCAGGATCGACCGGCTGCATGGCGCCGATGCCTCGACCGGCCGCACCGTGCTCGACGTCCGCTACGACGCCCAGAACGGCGGTCGCTTCGGCTTGCGGTGCACCGGGCGGCTCTGTTCGGCGTGCTGTTTCGCGCTGCCCGGCGTGAGACCATCGCCATCGAAACCGGCGTCGAAATCGAGGCTTTGGACACCGGCGACCGGGCGACGCTGGTCCGTGGCAATGGACGAAGGGCGGGGCCGTTCGATCTTGTCGTCGACGCCAGCGGTTCGCGTTCGAAACTGCGGCAGTGCGCCGGCAATGCCGGGGCGCCACGACCACTCACCTATGGCGCATTCTGGGCATCGCTGGATTGGCGAGGCGAGGGCTTTGACGAGCACGCGCTTTTGCAGCGCTACGACAAGGCCAGCGTGATGATCGGCGTGCTGCCGATCGGCCGGCCGGAACCCGATGCCGAAAGGATGGCGGCCTTCTTCTGGAGCCTGAAAACGGCGGATGCCGATGCCGTGCGCAACCTTGGCATCGATGCCTGGAAGGAGCGGGTGGTGCGGCTGTGGCCGCAAGCCGAGGCGTTCACCAGCCAGATCGGCAGTTTCGACCAGCTCTCGCTGGCCCGCTATGGCCATCACACGATGAAGTCTCCGGTTGGCCGGCGGTTGGCCGTGGTCGGCGACGCCGCGCATTCGACCAGTCCGCAGCTTGGCCAGGGCGCCAACATGGCGCTGCTCGACGCCGCGGCGCTCAGCCATGCGCTGGCCCGAACGGGCAGCGTCGAGGCTGCTCTCGAAGGCTATGCGAAAGCGCGGCGCTGGCATGTGCGGGCCTTCCAGGCGCTGTCGCTGGCATTCACGCCCTTCTACCAGTCGGACTCCGTGGCGCTGCCTTTCATCCGCGACAGGCTGGTGGCGACGATTGCCAAGATTCCGCCGGCGCCGCGGTTCCTGGCCTCGATGGTGACCGGCACGGTGATCGATCCGTTCAGGCGAGCTGGGCTTGCCGAAGCGCGCTGGCCGGATCGCGTTGCCGAATGAGGCTCGATAGAAAAGACCCCTTCGCCCACAGGAAAGCATGCAGGCGCTGCGGATAGTCCGGCGCCACGGCTTGCCCGATTGACCGGCGGTCGCTCAATGCTTTGCGCCAGGCCTGGACAAGCGGCTTGCCGTCCAGGATGCCGAAATCGCCGATCCGGTCGAAAGCGTCGAGGTAGCGGAAGACCGGACCGTAAACGGCATCGACGAGGGAAAAGCGGCTGCCAGCGAACCATGGCCCGCTCCGCAGGGTATCGTTAGCGAGTTCAGCCTCAAGGCAGTCAAACATCGCCGACAGCGCGCTGGACTCGGCGAGGAATCCAGCCTCGCTCGGCGCTGAATAGAACCGGCCGATGGCGTTGAGGATGGCTGAGCCATACTCGATCCAGGCACGGTGCCGGGCGCGGGCATAAGGGTCGGCGGGGTGGAGGGGACTGGCCTGCGTTTCCTCGAGGAATTCGAGGATGACCGCGGATTCGAAGACTATCGTCTCGTCGCCATTTTGCCTTACGCGCAGCAATGGCACCTTGCCGAGCGGCGAGAGCGCCTTGAACCAGGCCGGTTTGTCGGCAAGGTCGATGTCGATCCGCTCGAAGGGCACACCTTTCTCGGCCAGCGAGATCGCGGCGCGCTGGACATAGGGGCAGAGCGGATGGCTGACGAGAACGAGGGTGTCGGCGGGTTTCATAGGAATGTGCCTTTCAACATCGATGCAATTGCATTTATGTAGATGCATATGCATTGATCGTCAAGCTTGATGCATCTGCATCTATCTCTTATGATGCGGCCATGACAGAGACAGCCATGCCTTCGCCGGATGCCATCAAGGTCTGGGCCCGCCTGATGCGGGTTTCGCGCCAACTGATGGAACGGGCCGAAGACGCGCTGAAGGAGGGCGGCCTACCGCCGCTCGCCTGGTACGATGTGCTGCACGAGCTTGCCGAGGCGGGCGAGGACGGCTTGCGGCCGTTTCAATTGATCGAACGCACCCTGTTCGCGCAATACAACATCTCGCGGCTGTTGGCCCGGCTCGAGGCCGACGGGCTGGTCGAGAAACTGCCGGTGGCCGATGACGGCCGTGGGCAAACCATTCGCATCACGGCCAGGGGACGTGAGACGCGCCGCCGGATGTGGGCGGTCTACGGACGTTCGATCGCCGAACTGGTGGGTGCCAAGCTCTCGCCGGATGAGTTGAGCACGGTCTCGGCACTGCTCGGCCGGCTGCGCCATCCGCCTGCCGCGGACTGATTCCGCAGGGACGAGCCCGGCCTGGCGGGTCAAGGCAGATGGCTGCCCCAGAGAAAAGACAGCGTCGCCAGCACACCGAGCGCCGCGCGAACTAGGTGCAGATTGCCCCATCTGACGATCAGCGCTCTGGCCAGCGGATTGGCCGCTTCCGGGTCCATTGCCTCCAGCACTCGATTGGTCGGCATCATCACAACAAGGGTCCACGGCCAGGGCAGGATGATCGTCACCGCGCCGCTGAGAAAGGCAAGCCCGCCGGTCTGCCACCAGGCGACAAGGCCGAGAACGCAGGCGACGATGGCGATCGATGCCTGCATGGCCGCACCGCGTTTGTAGGAAGGCTGCCATTCCTGGAGCAGGGACCTGTCATCCAGCCGCAACCGTGCCGGCTGCTCGGCCACGCTGACATAGATCGCCGCGCCGGTGAACACGGCGGCTATGGCCAAGGCCAGCAAACCGGCCAACATGTTTCTCCCCTTAGGATAACGGCAGCGAAGCCGTCCGAAGAGAAATAGGGCTTGCAAGGTTCGGTGCAATAGGCCATAGAGGAGGAAGCGAACCGTAACGTACGGTACGGCTGCCGAAAATGACTGGCTTGGCCGTCCGCGAGGGAAGAGCGTGTTGCACATCGTGCCCGACATCGACAACAGCGAGACGCTGACGGAGCGGCAGCAGGCCGTCCTGGATGCGGCACTGCGGCTGCTGGTCGAAGACGGCGACAACCTGACCATGACCGCCGTGGCCCGCCGCGCGAGCTGTTCCAAGGAAACGCTCTACAAATGGTTCGGCGACCGCGACGGGCTGCTGACGGCGACCGTGCAGTGGCAGGCGTCGAAGGTGCGGGTGGCGCAGGTTGACGGGAAGGGGCTCGACCTTGCCTCGCTGACGGCGAGCCTCGAGCGCTTTGCCAGCGACTGGCTCATGGTCATTTCGAGCGATACCTCGATCGCGCTCAATAGGGTGGCGGTTGGTCATGCGGGGTCGGGTAAGGACAACCTCGGCGCCGTCGTGCTGGAGAATGGGCGCTTTGCACTGGCCAAGCGGCTGAAGCCGGTGCTGGAAGCCGGCCGGCAGGCGGGGCTCCTTGAATTTACGGATGCCGAGATGGCCTTCCGGACCTTTTTCGGGCTGGTTGGCCGGGATGTGCAGATCCGTCTGCTGCTCGGCGACCGGCTGGAATTGACTGAGGCGGCGATCGGCGGCGATGCCGCGCGGGCGACGCAGCAGTTTCTAGCTCTTTTCGGAGCAAAAACCGGGCCGCAAGGCCTCTGATCTTAAAAAACGGGAAGGAAAACAAAAATGCGCGTCTATTATGATCGTGATGCCGATCTCAACCTGATCAAGGGCAAGAAGGTCGCCATCATCGGCTATGGCAGCCAGGGCAGGGCGCATGCGCTCAACCTCAAGGATTCCGGCGCCAAGGAGATCGCCATCGGCCTCAAGGCCGGCTCGGCGACCGCCAAGAAGGTCGAGGCCGACGGGCTCAAGGTGATGAGCGTCGCCGATGCCGCCAAATGGGCCGACCTGATGATGATGGCGACCCCCGACGAATTGCAGGCCGACATCTACAAGAACGAGATCGCGCCGAACATCCGCGACGGTGCCGCGATCGCCTTCGCGCACGGCCTCAACGTGCATTTCGGCCTCATCGAGCCAAAGTCGACCGTCGACGTCGTCATGATCGCGCCGAAGGGCCCGGGACACACGGTGCGCGGCGAATACCAGAAGGGCGGCGGCGTGCCGTGCCTGGTCGCCGTCAACCAGGACGCCTCAGGCAACGCGCTCGATCTCGCGCTGTCCTATGCCTGCGGCGTCGGCGGCGGCCGTTCGGGCATCATCGAGACCAATTTCCGCGAGGAATGCGAGACCGACCTGTTCGGCGAGCAGGTCGTGCTGTGCGGCGGTCTGGTCGAACTGATCCGCGCCGGCTTCGAGACGCTGGTGGAAGCCGGTTACGCGCCGGAAATGGCCTATTTCGAGTGTCTGCACGAGGTGAAGCTGATCGTCGACCTGATCTATGAAGGCGGCATCGCCAACATGAACTACTCGATCTCGAACACCGCCGAGTGGGGCGAATATGTCTCGGGTCCGCGCATCATCACCGCCGAGACCAAAGCCGAGATGAAGCGCGTGCTGAAGGACATCCAGACGGGAAAGTTCACCTCGGAGTGGATGCAGGAATACCGCGCCGGCATGTCGCGCTTCAAGGGGATCCGCCGCAACAATGACAGCCATCAGATCGAGGAAGTCGGCGCCAAGCTGCGCGCGATGATGCCGTGGATTTCCAAGAACAAGCTGGTCGACAAGGCCAAGAACTGAGCGAAATCGACAGGCTCGAAGCCCTCTAACTTCGAACGGTCAAAACCAAAAACGGCGCCAGGTGGCGCCGTTTTCATTTTCTCCACATCAGCCGCAGCCAGCTCAGCTATAGGGCGACCAGCACTGCTGGCGCGGGCCGTTATAGGGCTGGAACGTGTTGTCGTAGGCGCGATATGAACGGTAGCGGTTGTAGCACCACCGGACATGGGCGCTCGAAAGCCGGCCGGCGCGGTAGTAGCGGCGCGGCGCCGGCGTATAGTAATCGTAGTTGTTATAGTTGTTGTACATGCTGCCAAGGCCGAGCCCCAGACCAAGACCGAGGATTGCGGCGGCGCCATCATCGTAGTAGCCGCCGTGATAATAGCGGCGGCCATGGCGCCAGCGCCAGTCATCGCCGCGACTCCAGTTACCGCCACCATTCCAGTGGCGGCCGCTCCAGTTGCCTCCGCCATTCCAGTGGCGGCCGCTCCAGTTGCCGCCACCATTCCAGTGGCCGCCGTTCCAGTTCCGGCGCCATCTCCAATCGCCGCCATTGTTGTTGCCGCCGGCCCAGTCTTCGCGGACCGGGGTGACCGTTGGCGCGGTGCTGGCCGGGATCGATAGATCGGGCTGCAGGATCGGACCGGCGGCGGATGGCGCCGTGATACCGGAGACAATACCGAGCGCAATCAGCCCGGATTTGACAGTGGAAGAAAAGAGCGAATTCATTGCACTCTCCAAGAGATACAGGCCCCACGCCTACCCTGGGAATGAGCCTACTGTGGGCCTTTGCGTCTGAACGGCGGATGAACGGAAAGGTTCCGTCAACCATAGGGCGAAGGCCACCAGGACCAAAGCATCCCTGCTTGTGGTCCCGCGATCTTGTTTTCCGCCGCTCTTGCAGGCAAAGGTCAGGGCATGTCGCTGCGCCTTGCCACCTTCAATGTCGAGAACCTGATGAACAGGTTCGATTTTTCCGGCTATCGCAACCAGCTCAACGAGGATCGCACGCTGGCGATGTTCGATATCCAGAGCGAGGCCGAATACAAGATACTGGAGCAGGCGCGCGCCATCGCGCAATCCGACGACACGCGCCAGCTGACGGCACTGGCCATCGCCGCCACCCGCGCCGACATCATCTGCATGCAGGAGGTCGACAACATCGAAGCGCTGAAGGCGTTCGAGTACGGCTATCTGTTCAAGATGGTGGGGCAGGGTTACCGCCAGAAATACACCACGTCGGGCAATGATTCGCGCGGCATCGATGTCGCCGTGATGATGCGCAACGAAACCGCGCAGGGACAGCCGATCGAATTCGTTCGCATGACCAGCCACGCCTATGTCACCTACGAGCAGTTCGGGTTGCATACGCCGGAGCTGGCGGCCCTCGGCAACCAGTCCAATGAACGCATCTTCCGGCGCGACTGCCTGGAGGTCGACATCAAGGTGGGCGGCGCACCGATGACGCTTTATCTCGTGCACTTCAAGTCGATGGGCTCGCCCCGCAACGGGCTCGACGGACGCGAAGCGACAATGCCGGTGCGCGTCGCGGAAGCGCAGGCCGTGCGGCGCATCATCGAGGAGCGTTTCGGTGTGGATCATGCCGCCGACAAGCGCTGGGCGATCTGCGGCGACATGAACGATTACCGCCAGCGGGTGAAGATCGCCGGCGATGAGGTGGACGGCTACCGTTTCGAGGTGGTTGACGAGAACCTGTCCTGCATCAACGTGCTGACAGCGGGCGGCTTCTGCGAAAACGTGGTGGAGCGGCGGCCGGAAATGAACCGCTGGACCTTCTATCACACACGCGGACCCGAAGAGCGGCATCTGTGCCAGCTCGACTATATCCTGCTTTCCAGGGGACTGGCGGCGAAGAACGCCACCGCGGTTCCCGACATCATCCGCAACGGTCAGCCCTGGCGCACGATCTTTCCCGCGGGCCAGGAAGTCGAGCGCTTCCCGCGCGCCGGCTGGGATCGGCCCAAGGCTTCGGACCACTGCCCGGTGGCGATCACGCTGGACATGGCATGATGGGGAGTATGGGCCCGGGGCCTGATGGGCAGGATGGGGCCTGAGCCGACATGAGCTTTGATCTTCCACGCAATGTCATCCTGCCGGTCGACGCCATCGATGTGCGCCTCGATGCCGGCCCGCATCCCTTCGCGGTGGATAATGCCGGGGCGATCGCCGAGAACTGGCGGAGCGAGATCGAGACCAATCCGGCGCTCTTCGACGGCACCGTGGTTCTGCTTTCGGAACTTGCCTATCGCGACCGCAGTCTCATTGGCCTCTGCCATGCGGTCAACTACTCGACCTTCATGCTGTGGCGGAAGCGGCGCGAGAATTCCGGCGCCGAACACGCCTATGCCCATGCCGTGCTGGTGGCCGGCGACAATGCGCTGGTGGCGATTCGCATGGGGCCGCGAACCGTCAATGCCGGCCGGGTCTATTTCGCCGCCGGTTCGTTCGAGCCGACCGATTTCCGCGATGGGCTGGTCGATGTCGATTTCAACATGATCCGCGAGGTGCGCGAGGAGACCGGCCTCGACCTGTCGGATGCCAGGCGCGGGGTGCGCTGGCACGCGCTGTCGACGGCAAGCGGCACCGTCATCTTCCGCCGCTATCACGTCGACGAGCCTGCCGATGAGATAGCGCGCCGAATCTTGGCCTTCGTCGCCACCGAAGCCGATCCGGAGATCGAGGGGCCGGTGATCATCCGCCATGCCGACGACCTGCCGGACGGTCTGTCGCCGCACATGGAGCCCCTGATCGAGTGGCATTTCGCGAACGGAAATTAAAATTTCGTGCCGATGTCATGATCGCAGACGCGATGGTCTGAGTGGCTTCTTGCAGATGATAAAACCGTACACGGGCTGTTGCGCGCTCCGCGCCTTGAAGGTGCGGGCAGCGCACCACGGCCGCAACACCGAAGCCGAAATGCGTGAAATCCTGGAAACGGCTGTGCGGCCGACCAATCGGGTCAAACTCGGCTCCTGCTCGCCGCCATCGGCCGCGAGGCCGGATTGTCTCAAGAGGATGCCGGATTGTCTCAAGAGGATGTCGATACCTTGCAACAGCTTCGCGACAAAACACCGGGCGAGCCGGTGCGGTTCGAATGATCCTCATCGACACCAATGTAATTTCTGAGCCGTGGAAACCTGCACCCGATCCCCGTGTCACAGCATGGATCGACGCGCAGGCCGTCGAAACCCTGCATCTATCGGCCGTCACCGTGGCTGAGCTACGTTTCGGTATCACGGCGATGCCTGCCGGCAAGCGCCGCACGATCCTGCATGATCGTCTCGAGCAGGATGTGTAAAACCGGCGCGGAGTGCCGGGCGCCTTTGCAGCTTGCTCGTTACTCATGCCTTAGCGCGTCGATCGGGTCGAGCCTGGCGCCGCGCAGGGCCGGGAAGAAGCCGAACACCATGCCGATCAGCGCCGAGAAGCCGACGGCGAGCAGGATGACCGCCGGGCTCGGCGCGAAGGGTATGGTCAAGGTCATCGAGGCGAGGCCGGCCAGCGCCAGGCCAATCAGGATGCCGATGATGCCGCCGAGCAGCGACAGCACCGTCGCCTCGACCAGGAACTGGATGAGGATGTGCTTTTCATGCGCGCCGATGGCGAGCCTGATGCCGATCTCGCGGGTTCGCTCGGTGACCGACACCAGCATGATGTTCATGATGCCGATGCCGCCGACCAGCAGGCTGACGCCGGCGACCGCGCCCAGCATGCCGGTCATCGTCGTGGTTGCGCTGGCCATGGCGTCGGCGATCTGGGTCATGTCGCGGATGGCGAAATCGCTTTCGCGGTCCGGGGTTATACGGCGCGCATCGCGCAAAATATCCTCGACGCGCGGCTGCAATTCGGTGGTCGGCGTGCGGTCATCGGCGGCGATGTAGATGTTGTCGATATCGCGGTTGCCGGCGATGCGGCGCTGATAGGCGGCGAGCGGCATCAGCACGACATTGTCCTGGTCCTGGCCGAAGCCGGTATAGCCCTTCGGCTCGAGAAGGCCGACGATCTTGCAGGAGGTGCGGTTGACGCGGATGATCTCACCCTCGGGATCGCCGGTGCCGAAGAATTGCTGGCGCACCGTCTCGCCGATCAGGCACACGCCGGTGCCCGAACGGGTTTCGGAATCGCTGAACGGGCGGCCGGACACCAGTTTCCAGTCGCGCGCGTCGAGATAGGCGCTGTCGGTGCCGGTGACGCCTGAGGTCAGGCTTTCGGTGCCGAAGATGACGCGGACCTGCTTCTGCGATGCCGGCGAGATGGCGCGCGCGCCGGAGAGATGCGCAACCAGCGCCGCCAGGTCCTTTTCCGCCAGCGGCCGCACCGCTTGATCGAGCCCACCCGGACCTCCGGGACCGGCCGGGCGCCCGGCCCGGACGACCAGCAGATTGCTGCCGAGTTTGGAGATGTCGGCCTTGACCTTTTGCGTGGTGCCGGAGCCGATGGTCAGCATGGCAATGACGGCGGCGACCCCGATGACGATGCCGAGCAAGGTCAGGAACGAACGCAGCACGTTGCGGCGGATCGAGCGCAGCGAGAGGCGGATGGTTTCCCAGATCATGGTTATGCCGTCTCCATGTTCCTTGTGTCGGAGACGACATGGCCGTCGAGGAAGCGGATGGTGCGCTCGGCATATTCGGCGACATCGGCCTCGTGCGTGACCATGGCGACGGTCAGGCCAAGCTCCTTGTTCAGCCGCGTCAGCAGTTCCATGATTTCGTGGGTGCGAGCCGTGTCGAGATTGCCGGTCGGCTCGTCGGCGACGAGCAGCGTCGGCCTGGTGACGATGGCGCGTGCGATCGCCACGCGCTGCTGCTGGCCGCCGGAGAGCTCGGCCGGCGTGTGATGCTCGCGGCCGACAAGGCCGACCTCAGCCAGCGCCTGCATGGCAAGGTCGCGGCGCTCGCGGGCGGCGACGCCGCGATAGATCAGCGGCAGTTCGACGTTCTCCGCCGCGGTGGTGCGGGCCAAGAGATTGTAGCCCTGGAAGACGAAGCCGACATAAAGGTTGCGCAACATGGCGCGGCGGTTGCGGTCGAGCCGGCCGGCATCGACGCCCATGAAGGAGTAGGTTCCGGCCGTCGGCGTGTCGAGGCAACCGATGATGTTCATTGCCGTTGACTTGCCGGAGCCCGACGGACCCATGATTGCGACGAATTCGCCGCGCCGAATGGCAAGGTCGACGCCGGCCAGCGCATGCACCTTGGCTCCGCCTTGGCCGTAGCTCTTCCAGACCGTGTCGAAGATGATGAGGGGCGCGCCCGCGGCCATAGCCTCAGCTCCGCGACTGCGAGGCGGTGATGATCTGCGCTCCTTCCTCCAGGCCGGAGGTGATCTCTGTCAGTTCGCCATCGGTGGAGCCGATCTTGACGTTGACCGGATGCGGCCGGCCGTTCTCCAGCACGTAGAGCGTGCGAGAACCATCGGTGGGGGCCTTCGCCGCCTGGCGTTGGCGGTCGGGGCGGCCCATGCGGCCGGTGAACAGGTCGCCGAGACTCCAGCCACGCGGGGCCTGCTGCGCCGGTCGGTAGCGGAAGGCGCTGGCCGGCACGGTGAGCACATCCTTGGCCTGCCGGGTAACGATCGAAACGGTGGCGGTCATGCCCGGGCGCAGCAGAAGTTCGCTGTTGTCGACCTCGAGCCGCGCATTGTAGGTGACGACCCCATCCGTCGTGACCGAGGCATAGGAAATGTCGCGGATCTCGGCATCGAACGGCCGGTCGGGGAAGGCGTCGACGGTGAAGCGGGCATGCTGGCCTGATTTGACCGCGCCGATGTCGGCTTCGTCGACCGCCGCCACCAGCTCCATGTTCCTCAAATCCGCGGCGATGATGAACAGCACCGGCGCCTGCAGCGAAGAGGCGACCGTCTGGCCGGGGTCGACCGAACGGGTCAACACGATGCCGTCGATCGGCGCATAGATGGTGCTGTTGGCGAGATCGGTCTGCTGCGATTTCAAGTCGGCATTGGCGATGGCGAGATTGGCCTCGGCGCTGTCGAGTGCAGCCTTGGAGCGATCGCGGGTCGCGGTCGCGGCCTCGAGCGACTGGTCGGTGGCCATGCCGCGCTTGGTCAGGGCCGCCGCGCGGACACGCGCGCTCTCGTTCTCGGTGAGCGTCACCCGGGCGTCCTCGACATTGGCAGCCGCCCCTTTTGCGGACGCTTCGGCCCGTTCGATCTGGACCTGCAGCTTGGCGGTGTCGAGTGCAGCCAGCACGTCGCCCTTCTTCACCTGCTGGTTCTCGTTGACCGTGACCGAGCGTATGATGCCGGAGAGCTGGCTTGATATGTCGACCTGGGTGAGGGGTTGCAGCGTGCCAGTCGCCGAAACCTGGACAATGAGGTCGGCCTTGGCGGCCGGCACTGTCGTATAGTCGATCTTGGTCGGCGTGCCGGCATACCATTGGTAGCCGGCAAAAGTCGCGACGAGGACGATCAGCGCCAGCAGCGCGTAGAGCCAGCCGCGGCGGCGCGTCCTGCGCCGGCCGATCTGGTCGAGCCCTAGCGCCGTCTCAATGGCGGAATCCGATTCCGCCTTTGGCAGATTGACAATCTGGTCCACGTCGGACCCCTATTATGCGTAATGTCCCTGTCTGTGCACAGATCAGGCTTATCGGTTCAAATATCAAATTAAATTTCGCCCATGTTGGGATTGAGGCAGGAATGCAAACCCGGAATTACTTGCTTTACGATGTGTTTACGACCGAGCGACTGGCCGGCAACCCGCTGGCGGTGGTGTTGGATTGCAAAGGTCTGGACACCGCCGCGATGCAAGCCATCGCGCGCGAGTTCAACCTGTCCGAATCGGTCTTCGTGCTGCCGCCGGACAATCCCAAGCACCGAAACCGCATCCGCATCTTTACCCCCGATTATGAAATGCCGTTCGCCGGCCACCCGACGGTGGGCTCGGCAATCGCGCTGGCGGAACTGGCCGGTGAGGGCGGCGCCGGCATTTTCGTGCTGGAAGAAAACATTGGTCCGGTGCGTTGCGCCGTGAGCAAGCACGATGGCGCCACCTTCGCCGAATTCGACCTCGCCAAGCTGCCGGAGCCGCTGAAGCTCGACGCCGATCCGGAGGCGATCGGCGCGGCACTCGGCCTGACACCGCACGAGATCGGCTTCGAGAATCACCGCGTCGCCTTCTGGTCGGCGGGCGTGCCCTATGTGACCATCCCGGTCGCCAACCTCGAGGCGGCAGGCCGGATCCGGCTGGACAACCAGGCGTGGTCGGAACTGGCGCCGCGCAAGAGCGAATGGGCCTTCGCCAGCCCGTACGTCTATTGCCGTGAAACGGTGAATCACGAAAGCGCGTTCCATGTGCGCATGATCGTGCCCGGCACGCCGTCCTACGAGGACCCGGCGACCGGTTCGGCGGCGGCGGCCTTCGCCGGCGCCATCATGCATTTCGACGGCCCGACGGACGGGGTTTCGCAATTGTGGATCGAGCAGGGACTGGAGATGGGGCGGCCGTCGCGCATTCGCCTCGAACTGACCGTGCAAGGCGGAAAGCTGCAGTCCGCGCGCATTGGCGGCAACGCGATCAAGGTGGCGGAAGGCAAGCTTTTCGTCTGATCGCCTCCGCATTCTTTCCCGGCACGACAAGGCTTGATGCGATTTGTCGGGAAATGATTCCAGCAGGGCTGGACAGGACCGGTGTCGGCGGCTATATGCCCGCCAACGCCGGTTTTTGCCGGCCGAGTGGGTGCGTAGCTCAGTTGGTAGAGCAGCTGACTCTTAATCAGCGGGTCCACAGTTCAATCCTGTGCGCACCCACCAAAATCTAACAAAATCAATTTGTTGGACGAGGTGAGGGACCCCGATGGATGCAGGCGGAGGTCCGTGTCCAAATATTTTGGGCCAGCACCCACACTTTTCCGCATCATGCTCTAGATGCGTGTCACGCCATTCTCCCGGCTGCCAAAATGTCGCGCTGGCGGCGGCCGATCGGTGCTTGGCCCTTGGCCTGATCCACAGCCCACTTCGATGATTCCCACCAGTGCGCGAACAAACTCAACCATGTCGTTTGCCGTGATGGCTGCCTTGTCGGGGTTTTGCCCGATGTGCTCGGCGGCTTCGCAACATGAGCGGCGGATGAGATCGTAATGTATATCCCTTTCATCCTCCGGCAACGCCGCCAACTTCATGGCTCGGCTATGAATCAACCGCAGTAATAGTTCGAGAGCTGCTCCGACACTCATGCGTTTGCTCCGCATTGGTCGAGCGTCCCGGCGCTTGAGGGCGCGCGTTTGGAACGTCCGATGAGGAGGCGTTTCCCGTCCCCGCATGGAAGGCTGCATCACAGTCGTTAATATATTCTTTCCTGCTAATATTCTTCCTTCGTTGAGCCTGCGGAAAGGCCGAGCGGCGCCCGGGGCCGCTTCTTGCGGTCGAAATTTCACTCACTCCGAGCAAGGACATCGCGAACCCGCTGTTTTTGGGCCTCCGAAAATTTATGAGGGTTTGTACATCAAGGCGATCCGCGTATTACTTCTCCGACACGCCAGCCTCGGCAAAACTCGCCATTCTCGCATGGCACTCCAGCGCCGAGCGCACGATGTTGACGGCGAGGCACGCGCCGGAGCCTTCGCCGAGCCGCATGCCGAGATCGAGTAGCGGCGGCAGGGCGAGCGCTTCGAGCAGGCCGCGATGGCCCGATTCGGCGGAGACATGTGCGGCGGTCGTATGAGCAAGGCCGGTTGGGTGCAGCTTTGCCAGCGGCGCGGCGGCGGCGGTGCAGACGAAGCCGTCTAGCAGCACGGGTATGCCCAGATGCCGGGCGGCGAGCGTGGCGCCGAAGATGGCGGCGAGTTCGCGCCCGCCGAGGCTGGCTGCGACCCCCAGCGGATCGGCAAGGGCGGCGGCGTGGCGCTTCAGGCCGGCTTCGATGGCGACCACCTTGCGCTTCAGTCCGGCATCGTCGACGCCGGTGCCGCGCCCGGTCCATTTTTCGGCACCCCCGCCGAAAAGCGCCGCCGAAATGGCGGCGGCCGGCGTGGTGTTGCCGATGCCCATTTCGCCAAAACAGACGAGGTCCAGATCTTTCGTCACCGCGTCGTAACCGGCCGAGACCGCGGCGAGGAAGGGTTTCTCATCCATTGCGGGCACTTGGGTGAAATCGCCGGTTGGATGATCGAGGTCGAGCGGGATGACGTCGAGCTCGGCGCCGGCGATGCGGGCGAGCTGGTTGATGGCAGCACCCCCGCCAGCGAAATTCGCCACCATTTGCACGGTGACTTCCGAAGGATAGGCCGACACGCCTTGCGCGGTGACGCCGTGGTTGCCGGCGAAGACGAAGACTTTCACGCGGTCGAGCTTCGGCATGTCACGGCCCTGCCAGCGCGCCAGCCAGGCGGCGATCGTTTCCAGCCGGCCGAGACTGCCTTGCGGTTTGGTCAGCGTGTCCTGGCGGCTGGCAACGGCATTGGCGGCCGCCTCGCTGCCGGCGGGCAGGTCGAGACAGGCGGCGCGCAGTTCATCGAGGGATTTGAAGGGCATGGGGCAAGGTCTCCGGAAGGGAATCAGGCAAAAGGGGATCAGGAAAGAGCGACGGAAGCGACGAGAAGCACCGCGATCTCGCTCAATTGCTGCAAGGCGCCAACCGTGTCGCCGGTCTGGCCATTGATCTGGTTGAGGCAAAGGGCGTGAAAGGCAGCAAACAGCAGGCCGAGCAGGATGAGCGCGGCGATGGCGCCGCCGGAGCCAAGCAGGAGCAGCGGAATCGCGCCAAGCACGGCGCCGGCTATTGCCATTTCGAGTGAGACGGTGCCGGCGTCTGCCGAGAGGCCGTCGGATCGCGCTGGCGGCAAAAGATGCATAAAGGCGCCGAGCATGCCGCGCGAAGCGGCATGCGCCGCCACCAGAGCGAAGAGGGCTTGCGTGGGATCGGTGAGTTCCGAAAGCGTGCTCCAGCGGATCAGCAGCGATAGCGCCAGCGCCATGGCACCATAGGCGCCGATGCGGCTGTCGCGCATGATCTCGAGCTTGCGTCCGCGCGACTTGCCGCCACCGAAGCCGTCGGCGACGTCGGACAGCCCATCCTCATGCAGGCAGCCTGTGGTGAGCACGGTTGCAACAAGGGCGAGGGCGGCCGACGGTCCTATGGCAAGGCCAAAACGTTCCGCCGTGGCAAAGACGATCGCGCCGATCAAGCCGACGACAAGGCCGGCAATGGGGGCGGCCCAGATCGCGGCGGCGAGGCTGCGGCCACGAAAATCGAAGACGGGCAGTGGCAGGCGGGTGAAGAAGACCAGGCAAAAGGCGATGTCATCGAGGACTTGCCGAGGCGACAGGGTGATTCTTGGGCGCTTCATGGTCTAGGCCCGTGCAATGGCGTGGAAGAAGGTGCCACTGACATGGCCACGCCGGTAGCCGGAAGCGCCGAGCGGATTGCGCTGGCCGTCGGCGAGGTCGGCCAGCGGCTCATCATTGCCGGTGGCCGTCATCTGCGCATAGTGGAATTCGTGACCTCGGATCAGTGCGCCTTGCGGCCCCAGCGGAGAGTCGGCGCGCAGCCGTGCCTCACGGTAGCCGAGATTCATCTTGCGCCTGGCGAAGCTGGTGGAATGGCCGAGCAGGCCGAGCATGCGATGCGTTTCGCCGCCGGCATCCTCCAGCGCTTCACCAAGCACCATGAAGCCACCGCACTCACCATGGATCGGCCTCTTCTCGGCGAAACGCGCCATTCCCACATGGAAATTCGTGGCGGCGGCCAGCTTGCCGGTGTGAAGCTCTGGATAGCCGCCGGGCAGCCAGCAGACATCGCAATCCTCGTCCGGCGCTTCGTCGGCGAGCGGTGAGAACGGGACAATTTCCGCTCCTGCCTTGCGCCAACAGGCGGCAACATGCGGGTAGAGGAAGCTGAAGGCGGCATCCTCGGCCAGTGCGATGCGCTGGCCGGGCGGCCGCAGCGCGCCGGTGAAGTCGCCAACTTCCGGGGCCAGGGGTGTTGCCAGCGCCATGATCGCGTCGAGATCGAGCGACTTCTCCGCCATGTCGGCGAGCCGGTCGAGATGCGCCATCAGATCGTCATATTCGCCGGCCTGGACGAGGCCGAGATGGCGTTCGGGCAGGTTCAACGTGGGATCGCGCAAGATGGCGCCGACGACGGGCAGGCCGATCGCCTCGATGGCGTCGCCGGACAGCCGCCGGTGACGCTCGCTGCCCAGCCGGTTGAGCACGACACCCGCCATGCGCACATCCGGATCGTAAATGGCAAAACCCTTGGCGACGGCCGCCGCCGTGGTCGACTGGCCCGACACGTCGAGCACCAGCAGCACCGGCAGGCCGTAAAGCCGGGCAAGATCGGCGGCCGAACCGGTGCGCCCCGGCGAGGCCGGAATACCGTCGAACAGGCCCATGGCGCTTTCGAGGATGACGAAGTCGGTATCGTCGGCTGCCTGTGCCGCGAGCGCATTGAGCAGCGACGGTGACATCGCCCAGCTGTCGAGGTTGACGCCGGACAGGCCGGTGGCGGCGGTGTGGAAGCCGGGGTCGATATAGTCCGGGCCGGATTTGGCGCCGCGCACCTTCAGGCCGCGCCGGGTGAGCGCGCGCAGAATGCCGATGGTGACGCTGGTCTTGCCCGAGCCGGAGCGCGGCGCGCCGATGATGATCGCGCGCGCCGTCATGCTTGCGCTGCCAGTGCCGCGCGCATCGCGACGATGCCGCCGACGACGATCAGTGCCGGTGAGGCGAGCCCGGCAGCCGCCGCTTCCTCGGCAATGGTGGCGAGCGTGGCCACGACGGTTCGCTCCTGCGGTGTCGTCGCGGCGACAATCACGGCCGCCGGCGTCGACGGCGCCAGTCCGCCGTCGAGCAAGGCGGCTGCTATCAGTGTTAGATTGGCCATGCCCATATAGACGACCACAGGCTGGCCGGTGCGGGCGATCGCCGCCCAGTCGATGTCGTCATCGGTGCCGGCGGCATGCCCCGTCGCCAGGATGACAGCCTTGTTTATGCCGCGCATGGTGGCCGGGATGCCCGTGGCCGCCAGCGCGCTGAGGCCCGATGTCAGGCCCGGCAGCACACGGAACGGGATGTTTTCGCGCGCCAGCGCCAGCGCCTCTTCGCCGCCACGGCCGAAAATATAGGGATCGCCGCCCTTCAGTCTGACGACGCGGCGACCTTCACGCGCCAGCCGTACCAGCAGGGCGGTGATGTCGTCCTGCTTCATCGAGGGCTGGCCGCCGCGCTTGCCGGCAAAGAAAAGCTCGGCACTTGCGGCAACAGCGACGATATCAGGCGAAACCAGCGCGTCGTAGACCAGCGCATCCGCTTCGGCCAGCGCCGCCAGCACTTCCAGGGTCAGGCAGCCGGGATCGCCGGGACCGGCGCCGGCCAGCCAGACATGGCCCGGCTCAAGCGGACGAGGCTTGAAGTTCAGGCGCGCGAGCGCTTGTTCGAGCGTGGCATTTTCGCCTTTGTTTCTGGTGCTGCCGCTCACAATCCGTCCCGTCCGCGAAAACGCCGCTGATAATGGGCGTCGTATAATGAACTCTCGCCAAAGCCTTCCGCCGCCAGCGAGCGGCCGACGAAGATGAGCGCCGTACGCTCCATCGGATCGGCGGCCAGCAGCGCCTCGATGGTCTCCAACGTGCCGGTCAGCACCCGCTCATCCGGCCAGGAGGCCCGGAAGACGATCGCGACCGGGCAATCGCCGCCATAATGCGGCGTCAGTTCGGCGACGACGCGGTCGATGGCGTGGATGGCAAGGTGAATGGCCAGGGTGGCGCCGGTGCGGCCGAAGCCGGCCAGCGTTTCGCCGGGCGGCATTTTCGACGCACGTCCGGAAACGCGGGTCAGCACCAGGCTTTGCGCGACTTCGGGAATGGTCAGCTCGCGGCGAAGTGCTGCGGCGGCGGCGGCGAAGGACGGGACGCCCGGGGTCATCGTGTAGGGGATGCCATGCTTTTCCAGCCGGCGGATCTGCTCGGCCACCGCGCTCCACACCGACAGGTCGCCTGAGTGCAGACGGGCAACGTCATGGCCGGCCTTGTGGGCCGCCACATATTCAGCCTCGATCTCATCCAGCGACATCGGCGCGGTGTCGATCAATTTTGTTCCCGGCGCGCAATGCTGCAGCAATTCCGGCGCGACAATCGACCCGGCATGGAGGCAGACCGGGCAACTCGCCAGGAGCCTTGCGCCACGCAGCGTGATGAGGTCGGCCGCACCGGGACCGGCGCCGATGAAATGGACGGTCATGGCGCGTCTCCGCTGATGGCGATGGCGCAGGTGACCGCGCCGAGCACGGTGCGCGGACCAAGCAGGCTGGCGCCTTTGCCGGCGACGGCAAGGGCGGAGGCTTCCGAGACCGATGGGGTGCCGGCCAGGTCCCGCGAGAGGCTGGAGTTGCTGAGCGTCCGCGGCGAGGCGGCCTGAAGGGCTGCGTTATCGACGATGACGACGGGAAGGTTCAGCTTGCGACCAGCGGCAGCGATCGCGTCTTCGTCCTTCTTGAGCGCCGCGGTAGCCAGTGCCGAAAGAGCCGACATCGCCAGGCCATGCGCTTCGAGCGCGGTTTCTATCGCCGCGAGCACGTCCTCGACGGTGACGCCCTTTCGGCTGCCGATGCCCGCGACCATCATGGCTTCACCCAGCTCCATTGCGTGACAGGCATGGCCGGCCGCCATGCCTGCATGGAGCCGACCGGCGAAGCGCGGGAGATGCCAATGCGGGTGAGATCGCCGCCGCGCTTTGTGTGCTGGGCGAGAAGCAGGGCTTCCATTTCCAGCGTCACCGCGTTGGCGACAAGTCGGCCGCCGGCGCGCAAGGCCTTGGTGGCGGCGGTCAAGACGCCGGCGTCGCTGCCGCCGCCACCGATGAAGATGGCATCAGGTGTCTCCAGTCTGGCCAGGGCCCTGGGCGCGCTGCCTTCCACAATGACGAGGCCGGGAACGCCGCAGGCAACGGCGTTGTGGCCGATGCGGGCGGCGCGGGCCGGATCGGCCTCGATGGCGATGGCGCGCATCGAAGGGTGGGCGAGCATCCATTCGATGCCAATCGAGCCTGAACCGGCGCCGACATCCCACAGCAATTCGCCGCGCCTCGGCGCCAGCGCCGACAGGGTTACGGCGCGGATTTCGCGTTTGGTGATCTGGCCGTCATGCTCGAACAGATGATCGGCAAGGCCTGATGTGAGCGGCAGCACGCGCGCTTGCGGGTTCGAATCAATTTCGATGGCCAGCACGTTGAGTGGATTGATGTTTTCGAGGTTGAAGGCGTCGGCACGAACCGAACGCAACGTCTCCTTCGGCCCGCCTAACGCTTCCAAGACCGTCAACCGCGAAGTGCCGAAGTCTAGTTCGGTAAGCAGGCGCCCAATTGCAGCAGGTGCATCGCCATCCGACGTCAGCGCCAGGATGCGTGCGTTGGGCTGCAGCAGCGGGCGAATCAGGTCGATCGGGTGGCTGTGCAGTGAGATGATCTCGATGTCCTGCAGCGCCCAGCCAAGACGGGCGGCTGCCAGCGAAATGGCTGACGGCGCTGGGATGACATACATCTCGCGCGGGTTGACCTTGCGGGCGAGGGTGGCGCCGACCCCGTGGAAGAACGGGTCGCCGGAGGCGAGCACGCAGACGTTTCCGCCGGCAAGCGCCAAGACCTCGGCCATTCCGGCATCGAACGGAACCGGCCAGGGTCGCTGCTTGCCCCTGGCGAAGGAAGCGACGAGCGCCAGGTGCCGCTTGCCACCGAAGATGAACTCCGCCTCGGCGATCCGCCGCTTGGCCTCGTCGCCGAGACCCGCTAAACCGTCCTCGCCGATGCCGACGATGGTGAGCCATCTCGAGTTGAGCTTGGCGCCGCTCGGACCCTTAGCAGGCATGATGACCCACCGCATTCTGATCCTTGGCGGTACCACCGGAGCCCGGCAACTGGCCGGAGAACTGGCGGCGCGCGCCGATTGCTCGGTCACGCTTTCCTTGGCCGGCCGCACGCAAAGCCCGGTCGCGCAGGGTGTGCCCGTGCGAAGCGGAGGATTCGGCGGCGTCGATGGTCTGGCTGCTTATCTCAGCGAGACAGGCACTGGTCTGCTGATCGACGCCACGCACCCCTACGCGGCGCGAATCTCCGCCAATGCAGCGATGGCCGCGCGCAAGACCGGCGTGCCGATCCTCGCCCTGCGGCGCCCGGGGTGGGAGGCCGGCCAAGGCGACCGCTGGCTTGAGGTCAACAGCGTTGCCGAGGCCGCGCGGGCGCTTGGCGATGTACCGCGCCGTGTGTTTCTGGCGCTGGGCCGCCAGGAGGTCGCCGCCTTCGAGGCAGCGCCCCAGCACCATTATCTCATCCGCAGCGTCGATCCGGTCGAGCCGAAGCTGGCGGTTGCCGATGCCGCGTACCTGTTGGCGCGCGGACCGTTTGGCGAGACCGACGAGCGCGTGCTGCTCGAAGAGCATCGGATCGATGTCGTGGTATCGAAGAACAGCGGTGGCGCGGCGACACACGGGAAGATTGCCGCGGCGCGAACGCTCGGCCTCGAGGTGGTCATGGTGCGCAGGCCCGATCTGCCGGACGTGCCTTCGGCTGAAACCGTAGAAGCGCTGGCCGCGATGGTGCCTCATTTTGTGGAGCCCGATGCCGAGCGCGGCGTGTAGACCAGCGCCGGCTTGTCGCCGCGCTTGATGATCCGGGTCTCCGGCGAGCCGATGATGATACAGGTCGCCATGTCGGCCTTTTCTGCGTCGACATCGGCCAGCAGATAGACCTCGATGCGCTCGTCCGGGCGGCCGGCGGCGCGGCCGAAGATCACCGGCGTCGTGCCGGGCAGGATGGCGGTCAGGCATTCGAAGGCGCGGCCAAGTTGCCAGGGACGCGCCTTGCTGATCGGGTTGTAGAGCGCGATGACGAAGCCGGCGCCGGCCGCCGCCAGCAGACGCAGCTCGATTAGATCCCAAGGCTTCAGATTGTCGGATAGCGAAATGGCGCAGAAGTCGTGGCCGAGCGGCGCGCCGATGCGGGCGGCGACCGCCAGCATGGCGGTGACGCCAGGCACGATGATGACGTCGACCGCACGCCATTCGGCCGGACCGGCCTCGATCGCCTCACAGACCGCCGCGGCCATGGCGAAGACGCCGGGATCGCCACCGGATACCACGGCGACGTCGTGGCCCTCGGCTGCCTTGGTCAGGGCCTCCTTGGAGCGGGCGAGTTCCTCACGGTTGTCGGAAGCGACGCGGGTCTGGTCCGGGCGCAGGTCGAGCCGGTCGAGATAGGGCTTGTAGCCATAGAAGAATTTTGCCTCCGCGATAGCGCGGCTGGCTTCCGGCGTGACCTGGTCGGCATTGCCGGGCCCGAGGCCGATGACGGTGAGACGGCCGCTCATGCCTGCGCTCCAGCCACGCCGGGTCGACCGGACCAGCCAGCAACCAGCACGATGGCGAAATAGGGCGCCTTGTCGTCCGGTTTGTCGGCAAGCTTCATCGAGACGCTGCCGGCCATGGTGCCGCGCTCGACGTAGACGGCACGCGTCAGTTTGCCGGTCGCCTCCAGCGCGCGCTTGATCTTGGGCAGGTTGCGGCCGACCTTCATGATGACGGCAGCGTCGGTGTCGGCGAGGCGGCGCGTCAGGTCGAATTCGCTCATCGTGCCAGGCAGCACGGTCAGCACGTCGTCGCCCTGGACGATCGGCACGCCGGTCTGCGACCAGCAGCCGGACATGGCGGTGATGCCGGGAATGACCTCGGTCGGGTAGCGATGTGCAAGGCGCACATGCAGGTGCATGTAGGAGCCGTAGAACAGCGGGTCGCCTTCGGAGAGCACGGCAACCATCTTGCCGGCGTCGAGGTGCTCGGCGACCCTGTCGGCCGACTCCTCGTAGAAACCTGATATCTGCGAGCGGTAATCGTCGTGATCCTTGTCGATCTCGGTGGTCACGGGATAGAGCAGCGGCAGTTCCAGCATGTCGGGCCGGAAGCGCGCCTCGACGATGGCGCGCGCATTGCTGTTGTTGCCGCGTTTGGCGAAATAAGCCACGACATCGGCCTCGGCCAAGGTCCGTGCGGCCTTCAGCGTCAGCAATTCGGGGTCGCCGGGACCGGTGCCGACGCCGACGAGACGGCCTTTGGGGAGCGCGTTCACAGGCCCGGCCTCGCAAGTGAATTGAGCGCTGCGGCGGTCATCGCGCTGCCGCCAAGCCTGCCGCGCACGGTGGCGTACGGTACGCCATAGGAATTTTCGGCCAGGGCATCCTTGGATTCGGCAGCACCGACAAAGCCGACCGGCATGCCGATAATGGCGGCCGGCTTGGGCGCGCCATCGCGCAGCTTTTCCAGCAGGTAGAAGAGTGCGGTCGGCGCATTGCCGATGGCGACGACCGAACCGGCCATACGCTCGCCCCAAAGGTCGATCGCGGCGGCCGAGCGGGTGTTGCCGATCTCCCTGGCGATGTCGTGCGTGCGCGGGTCGCGCAAGGTGCAGATCACCTCATTGCCGGCCGGCAGCCGGGCACGAGTGACGCCATGCGATACCATTTCCGCGTCGCAGAAGATCGGCGCGCCGGCGGCCAGAGCGGTGCGGGCGGCGGCGACGAAATCGGGGGAGAAAACGAAACGACTTACTGCCTCGACCTGGCCGCAGGCATGGATCATGCGGATGGCGACATCGGCCTCGGCTTCGGAGAAGCGCGACAGATCAGCCTCGGCGCGAATAATGGCGAAGGAGCGCTCGTAAATCGCGGTGCCGTCGTGGATATAGTCGTAGGCGGCCATGCTCATTCCTGTTTGTAGGTCTCAGCGATGCCGGCCGGTCCTAGCCTTGTCAGGCAAGCGGCGGCGGTTTCGCCTTGAAATCGTGCGCTGCGGATCATCGCCGCGACGCGGCTGATGCCGCGCGCGGCGTCATAGCCCGGCCTGTAGCCGGCAGGAAGGCCCTTTGCCGTCGCGTTCACGACAAGTCCGGCTCCATTTTCACCGCCGACAATTGTTAGTGCCGCTGGGCCGGGATGTGCGCAGCCCTTGGCGCAGCCGGAAACGTGCAGGGTAAAGTCGAGGATGTCCGCGTTCTCGGCGGCAATCGCCTCGGCGATGTCGCGGGTCGCGATCCGGCCGGACGCGCAGGCCGGCGTGCCCGGGCAGGCCGCGATGCGCGTGCGCGGGTCGGCGGGGGAGGTGACGAAGCCAAGGGTGGCGGCGGTGTCATGAAGGGATTGTTTGGCGTCCGCCGGTTGGCCGAGGAACAGCAGGGCGCGGCCTGGGACGAGGCGGATTTCGGTTGCGCCGAGGGCGAGAGCTTTTTGCGCGAGGCCGATGATTTTGTCCGCCGGCATGCTGCCGTAGGCTAGGCCGATGCCGAGGGCGTGGCCTTTACCCAGGCTGAAATAGCGAATGGGCGAATGAAAGCGCTCTACGGCACCCCCCTCCGGCAGGACAGAGGGGGGCGCCGTAGAGTGCCAGCCTGCAAGAGACTCCAATTGCCGCCTCGACAAATCCCGCGTGTGCGCCTCGCGGCCTTTCTCGGCAACCATCCGCAACGCCGCGACAGCAATGTCGCGCGCCGCATCCTCATCCGCCACAGCGAGTGGCTTGGCGGTCTGCCCATCACCCGCGACGGACACCCGCCACTGGATCCCCACATCGGTCCGCGTTGCAGCGAGCCGCACATCCGCCGTCACCGCATCCAGCGTCAGTTGCCCACCGCCGTCGACGACCACCGCAACCTTCGGCCCCAACCTTATTGCCAGCCCGGCTTCTTCAATGCCCATCCGAATGCGCTCAGCCATCGGCCTCGGATCGGCGATCTCCCGCGGGTCAATGCCGGCCAGCGGGCCGGTCTCGACCGGGACGCCGGTGCGCACCGCGATGCCCAGCGCATCGACCTCCGCTGCCAGCAACGCAGCGCTTTCCATTGTCAGGCCGCGTATCTGCATGCTGCCGCGCGCCGTTACTTCCATGATGCCGTTGCCGTGCCGCAAGGCGGCTTCGGCCAGCTCGATCAAGAGCCTCGGCGATAGGCCTCCGGAGACCGGGTTGAGCCGCACCAGCAGGCCGTCGCCTGTCTGCATCGGCGCCGACAAAGCAGGGCAGGCGCCACGGCGCGAGAAGGCGTTCATGCCGCGACCCCGAGCGCGTTGGCCTCGGCAATCAGCGCGGCGAGATCGTCGTCGATGGAATTGCGCAAGGGATGCCAGAGGCCGCGCCGGCGTGCCGACAGGAAGCGCTCGGCGATGACTTTGGCGGCGGCGGGATTTTCGCGCAGGATGAAGGCGCGAACCTCGGCGTCACCGAGATAGGCATCATGCACGGCCTCGATCAACGCGCCTGAAATGGCATGGGTGGCCTCGGCGAAGCCGACCAGCCGGTCGACCGTCTCGGCGAATTCGGAGGCGCCGCGCGGACCGTGGCGCATCTGCCCTGATATGAAGCGGGCGTTGACGGCACGGGCACGCACCACGCGCGACACCGCTTCGCCAACCGATCGCGGTTTCGGCTTCTGCGGGTCCGTGGTGTCGAGCACGATGACGTCGGCGTTCCTGCCGAGTGTGGCCAAGGCGGCCGAAAAGCCGCCGATGAAGGCGACGTCGGCGGAACCTTCGAGAATGTCGCGGCCGGGGTCGTCGCCGGTGTGGACCAGAAGATCGGCTTCGGCGATGCGGCCTTCAAACGCTCCGGGTGCCGAGACCCCTTCGCCGCCGGCGCCGCCATAGGCATGCGAGGTGGCGTCGAGATAGGCGCGGCCGATTTCTTCGCGCGCCGCCCAGTCGCCGCTGGACAAAATCTCTTCGACGCCGGCGCCGTAAGTGCCGGGCGAGGTGCCGAAGATGCGCGGGCTGACCTTGCCGTCGGCGCGGGTCCTGGCGGCGAGCGGGTTTTCTGATTCGTCCTCATCGCGCGCTGCAACGGCGTTGGCGGCGGCGTCGATCAGTGCGATCTGGGTCGGGAACATGTCGCGGAACAGGCCTGATATGCGCCAGGTGACGTCGACGCGCGGGCGGCCGAGCGTCGCCGGCGGCAACACCTCGATGCCGGTGATGCGGCCGGTCGCGGTATCCCATTGCGGCCGGCAGCCCATCAACGCAAGGCCCTGCGCGATCTCCTCGCCGCCGGTGCGCAGCGAGGCCGAGCCCCAGAGGTCTGTCACCAGGGAGCGCGGCCAATCGCCATGCGATTGCATGTAGGCGCGCACCACTTCTTCCGCCGCCGCCTTGCCGAGATGATAGGCGGTCGGGGTCGGCATGGTGCGGGGGTCCGATGTGAACAGGTTGCGGCCGGTGGGCAAGACATCGGAGCGCCCGCGCGCGGGCGCGCCGGCCGGGCCCGCCTTGACGTGACGGCCATCCAGCGCGGCGAGCAGCGCGGCCTTCTCGGCTTCCGCGCTTTGCCGGCGCATGGGATCGGGCTCGTCGTCTGGGGCGCGACCATAGATATGCAGCCCGTCCTTGATGGCAAAATCCTTGAGATCGCAGAGCCAGGCGTCGATGCGGCGCAGCGCTTCGTCGGGCGCATCGGTTTTGGCGACGCCGGCCTCGGAGGCGAGGCCGGTCTTTTGCGCGGTTTCGACGATCAGTTTCGCCAGCCGGTCACGACGACGGCGGTCGAGGCCGTCGGCCTGGGCATATTCGTCGACCAGCCGTTCGAGCTTGTGCTGGTCCTCGTCCAGTCCGGCGCCTGTCAGCGGCGGCGGCAGATGACCAAGCGTGACCGCGGCAATGCGCCGTTTGGCCTGTGCCGCTTCGCCGGGGTTGGAGACGATGAAGGGATAGATGACGGGCAGGGAGCCGGTGACGATCTCGGGGAAGCAGGCTTGCGAAAGCGCGACGGTCTTGCCGGGCAGCCATTCCAGGGTGCCGTGGGCACCGACATGGATGAGAGCGTGGACGCCGAGCGATTCGCGCAGCCACAGGCCGAACGCGATCAAAGCGTGGCGCGGAGGCAGCGTCGGATCGTGGTAGTCGGCGCGGCGGTCCGCGGAACGGCCACGGTCAGGGGCGAGTGCGACGGTGATGTTGCCGAAATGCGCGGCGCGGAAGGCGAAGTGTTTTTTGCCTGATAGCGAAGGTCTTCGCGCCTCGCGAAGGCCTGTCTCATCATCCGCTCTGCCCCAAGCAGCCTCTACCGCAGCAATTGCCGTTGCCAGCAACTCTGTCGAAAAGGAGTGATAGTCGTCCAGCCTCAGCCCACCGTCGCCGCGCTCCAGCAAATCCAGCAATTCACGCGGCGTTTGCGGTATCGCGTCAACGGCATAGCCCTGTTCGCTCAAGTCCCGCAGCATGGCGATCACGCTGGACGGCACATCCAGTCCGACCGCATAGCCGGTGCGGCCGGGAGCACTGGGATAATCGGGAATGAGGATCGCAAGCTTGCGTTCGGCGCGCGGGGTCTGCTGCAAACGGATGAAGGCCGCTACGCGGCTAGCCACTTGCTCAACACGATCCAGTTCCGGCCGGTTGGCCAAGGCGCGGTGGCCCAGCGCCGGGTCGACATCGCTCTCGCCCTTGAAAGAGATGGCACCGGCAAGGATGCGGCCGTCGAGTTCGGGCAGCACGACATGCATGGCAAGGTCGGCGGGCGCCAGTCCGCGCTGATTGTTTTCCCACACGTCGCGGCGCGTGGTGGCGACGATGGCCTGGAAGACAGGCACGCCGGCGCGGTCGAACAGGGTTTCCACGCCGGGCTCGGCGCCAGAAGCGAAAGCGGTCGCGGTGATGATGGCGGCGGGTTTCAGCGATGCGATGGTATTTTCGACGAACGCCAGGGACACCGGATCCTTGAGACTGGAAACGAAGATCGGGACCGGTGCCAGTCCCTGGGAGTGTAAAGCCTCGGCCAGCGCATCGATCGGGGCGACATCGGCTGCAAGCAGCATCGATCGGTAGAAGAGAATCGGGATGATGGGAGTGCTGGCATTTGAAAGGTCCGGCTGTTCTGCGACCCCCAATCCAGATTGATAATAACCAGCTTTCGGCACGCTGACCGGACTGGCGACGGGCATATCTTGTCCAGCCAGGCCTGCCAGCCTGTGCACCAGGGCGCTCATATTGGCCGGGCCGCCCTCGCGGAAATAGCCGAGCAGGCCGTCGAGTTCGGCGCGCGGCAGCGTCGAGGCTTCGATCAGCCTGAGATCCTCGTCATGGCTTTCACCCGGAAGCAGCGCCAGTCTTATGTCGCGCTCGCGGGCGATTGCCGCGAGCTGGTCGCAGCCATAGCGCCACCAGTCGTAGCCGCCGAGGATGCGCACCATGATGACCTTGGCATGGCGGGCGACGCTGTCGATCCAGAGATCGACGGACATGGGATGGCGCAGGTCGCGCAGTGCGGCGAGCCGCATCGACGGCAGGCGATCGGCGTCGGCCTTCCATGCCGCCGCCAGTCCGGCGAGATCGCTGTCGGTGAAGGATAAGGCCACGATATCCGCCGGCGCCTGCCGGAGATCGACAGGCTCGGCGAGGTCGTCGAGCGAGGCGGAGGTCGTGGTGAGGATGTGCATCGCGGCCCGTGCCTGAAATCAGCCGGCGAGGATACGTTCGATCGCCGGACGGTTCAGCCCCTTGAGGCCGATGACGACGAGGCGCGAGCGGCGGTCGTCCCCGGCGGTCCAGGCCCGGTCGTAGTAATGATTGACGCGCGGGCCGACGGCCTGCAGCAGGAGCCGCATCGGCTTGCCACCGACCTCGACGAAGCCTTTCACCCGCAGCACGTTTTCCTGTTCGGCGGCGGCGGCGACGCGTTTTGCCAGTTCGTCGGGATTGGCGATCGAGGGGATGTCGACGATGAACGTGTCGAAGTCGTCATGCTCGTGGTCGAACGCGCCGTCATGATGGGATTTTCGGTTCTCGATGTCGTCCTCGACGGCGAGACCGAGCCCGAGCAGTACGGAGGGATCGACCTTGCCATAAGACGTCGGCACGATCTTCACTGCGCGGGCGGAGTGTTCGCCAATGATGGCATGGGCGCGGGCTGAGCCCTCGGCGTCCATCAGGTCGCTCTTCGACAGGATGATCAGATCGGCGCAGGCGATCTGATCCTCGAACACCTCCTCGACAGGATCATCATGGTCGAGGCTTTCATCCCCGGCGCGCTGCGCCTGCAGGGCGTCCATGTCGTTGGCGACGCGGCCTTCGGCAAGTGCGGGACCGTCGACCACGGCGATGACGCCGTCGACGGTCACCCGGCTCTTCACTGTCGGCCACTGGAAAGCCTGGACCAGCGGCTTGGGCAAAGCGAGGCCCGAGGTTTCGATCAGGATATGGTCGACCTTCGGCGTCAGCGACAGGATCTGGTCGAGCGCCGGCACGAAATCGTCGGCGACGGTGCAGCAGATGCAGCCATTGGCCAACTCGACGATGTTTTCCTCTGGGCAGGTGTCGATGCTACAGCCTTTCAGGATTTCGCCGTCGATGCCGATGTCACCAAATTCGTTGACAATGATCGCGATACGCTTGCCGCCGGCGTTTTCCAGGAGATGGCGGACCAGGGTCGTCTTGCCGGCGCCGAGGAAGCCGGTGACGACGGTGCAGGGAACGCGGGAAACGGATGCGGTCATATCAAGTCTTTCAGCATGTCGAGGGGAGGGATGCGGGCCACGAGGCCGCGCTTGAGGCTATCGGGCCGGCCCCGCCAGGGAATGAGGCCGTCGCTGGAGGTGGCGAAGAGTTTCGCGCCAGTGACGAGATCGGCGCCGCTAGTCGTGGTCAGATCGCCGAATACATAGCTCCAGCAGCCGTCACGCAGGATCGCGGCGCTCAGTCGACGTTTGCAATTGCCGAGGCATTCGACGGTGCGGATGCGGATGTTGTCGCCCGAGGCGGCTTGGCGCGTATCTTCGGCCAAAAGTTCGCCGGCCCGGGGACGGGCGTCGGAGCCGCTCTCGTCGCGACAGGAGGCGCAGACGATGACAGTGATGCCGGCCAGGGAATCATCCTCGCCGGACGAAATGTCCATTGTTTCAGCCGAAAAACTGCTGTCGCGATCCAAATCAGGCTCCTTGCCCGGAAAACCCGCCGGGCGATCGGATACTTGCATTCCAGACGGCAGGTCTCCTGGCTCGCGGGTCATCGCCTTGGGTAGCCGCCTTCCCGGGACAATCCCAGTGGCTTTCGGCCTTGGCTCTTCGCTCACAGTTGCGGGGACAGCCGCGGATTTGGGATTTTCAATCCCGCACCGCATTCCCTCTTGGCTCCTCCCTTTGCCGAGAGGAGACCGTCTGGATCCGATTTAGGCTCTTGCGGGCAGCGGTGTCAACGCGAGCTTACGACACCGCGATGTCGGACAGCGCCGGGCCCAGGTCGCCGGCAGGCGTCACTTCGATGCGTTCGAGGCCAAGCCAGCCCTGCATCTGCTTCAATTCCTCGAAGAGCTGAGCGGCGGTATCGGGCGGTGCGCCGGGCTCGGCGTAAGCAGCATGGGCACGCAGGACACTTGCCGGCCGGTCTGCCTTGAGGTCGACGCGCGCCACGATCCTGTCGCCGAGCAGGAAGGGCAGGACATAATAGCCGTATTGGCGCTTGTCGGCCGGCGTGTAGATCTCGATCCGGTAGTGAAAACTGAACAGCCGCTCTGAGCGCGAGCGCTCGAAGACAACGGGATCGAACGGCGCCAGCAGGGCGCGGGCCTCGATCTTGCGTGGCAATCGCGCGTCCCTATAGAGGTAAGCCGGCTTGTCCCAGCCCTCGACGCGGACCGGCAGCAACTCGCCGAGTTCGACCAGTTCCTCCAGCCGGCCTTTCATGTCGGCGGGGGAGAGTCGAAAATAGTCGCGCAGGTCGCCTGATGTCGCGATGCCGTGGGCGCGGGCGGAGATGCGCAGCAATTCACGATGCGCGTCCTCGGCGGCCGGTACTGGCAGGTCGAGAATCGCCTGCGGCAGCACGCGCTCCGGCACGTCGTAGAGGCGCTCGAAGCCGCGCCGGTGCGCCGTGGTGATGCGCCCGGCCCAGAACAGCCATTCGAAGGCATGCTTGGCGTGGCTCCAGCCCCACCAGCCGCCGGAGCCTTTCTGGCCCTCCAGCGCGGAAGCGGCGACCGGGCCGCGCTGGACGACCTCGCGGTAGATCTCTTCTATGTAGGCGGCGTGCTCGCGGCCCCATTTGGCCAGCCCCAGATACATTTCATCGCCTTGCTCGGCGCGCTGCATGCGCCAGCGCATCAGCGGGTAGGTCTCGACCGGCAGGAACGAGGCCTCATGCGCCCAGTATTCGAAGACCGTGCGCTTGCGGGTCACGGCGGCGTTGTCGAGCAAAGCGAGGGGATAGGGGCCAAGACGCGAATAGAGCGGCATGTAATGGGCACGAACCACCGCACTGACGGAATCGATCTGCAGCAGGCCGGTGCGGGACAGAACGCGGGCGAAGTGGCGGCGGTCGGGCGTACCGGCGGGGCGGGGATCGAGAAACCCTTGAGCGGCGAGCGCGATGCGCCGGGCGGCGGCAAGCGAGATCTTTTCCTTCATGCGGATGCGTCCCTGATGGACCTGTCTGGCGTCGTTGCGAGGCGTGATTCCAGCCCATGCTAGCAGGGTTTTGGCGGCAACCCTGTCAGGAGAGAAAAGTGGAGTAAATGGCGAAGGAAATCAAACAGGAGCGTATGGGACCAGTTTCTCCCGGATTGCCGTCCAGCTCGGTGTTTTGAACAAGGTTTGACTTGCTTCACTGGAAGTGCTGCGCTAACCCTCGCCGCGTTGCAGCATAGGCTCCTTAAAACGGTTCAGCGGTTAAACTGTCACGCTTCCGCATTAAGGTCCGGTGCTGTAATCAACGTGGATTGGCGCCAACGGAAAGCCGCTGCATGAACGCACTCCTCAGTTCGTACCTGCCCATCGTCCTGTTTATCGGCGTGGCGCTGGTGGTCGGTCTGGCGCTGCTGGCTGCGCCCTTCCTGGTAGCCTACCGCAACCCGGACCCCGAGAAGCTGTCCGCCTATGAATGCGGATTCAACTCGTTCGACGATGCCCGCATGAAATTCGACATCCGCTTCTATCTGGTGTCGATCCTGTTCATCATCTTCGACCTGGAAGTAGCCTTCCTCTTCCCCTGGGCGGTGTCCTTCTCGAAGATTGGCATGCTCGGTTTCTGGTCAATGATGGTGTTTTTGGCAGTGCTGACCATCGGCTTTGCCTATGAATGGAAAAAAGGAGCGCTGGAATGGGATTGAACGACAGTTCAGGCACCCTCGTCGCGCCGAAGCCCAAGGGTATCATTGATCCCAACACCGGCAAGCCGGTGGGGGAGGACGATCCCTTCTTCCTCGAAATCAACAACGAGCTTGCCGACAAGGGTTTTCTGGTCACCTCGACCGAGGCGCTGATCACCTGGGCGCGCAGCGGTTCGCTGATGTTCATGACCTTCGGTCTGGCGTGCTGCGCGGTCGAAATGATCCACACCTCGATGCCGCGCTACGATTCGGAGCGCTTCGGTGTCGCGCCGCGCGCGTCTCCGCGCCAGTCCGACATCATGATCGTGGCTGGCACGCTGACCAACAAGATGGCGCCGGCGCTGCGCAAGGTCTACGACCAGATGCCGGAGCCTCGCTACGTCATCTCGATGGGCTCCTGCGCCAATGGCGGCGGCTACTACCACTATTCCTATTCGGTGGTGCGTGGCTGCGACCGGGTCGTGCCGGTCGACATCTATGTGCCCGGCTGCCCGCCGAGCGCCGAAGCCCTGCTCTACGGCATTCTTCTGCTGCAGAAGAAAATCCGCCGCACCGGCACGATCGAACGGTAAATCCATGGCCGCATCCCTTACCGAACTGTCGACCTATCTCGGCGAGAAGCTGATCGGCCGCGTCAATGACGCGGTGCTCGCCTATGGCGAGCTCTCCATCAATGTCGAGCCGCGCGACCTGGTCGAAGTGATGACCTTCCTGCGCGACGATGCGCGCTGCCAGTTCATCTCGATCATCGATGTCTGCGGCGCCGACTATCCGTCGCGGGCCAAGCGCTTCGACGTCGTCTACCATCTGCTGTCGCCGAAACAGAATGTCCGCATCCGGGTCAAGGTGCAGGCCGACGAAGAGACGATGGTGCCGTCGATCACCGGCGTTTATCCAGGCGCCGACTGGTTCGAGCGCGAGACCTACGATCTCTATGGCGTGCTGTTCTCGGGCCACCCGGACCTGCGCCGCCTGCTGACCGATTACGGGTTCGAAGGCCATCCGCTGCGCAAGGATTTCCCGCTGACCGGTTTCGTCGAAGTGCGCTACGACGACGAGGCCAAGCGCGTGATCTATGAGCCTGTGGAACTGAAGCAGGAATTCCGCAATTTCGATTTTCTTTCCCCTTGGGAAGGCACCGACTATGTGCTGCCCGGGGATGAGAAGGCAAAGCAGTAAATGGCCGAAACCTCCGTCCGCAATTTCAACATCAATTTCGGCCCTCAACACCCTGCGGCGCATGGCGTTTTGAGGTTGGTCCTCGAACTCGACGGCGAAGTCGTCGATCGCGTCGATCCGCATATCGGCCTGCTGCATCGTGGTACGGAAAAGCTGATCGAGGCCAAGACCTATCTGCAGGCGGTGCCTTATCTCGACCGGCTCGACTATTGCGCCCCGATGAACCAGGAGCATGCCTTCGCGCTCGCCGCCGAGCGCCTGCTCGGCATCGAGGTGCCGAGGCGCGGCCAACTGATCCGCGTGCTCTATTGCGAAATCGGCCGCATCATGTCGCACATCCTCAATGTGACGACGCAGGCGATGGACGTCGGCGCGCTGACGCCGCCGCTGTGGGGTTTCGTCGAGCGCGAAAAGCTGATGGTGTTTTATGAGCGGGCCTCCGGCTCGCGCATGCATGCGGCCTATTTCCGTCCCGGCGGCGTCCACCAGGACCTGCCGCGCCAACTGGTCGAGGACATCGGCAAATGGATCGACCCGTTCCTGAAATCGCTCGATGACCTCGACAAGCTGCTCACCGGCAACCGCATCTTCAAGCAGCGTAATGTCGATATCGGCATCGTTTCGCTGGCCGACGCCTGGGCTTGGGGCTTTTCGGGCGTCATGGTGCGCGGCTCGGGTTCGCCTTGGGACCTGCGCAAGTCGCAGCCCTATGAATGCTATTCGGAAATGGATTTCGACATCCCGATCGGCAAGAACGGCGACTGCTTCGACCGTTATCTCCTGCGCATGGAAGAAATGCGCCAGTCGGCGCGGATCATGCGCCAATGCGTCGACCTGCTGCTCGGCAAGGAGAGCACCGGTCCGGTGTCGAACCTCGACGGCAAGGTGGTGCCGCCCAAGCGCGCCGCGATGAAGCGTTCGATGGAAGCGCTCATCCATCACTTCAAGCTCTACACCGAAGGCTATCGCGTGCCGGCCGGCGAGGTCTATGCGGCGGTCGAGGCGCCGAAGGGGGAGTTCGGCGTCTATCTGGTCTCCGACGGCACCAACAAGCCCTACCGCTGCAAGCTGCGCGCACCTGGTTTCGCGCATCTGCAAGCCATGGATTTCCTCTGCCGCGGCCACCTGCTGGCCGACGTCACCGCCGTTCTTGGCTCCCTCGACATCGTGTTTGGTGAGGTCGATCGCTAAATGTCAGTCCGCCGTCTCGCAGAAGCCAGCGTCCAGCCAGCCTCCTTCGCCTTCAACCGGGCGAACGCGGCGGCTGCCAAGCAATGGATCAAGAAATACCCCAAGGGCCGCGAGCAGTCGGCGATCATTCCGCTTTTGATGCTGGCGCAGGAGCAGGAAGGCTGGGTCACCAAGGCGGCGATCGAGACCATCTCCGACATGCTCGACATGCCCCGTATTCGCGGGCTCGAGGTCGCGACCTTCTACACGCAGTATCAGTTGAATCCCGTCGGCACACGCGCGCACATCCAGGTTTGCGGCACCACGCCGTGCATGCTGCGCGGCTCGGAAGCGCTGATGGATGTGTGCCGTTCGAAAATCCATCACGAGCAGTTCCATACCAACGACAAGGGCACCTTGTCGTGGGAGGAGGTGGAGTGTCTCGGCGCCTGCGTCAACGCGCCGATGGTCATGGTGTTCAAGGACACGTTCGAGGATCTGACGCCGGAACGGCTGGCCGAAATCATCGATCTCTACGATGCCGGCAAGGGGGCCTCGGTGGCGCCCGGACCGCAGAATGGCCGTACAGGCTCGGAGCCGGCCTCCGGTTTGACGACGCTCAAGAGCGAAAAGGCTATCCTCAAGTCGACCCGCGATCGGGAGGCCCGGGAAGCAGCTAAGGCTGCCAAGGCAGCACCCGGCGCGATCATCGCGGCGCCGGTGCCGCCACCGGCGGCTGGTGCCCCTGTCGCGCCGTCCAATGCCAGCAAGCCGAAGACCGACGCGCCTGAGACCAGCCCGGTGTTGAAGACGCCTTCAAAGGCCAAGGTGGCGCCGGCGACGGAGAAGGCGGCGAGCGTTTCTGCGCCGCTGCATTCGGCCGCCAATGCCAACAAGGCGGCGCCGGAAGTGGAGAAGGTCTCCAAGCAGCGCAGTGGACCGACGGTCAGGGCCGAACCGGCATCGGCCTTCAAGGCGCCGGAAGCCAAGGTGCCAGTCGCAAAGCCGGCAAAACCATCGCTGGAGGACAAGAACCGTCCGGCCGGTATCGACAGGCCGGCCGCGGTCGACGATCTCAAGCTGATCTCCGGGGTCGGTCCGAAGATCGAGGGTATCCTGCACACGCTGGGCATCTTCACCTTCGCGCAGGTCGCGTCGTGGAAGAAGGCCGAACGAGAGTGGGTCGACGGCTATCTCTCCTTCCAGGGCCGCATCGACCGCGACGACTGGGTCCGCCAAGCCAAGGCGCTCGCGAAGGGCGGCGTCGCCGAATACATCCGCGTCTTCGGCAAGAAGCCGGTCTGAGGGACGAAAAAATGCTTCAGGACAAAGACCGCATCTTCACCAATATCTACGGCCTCTTCGACAAGTCGCTGGCGGGTGCCATGGCGCGCGGCGCCTGGGACAACACGCCCGGCATCGTCGCCAAGGGGCGTGAGTGGATCGTCAACGAGATGAAGGCGTCGGGCTTGCGCGGACGCGGCGGCGCCGGCTTTCCGACCGGCCTGAAATGGTCGTTCATGCCCAAGCAGAGCGACGGCCGGCCGAGCTATCTCGTCATCAATGCCGACGAATCCGAGCCCGGCACCTGCAAGGACCGCGATATCCTGCGCAACGACCCGCACACGCTGGTCGAAGGCGCGTTCCTGGCCGGCTTCGCCATGGGCGCGATTGCCGCCTACATCTATGTACGCGGCGAATTCATCCGCGAGCGCGAGGCGCTGCAGCGGGCGATCGAGGAGGCCTACGAGGCCAAGCTGATCGGCAAGAACAATACGTCGGGCTATGATTTCGAAATCTATATGCATCACGGCGCCGGCGCCTATATCTGCGGCGAGGAAACGGCGCTGCTGGAAAGCCTCGAAGGCAAGAAGGGCCAGCCCCGGCTGAAGCCGCCATTCCCGGCCAATGTCGGCCTTTATGGTTGCCCGACGACGGTCAACAATGTCGAATCGATCGCGGTGGCGCCGACCATCCTGCGCCGCGGGGCTGCGTGGTTCTCGTCGTTCGGCCGGCCCAACAATGTCGGCACCAAGCTGTTCTGCGTCTCCGGCCATGTCAACAATCCGTGCACCGTCGAAGAAGCGATGTCGATCCCGTTCCGCGAACTGATCGAGACGCATTGCGGCGGCATCCGCGGCGGCTGGGACAATCTGCTCGCGGTCATTCCGGGCGGCGCCTCGGTGCCGCTGGTGCCGGCGGAGCAGATCATCGACACGCCGATGGATTTCGACGCGTTGCGCGATCTCAAATCCGGCCTCGGCACGGCGGCCGTCATCGTCATGGACAAGTCGACCGATGTCGTGAAGGCGATCGCGCGGCTTTCCTACTTCTACAAGCATGAAAGCTGCGGCCAGTGCACGCCGTGCCGCGAGGGTACCGGCTGGATGTGGCGGGTGATGGAGCGGCTGGTGCGCGGCGAGGCGCAGAAGCGCGAGATCGACATGCTGCTCGACGTCACCAAGCAGGTCGAGGGCCACACGATCTGCGCGCTGGGCGATGCGGCGGCATGGCCGATCCAGGGCCTGATGCGGCATTTCCGCGGCGAGGTGGAGCGGCGTATCGACGAATTTTCGCGCAACGCGCACCGGGCCGAACCGGTGATGGTGGCGGCGGAATAAAAAAAACTTTTGAACTCGGGAAGAAAACGGGGCGGGACGAACGAAGAATCGACCAGGAGAACTCTATGGCGCCGTATTCGACACCCTACCCATTGATGCCCAATTTGGACCAGATCGAGAAGATGAACCAAGACCTGACCAGGATGCTGCCGAAGGAGATGGCCAACGCCGTCAACCTTTTCGCGCACCCTGTGGCGGGTGCGGTGGCGATGTCGGCGCTTGGCATGGGGCTCGCCAATCATGCGTTCGGCGTCTGGATGGGCGCGCTTTCGGGAGCCGCCGAGGCGTCACAGCGCCTCATGCAGCCGCTGATCGAGGATTTCGAAGCACGCGTCGAGCAATTCGAGGACGCGAACTCGTCATCCACCAGGGCGCGGGCGACGGCGAAGACCATGATTGCCGAGGCGCAGTCGTTCGCCCAGGAAGTCACCGATATCGCAGCCAGGGAAACCGCCATCATAGCGCCGACCGCAAGCGCCGCTCCGGCAACAAGCGAGGCCGCCGATGTGCTGCTGCCCGAGGATTTCCGTCAGCCCAAGGCCATGGCGAAGCCCGCGAAGCCGTCCGACCTCAAGGCGATATCGGGCATCGGTCCGAAGCTGGAAAAAGTGCTGAACGGTCTCGGTATCTGGACGTTCGCCCAGATCGCGGCATGGTCGCCGCAGGAGATCGCCTGGGTCGACGATTATCTGTCGTTCAACGGCCGTATCGGCCGCGACGGCTGGACTGCCCAGGCCGCGGCGCTGGCCGCCAAGAAGTAAACGGAATATCGGGCGCTGGTTCTGTCGCGTCCGGGAAATGAGATTGCGGGAAATCCGCAGGGGTTTGAGACAAATGGCAAAGCTCAAGGTCGACGGGAAAGAAATCACTGTACCCGACCATTACACGCTGCTGCAGGCGGCCGAGGACGCGGGCGCGGAAGTGCCGCGCTTCTGCTTCCACGAGCGGCTGTCGATCGCCGGCAATTGCCGCATGTGCCTGATCGAGGTGAAGGGCGGGCCGCCCAAGCCGCAGGCCTCCTGCGCCATGGGCGTGCGCGACCTGCGCCCCGGTCCGAACGGCGAGCCGCCGGAAATCTTCACCAACACGCCCATGGTCAAGAAGGCCCGGGAAGGCGTGATGGAATTCCTGCTGATCAACCACCCGCTGGATTGCCCGATCTGCGACCAGGGCGGCGAGTGCGACCTGCAGGACCAGGCGATGGCCTTCGGCGTCGATTCCTCGCGCTACCACGAGAACAAGCGCGCGGTGGAAGACAAGTATATCGGCCCGCTGGTCAAGACGGTGATGAACCGCTGCATCCACTGCACGCGTTGCGTCCGCTTCACCACCGAGGTAGCCGGCATTTCCGAACTTGGCCTGATCGGCCGTGGCGAGGATGCCGAGATCACTACCTATCTCGAGCAGGCAATGACCTCGGAACTGCAGGGCAATGTCATCGATCTCTGCCCGGTCGGCGCGCTGACCTCGAAGCCTTTCGCCTTCCAGGCGCGGCCGTGGGAGCTGACCAAGACCGAATCCATCGACGTCATGGATGCCGTCGGCTCGGCGATCCGCGTCGATAGCCGCGGGCGCGAAGTGATGCGCATCCTGCCGCGCGTCAACGAGGCCGTGAACGAGGAATGGATTTCCGACAAGACCCGCTTCATCTGGGACGGCCTGCGCACGCAGCGCCTCGACCGCCCCTATGTGCGCAAGGACGGCAAGCTGGTTCCGGCGAGCTGGGCCGAAGCGTTCGCATCGATCAAGGACGCGGTTTCGAAGACGACGCCTGAGAAGATCGGCGCGATCGCGGGCGATCTCGCGGCGGTCGAGGAAATCTTTGCGCTGAAGCTTTTGATGGCTTCGCTCGGTTCGAAGAACATCGATTGCCGCCAGGATGGCGCCGCGCTCGATCCGGCGCTCGGACGCGCCAGCTATATCTTCAACCCGACCATCGAAGGCATCGAGCAGGCGGACGCGGTGCTGATCATCGGCGCCAATCCGCGCTTCGAGGCTTCGGTGCTCAATGCCCGCATCCGCAAGCGCTGGCGCCTCGGCAATCTGCCGGTCGGCGTCATCGGCGAAGTCGGCGACACGCGCTATGGCTACGAACAGCTGGGTGCCGGGCCGGATTCGCTGAAGGATCTGGCGGATGGCAACGGCAAGTTCTTCCAGACGCTGAAGAAGGCGACACACCCGCTGATCATCGTCGGCCAGGGCGCCCTGGCGCGCGCCGATGGCGCGGCCGTGCTCGGCCAGGCGGCCAGGCTCGCCGCTGCCGTCAATGCTGCCCGCGCCGACTGGAACGGCTTCGCCGTGCTGCACACTGCAGCCGCGCGCGTCGGCGGCCTCGACCTCGGCTTCGTACCGGGCGAGGGCGGCAAGGCCGTTGCCGGCATGCTGGGTGAGACGGACGTGCTGTTCCTGCTCGGTGCCGACGAGATCGACATGAGCAAGACCGGCGGCGCCTTCGTCGTCTATGTCGGCACGCATGGCGACGCCGGCGCACACCGCGCCAATGTCATCCTGCCGGCGGCGGCCTATACCGAAAAGTCGGCCACCTATGTCAACACGGAAGGGCGCGTGCAGCAGACCAACCGCGCCGGCTTCGCACCGGGGGATGCGCGCGAGGACTGGGCGATCCTCAGGGCACTGTCCGACGTGCTGGGCAAGAAACTGCCGTTCGATTCGCTGCCGCAACTGCGTGCCAAGCTTTATGGCGAATACCCGCATCTCGCCCGCATCGACCAGGTCGCGGCTGGTAATGCCGAGGACATCGCCAGGGTCGCGAAGCTAGGCGGACGGCTGAACAAGGGCACCTTCACCTCGCCGGTCAAGGATTTCTATCTGACCAATCCGATCGCGCGGGCATCGGCCGTGATGGCGGAATGCTCGGCACTGGCCAAGAGCGGCTTCAAGCAGGCGGCGGAATAAGCATGGACACCTTCTTCTCCTTCTACGTGCTGCCGGCGCTGCTGATCCTGCTGAAGTCAGTCGTGCTGATCGTCGTGCTGCTGATCTTCGTCGCCTACATCCTCTACGCCGACCGCAAGATCTGGGCGGCCGTGCAGCTTCGCCGTGGCCCGAACGTCGTCGGCCCCTGGGGCACGCTGCAGGCCTTCGCCGATTTGTTGAAGTTCGTCTTCAAGGAACCGGTCATCCCGTCAGGCGCCAATAAGGGCGTCTTCCTGCTGGCGCCGCTGGTCTCGGCCGTGCTGGCGATCTCGGCCTGGGCGGTCATTCCGGTCAGCCAGGGTTGGGCGATCGCCAACGTCAATGTCGGCATCCTTTATGTCTTCGCCATCTCGTCGCTCGAGGTCTATGGCGTAATCATGGGCGGCTGGGCGTCCAACTCGAAATATCCGTTCCTCGGTGCGCTGCGGTCGGCGGCCCAGATGGTATCCTATGAAGTCTCGATCGGCTTCGTCATTGTCACCGTGCTGCTCACCGCCGGCTCGCTCAACCTCAGCGATATCGTGCTGTCGCAGCAGGGTGGGCTCGGTACGCGGCTTGGCCTGCCCAACACGTTCCTCGACTGGAACTGGCTGGCGCTGTTCCCGATGTTCATCATCTTCTTCATTTCGGCGCTGGCCGAGACGAACCGTCCGCCCTTCGATCTGGTCGAAGCCGAATCGGAGCTGGTCGCCGGCCACATGGTCGAATATTCGTCGACGCCGTTCCTGCTGTTCTTCCTCGGTGAATATGTCGCCATCGTGCTGATGTGCGCGCTGGCCACCATCCTGTTCCTCGGCGGCTGGCTGCCGCCCTTCGACTTCGCGCCTTTCACCTGGGTGCCCGGCGTGATCTGGTTCGTGCTGAAGGTTTGCTTCGTCTTCTTCGGCATCTCGATGGTGAAGGCCTTCGTGCCGCGCTACCGCTACGACCAGCTGATGCGGCTGGGCTGGAAAGTGTTCCTGCCGATCTCGCTGTTCATGGTCGTCGCCACGGCGGCCTTCCTCAAGATCACGGGGTTTGCGTGATGTCCGCTTTGTCTCAAGCCGCAAAATCGCTGCTGCTGCAGGATTTCGTCAGCGCCTTCTTCCTGTCGATGCGCCAGTTCTTCGCGCCGAAGGAGACGATCAACTATCCGCACGAAAAGGGGCCGATCAGCCCGCGCTTCCGGGGCGAGCATGCGCTGCGCCGCTATCCCAACGGCGAGGAACGCTGCATCGCCTGCAAGCTGTGCGAGGCGATCTGCCCGGCGCAGGCGATCACCATCGAGGCCGGCCCGCGCCGCAATGACGGCACGCGCCGCACGGTGCGTTACGACATCGACATGGTGAAGTGCATTTATTGCGGCTTCTGCCAGGAAGCCTGCCCGGTCGACGCCATCGTCGAGGGGCCGAATTTCGAATTCGCGACGGAGACGCGCGAGGAACTCTACTACGACAAGGACAGGCTGCTGGCGAATGGCGACCGGTGGGAGCGCGAACTGGCGCGCAACATCTCGCTGGATGCGCCGTATCGCTGACATTTGACGCATGGACGGGGCGAGGGGCCTCGTCTAAGGACAAGCAACTTGCCAGCCGGAGGCGGCGGCAGAAAATCGGATAGGCGCAAGCGTCGTGTCCGGACACAACCCGGGGGATCCCCAATGCTGAGTGGACTAGAGGCGGCCTTTTTCTACCTCTTCGCCTTTGTCGCGGTGGCGTCGGCGTTCATGGTCATTTCGTCGCGCAACCCCGTGCATTCGGTGCTGTTCCTGATCCTGACCTTCTTCAACGCGGCCGGCCTGTTCATGCTGACCGGCGCCGAGTTCCTGGCGATGATCCTGCTTGTCGTCTATGTCGGCGCCGTCATGGTGCTGTTCCTGTTCGTCGTCATGATGCTCGACGTCGACTTCGCCGAGATGAAGGAAGGAGCCCTGCAATACGCGCCGATCGGTGCGATGGTCGGGCTGATCCTGGCGGCGGAGCTGATCGTCGTGCTGGGCGGCTACACCTTCGCGCCGAAGCTCGCCTCGACGGTCGCAAAGCCCATTCCGGATCTCGCCGCGCGCTCGAACACGGCAGCGCTCGGCGACATCCTCTATACCGACTACCTCTACTACTTCCAGATTTCGGGCCTCATCCTGCTGGTCGCCATGATCGGCGCCATCGTCCTGACGCTACGCCACAAGGAAGGAGTCAAGCGGCAGTCGATCGCAGCCCAGGTCGGCCGCACGCCGGCGACCGGCATGGAAATCCGCAAGGTCAAGTCGGGCGAAGGAGTCTGAGATGGTCGTCGGCATCGCACATTATCTGGCCGTATCGGCGATCCTGTTCACGCTCGGCGTGTTCGGCATCTTCCTCAACCGCCGCAACATCATCGTCATCCTGATGTCGATCGAATTGATCCTGCTCGCCGTCAATATCAACTTCGTCGCCTTTTCGGCGGCGCTCGGCGATCTGGTCGGCCAGGTGTTCGCGCTGTTCGTGCTGACGGTCGCGGCGGCTGAGGCCGCAATCGGACTTGCCATTCTCGTCGTCTTCTTCCGCAACCGTGGCTCGATCGCGGTCGAAGACGTGAACGCCATGAAGGGTTGACGGAACCACCATGTATCAGGCCATCGTCTTCCTTCCACTGCTCGGCTTCCTGATCGTCGGCCTGTTCGGCACGTCGCTCGGTGCCAAGGCATCCGAATACGTCACCTCCGGCTTCCTGGTGATCGCGGCCGTGCTGTCATGGGTCGCCTTCTTCAGCGTCGGTTTCGGCCATGGCGAGGTGTTCACCGTGCCGGTGCTGCACTGGATCCAGTCCGGCGGCCTGGACGTCTCCTGGGCGCTGCGGATCGACACGCTGACAGTGGTGATGCTGGTGGTGGTCAACACCGTGTCGGCGCTGGTTCACATCTATTCGATCGGCTACATGCACCACGATCCGAACCGGCCGCGCTTCTTCGCCTATCTGTCGCTGTTCACCTTCGCCATGCTGATGCTGGTGACGGCCGACAACCTCGTGCAGATGTTCTTCGGTTGGGAAGGGGTGGGCCTCGCGTCCTACCTGCTGATCGGCTTCTGGTACAAGAAGCCGTCGGCCAATGCCGCCGCCATCAAGGCCTTCGTCGTCAACCGCGTCGGCGATTTCGGCTTCGCGCTCGGCATTTTCGGCCTGTTCGTGCTGTTCGGCTCGGTCAATCTCGGCACGATCTTCGCCAATGCGGCGACGTTCATTCCTGCTGAAGGCGCGCCGCAGGGTGCCGCCGTGCTCACCTTCCTCGGCCATGCGCTGGACAAGCAGGCGGCGATGACCGTCGTCTGCCTGCTGCTGTTCATGGGCGCCATGGGCAAGTCGGCGCAGGTGCCGCTGCACACCTGGCTGCCGGACGCCATGGAAGGCCCGACGCCGGTGTCGGCGCTCATCCATGCCGCCACCATGGTGACCGCCGGCGTGTTCATGCTGGCGCGGCTGTCGCCGCTGTTCGAATTGTCGCATTCGGCGCTGACGGTGGTGACCTTCATCGGTGCCTTCACCGCCTTCTTCGCGGCGACCGTCGGCCTGGTCCAGAACGACATCAAGCGCGTCATCGCCTATTCGACCTGCTCCCAGCTCGGCTACATGTTCGTGGCGCTCGGCGTCGGCGCCTATGGCGCGGCGATCTTCCACCTGTTCACGCACGCCTTCTTCAAGGCGCTGCTGTTCCTTGGCTCGGGCTCGGTCATCCATGCCGTCTCCGACGAGCAGGACATGCGCAAGATGGGCGGCTTGAGGAAGCTGATCCCGACCACCTACTGGATGATGGTGATCGGCACTCTGGCGCTGACGGGCGTCGGCATTCCGGTGACCGTTATCGGTACCGCCGGCTTCTTCTCCAAGGACGCCATCATCGAGACGGCCTTTGCCGGGCACAATTCGGTCGCGGGGCTGGCCTTCGTGGCCCTGGTCATCGCCGCCGGCTTCACCTCCTTCTACTCCTGGCGGCTGATCTTCATGACCTTCCATGGCGAGCCGCGGGCGAGCCACGAGGTGATGCATCACGTCCATGAATCACCGCCGGTGATGCTGGTGCCGCTGTTCATCCTGGCGGCCGGCGCTTTGTTTGCCGGCATCATCTTCCACGGCGCCTTCATCGGCGAGGGCTATGCCGAATTCTGGAAGGCGTCGCTGTTCACGCTGGCGGACAACCACATCCTGCACGAGATCCACGAACTGCCGCTGTGGGTCGAGCTCTCGCCCTTCATCGCCATGCTGATAGGGCTCGCGGTGGCCTGGCAGTTCTACATCCGGTCCCCGGAAATGCCGAGGAATCTCGCTGCCCAGCATCGCGGACTCTACGCCTTCCTGCTCAACAAGTGGTATTTCGACGAGCTTTACGACTTCCTGTTCGTGCGGCCGGCCAAGCGTCTCGGTTCCTTCCTGTGGAAGACCGGTGACGGGACCATCATCGATGGGCTCGGGCCGGATGGCATTTCGGCGCGCGTCGTCGATGTCACCAACCGCGTCGTCAAGCTGCAGACCGGCTATCTCTATCACTATGCCTTCGCCATGCTGATCGGCGTTGCCGCACTCGTCACCTGGATGATGCTCTGATGACCGCTTGGCCAATCCTCTCGCTGGTCACCTTCCTGCCGCTGGTTGGTGTGCTGCTGATCCTGTTCATCAACGATGACAGCGAAAACGCGCGCCGCAACATCCGCGCCATTGCGTTCATAACCACGGCATTCACCTTCCTGGTGTCGCTGTTGATCTGGACCGGCTTCGACAATTCGCAGGCCGGCTTCCAGTACGTCGAAAAGGTCGCCTGGCTCGACTCCGGCATTTCCTACCATTTGGGCGTCGACGGCATTTCCATGCTGTTCGTCATCCTGACGACCTTCCTGATGCCGCTTTGCGTCCTGGCGTCGTGGGAAGCGATCGAGAAGCGCGTCAAGGCCTACATGATTGCCTTCCTGCTTCTGGAAACGCTGATGATCGGCGTGTTCTGCGCTTTGGACATCGTGCTGTTCTACGTCTTCTTCGAAGCCGGCCTGATCCCGATGTTCATCATCATCGGCGTGTGGGGCGGCAAGCGGCGCGTCTACGCCTCGTTCAAATTCTTCCTCTATACGCTGGCCGGCTCGGTGCTGATGCTGCTCGCCATCATGGCGATGTTCTTCCAGTCCGGCACCACCGACATCCCGACGCTTTTGACGCACAACTTCCCGGCCAACATGCAGACCTGGTTGTGGCTCGCCTTCTTCGCCTCCTTCGCGGTGAAGATGCCGATGTGGCCGGTACATACCTGGCTGCCCGACGCGCATGTCGAGGCGCCGACGGCAGGCTCGGTCATCCTGGCCGCCATCCTCTTGAAAATGGGCGGGTACGGCTTCCTGCGCTTCTCCCTGCCGATGTTCCCGCTGGCGTCCGAGATGTTCGCGCCGCTGGTGTTCACGCTTTCGGTCGTCGCCATCATCTACACCTCGCTGGTGGCGCTGATGCAGGAGGACATGAAGAAGCTGATCGCCTATTCCTCGGTCGCCCATATGGGCTTCGTCACCATGGGCATCTTCGCCATGAACCAGGAAGGCGTGCAGGGCGCGATCTTCCAGATGCTCAGCCACGGCCTGGTCTCGGGCGCGCTGTTCCTGTGCGTCGGCGTCATCTATGACCGCATGCATACCCGCGAGATCGCCGCCTATGGCGGCCTCGTCAACAACATGCCGAAATACGCCACCGTGTTCATGATCTTCACCATGGCCAATGTCGGCCTGCCTGGCACGTCAGGCTTCGTCGGCGAGTTCCTGACCATGCTCGGCGTGTTCCGCGTCAACACCTGGGTGGCGTTCTTCGCCGCCACCGGCGTCATCCTGTCGGCCGCCTACGCGCTTTGGCTCTATCGTCGGGTGATCTTCGGCGCACTAACCAAGGACAGCCTGAAGGGACTGCTCGATCTGTCGACCCGCGAGAAGGCGATCATCTATCCGCTGGTCGTGCTGGTAATCTTCTTCGGCGTCTATCCCGCACCCGTCTTCGACGCGACGGCCCAGTCGGTCAAGTCGCTCGTCACCAATGTCACCGCATCCATCGGCGCCGCGCAGACCGCGGCGGCGAACTGACCCAGGGGTTTTGCGAACCATGACGCCGGACCTTCTCTCCAGCCTGTCGCTCTCGACGCCCGAGCTGATCCTTGCCATCGGCGCGCTCGCGCTGCTGATGATCGGGGCCTATTCGCGTTCCAACACCGCCAATACGGTGACCGGCCTTGCCGTCGCCGTGCTGGTGATCGCAGGCGCCTGGCTGATCTTCCACGCCGGGCAGGGCACCGCCTATGGCAATGCCTTCATCCAGGATTCCTTCGCCCGCTTCATGAAGGTGCTGGCGCTGGTCGGTTCGGCGGTGACGCTCATCATGTCGATGCGCTTTGCCAAGGCGGAGCGTTTCGACAAGTTCGAATATCCGGTGCTGATCCTGCTTTGCACGCTCGGCATGATGCTGATGATCTCGGCCAACGGCATGATCGGGCTCTATCTCGGCCTCGAACTGCAGTCGCTGGCGATCTACGTGCTGGCGGCGATCAACCGCGACAATCTGCGTTCGACCGAGGCAGGCCTGAAATATTTCGTCCTCGGCGCGCTGTCCTCGGGCATGCTGCTCTATGGTATCAGCCTGGTCTATGGTTACACCGGCAACACCGGTTTCCAGGAGATCGCCACCGCACTTGGCGGCGGCGAGCGCCAGCTTGGGCTCGTCGTCGGCCTCGTCTTCGTGCTGGCCGGGCTTGCCTTCAAGATCTCGGCGGTGCCGTTCCACATGTGGACGCCAGACGTCTATGAAGGTGCGCCGACGCCGGTGACGGCCTTCCTGGCGGCAGCGCCGAAAATGGCGGCGATGGCGCTGATCGTGCGCGTCACCATGGGCGCGTTCAAGCCGATCGCTTCCGACTGGCAGCAGATCATCGTCTTCATCTCGATCGCCTCGATGGCGCTTGGCGCTTTCGCCGCCATCGGCCAGACCAACATCAAGCGGCTGATGGCCTATTCCTCGATCGGCCATATGGGCTACGCGCTGGTCGGCCTCGCCGCCAACAGCCAGGCCGGTGTGCGCGGCGTCGCCATCTATATGCTGATCTACCTGGTGATGACGTTGGGCACCTTCGCCTTCATCCTCGCCATGCGGCGCAAGGAGGGCAATGTCGAGCAGATCAGCGATCTCGCCGGCCTGTCGTCGACCAACCCTGTGATGGCGACGATCCTGACGGTCCTGATGTTCTCGCTGGCCGGCATTCCGCCGCTCGCCGGCTTCTGGGGGAAGTGGTACGTCTTCCTCGCAGCCATCAACGCCAATCTCTACGCGCTGGCGATCATCGGCGTGCTGGCCTCGGTGGTGGGCGCCTACTATTATCTGCGCATCATCAAGATCATGTGGTTCGATGAGCCGGTCGGCGGCTTCGTGCCGATGGCCAGCGAATTGCGTGTCGTGCTCGGCGTCAGTGGCGCGTTCGTGCTGTTCTATGTGCTGATCGGCGGGCCGATCGGCACCTATGCCGAAGCCGCCGCCAAGACATTTTTCTGACGGGATGGCATTTCGGCTGGCTCCAACCTCGGCGTCGGAAGGGTTCCGGCTCGAAGCGCATGACAGTGTCGGCTCCACCAACGGGCTGGCGCTGGACCATGCCCGGGCGGGCGACCCGGGCAAGCTCTGGGTCGTTTCCAAAAAACAGGAAAGCGGGCGCGGCCGGCGTGGCCGTGCCTGGGCAACGCCGGAAGGCAATCTGGCGGCGACGCTGCTTGTCATCACCGCTGGCGAGCTTCGCCTGGCCGCGACGCTCGGCTTTGTCGCCGGGCTGGCGCTGGCGGACGCGCTCGACGCGGTGGTGCCGAAGAGCCGCATCGCGATAGGTCTCGACGGTGCGAGCCAGGGACGGAACCGCTTCGAGCTGAAATGGCCAAACGACGTGCTCGCCTCCGGGGCCAAGCTCGCCGGCATCCTCTTGGAGTCGGCGATGCTTGATGGTGGCCGTTTCGCGGTGGCGGTAGGCATCGGTGTCAACGTGGTGGCGCACCCGCAGGATTTGCCGTATCCCGCGACATCGCTTCATGCGTTGGGTGCGGCTTGCGATGCCGAAACGCTGTTTCTGGCACTGTCGGATGCCTGGAGCGAGAATGCCCGCCTTTGGGACGAAGGGCGTGGCCTTGCCGCCATCAGGAAGCGTTGGCTGGCCCGCGCAGCTGGCCTTGGCGGCGAGGTTGCTGTCAGAATCGACGGTAATGTGGTGCGCGGCGTCTTCGAGACCATTGACGAGGACTGCCGTTTCGTGATCCGCGACGATGAAGGGTCTGTTCTGACGATCGCTGCCGGCGATGTGCATTTCGGCGCGGTCGCGTCCGCGCGGGTATAGTTTTGTTCTTGAGCAATTCCGGGCTGAAAACGGTTAGACACTTTTGCTGGAATTGCTTTAACGGCTTGGCCTGAGGGCCAGGAAGGGAAAAATCATGGCGAAAGCGGACAACGCCGAACTCGTCTTCGTGCCGCTTGGCGGCGTCGGCGAGATCGGCATGAACTTCGCCCTCTACGGCTACGGCCCGCCGAGCGCGCGCGAGTGGATCGTGATCGATGTCGGCGTCACCTTTCCCGACGCGGCGCATCCGGGCGTCGACCTGATCCTGCCCGACACGCGCTTTATCGAGGAGAACCTCGCCAATTTGCGCGGCATCATCATCACCCACGCGCATGAGGACCACTATGGTGCGCTGCTCGACACCTGGCCGAAGCTGAAGGCGCCGGTCTGGATGACGCCATTCAGCGCCGGGCTGCTGGAAGCCAAGCGGCAGGGCGAGCAGGGCGCACCGAAGATCCCGCTGTCGATCTACCGGGCCGGCGAAAAGTTCACCGTCGGTCCCTTCGAGCTCGAAGCCATTCCGGTGGCGCATTCCATCCCCGAGCCGATGTCGCTGGCGATCACCTCGCCGGCCGGCACCGTCATCCATACCGGCGACTGGAAGATCGATCCGGAACCGACGATCGGACCCAAGACCGATGAGGCGCGTTTCCGCGCCTATGGCGACAAGGGCGTGCTGGCGCTGATCTGCGATTCGACCAACGCGCTGCGCGAAGGCGATTCACCCTCGGAAGTGGCCGTGGGCGAGGGCCTGAAAGGTGTCATCCAGGCCGCCAAGGGCCGCGTCGCCGTCACCACTTTTTCCTCCAATGTCGGACGTATCGTCTCGATCGCCCGGGCGGCGCGCGATGCCGGCCGCCAGTGCCTGGTGCTCGGCCGCTCGCTGAAGCGCGTCATCGATGTCGCTGACGAGCTTGGCTACATGGACGGTCTGCCGGAGTTCATCGCCGAGGAGGATTTCGGTTTCATCCCGCGCGAGAACCTGGTCATCATCTGCACCGGCAGCCAGGGCGAGCCGCTGGCGGCGCTGGCGAAACTGTCGCGCGATGAGATGAAATCGGTGTCGCTGACGGCGGGCGACACGGTGGTGTTTTCTTCGCGCACCATTCCCGGTAACGAAAAGGCGATCCTCGAAATCAAGAACCGCCTGATCGATCTCGGCATCAAGATCATCGAGGACGGCGATGCGCTGGTGCATGTCTCCGGCCATCCCCGGCGCAGCGAACTGCGCAAGATGTATGAATGGGTGCGCCCGCAGATAGGCGTTCCCGTACACGGCGAGGCCGCGCATCTGGTGGCGCAGGGTTCGCTGATGTCGATGTCGGGCATCGGCCAGGTGGCGCAGGTGCGCGATGGCGACATGCTGCGGCTGGCGCCGGGTCCCGCGACCATCATCGACCAGGTGCCGTTCGGCCGCGTCTACAAGGACGGCAATCTGATCGGTACCGACCAGGCGATGGGTATTCGCGACCGGCGCAAATTGTCCTTTGCCGGTCATGTCGCGGTCAATGTCGTTCTCGACGATAAGTATGAACTGGCCGGCGATCCCGATCTGGTCGCAATTGGCGTCGCCGAGGCCGATGCCCGTGGCGAGACGCTCGAGGACCTGATGATCGATGCGGCCGTCGGCGCGGTCGATTCGATCCCCCGTCAGCGCCGCAAGGACCTCGACCTGGTGCAGGAGGCGGTGCGGCGCGCGGTACGCGGCGCGGCGAACGAAGCCTGGGGCAAGAAACCGTTGGTGACTGTTTTCGTCACCCGTTGAGAGGGGCAGGTCTGGTCAGACGTTCAACTGATAGCTGACCGGAATCCAGCGAAAGGACCCGCCTATCTGCCCGACATAGCCCAGGCCCGGAAACGGCATGTGATGACCTGCGACGAGCAGGCGCCGTTCCGAAGCCATCCTCAGCAGCCGCTTGCGGGTCTCGATTGCCCTTTCCTTGTCGTCGTCGAAATCGGCATGCCACTCCGGATGCTGGATGGACACGACATAGTGCAGGAAAGCGTCCGACCAGATTAGCAATTGCTGCCCGCCGCTTTCGACAAGGAAGGCCAAAAGCCCGGGAGAGTGACCGGCTGCATCGATGGCAGTGATGCCCGGCACCACTTCGTCTCCAGGCGCTATGAATGTCGCGCGATCGGCCAGTCCGGTGCAAATCCGCCTGAAGAGATCACGGTTGGCCAACCTGGCCGCGCGCACAGCATTTCCTTCGGTCCAGAAGGCGAATTCCGCCGCGCCGAATACATAGCGCGCCCGGCTGAAAACCGGTTCGCCGTTCCGGACAAGCCCGCCAATGTGGTCCGGATGCCCGTGCGTGATGACCACGACATCGATGTCATCGGGGCCGAGCCCAAGGGCTTGCAGACAGCCCAGGAGTGAACTGTCTTCATCTCCGCAGCCAGTGTCGAACAGGATCTTTTCGGAACCGGTGTCGACCAGCGTCGGGACGAAGCAATGTTCGTAGCGATCCGGGTCGATGAAATTCGAGACCGCGAGTTCGTGCACGGCCGCCGGCGGCTGTCCGGCCGCGAAGGCCGATGCAAGCTTGTCTCTGATATCAACGGCGTCGAGCAAAGCGGCAACTTTGAACGACCCGAGATCGAAAGTGAACACGCGGGCGCGGGCAGGGCTGATTCCGGACATTGCCGTTTGTACTTCGCTGATGTCGTTTGCAACAGGTGCGACAGTGCGCTCCTCGTGAAAGGCTGTCGGTCTCGGTTGATTTGACGTATGACGCCAACCTTGGACCTGGGAGAAAAAAGCTCGCCATGCTCGGACGACTGAACCATGTCGCGCTTGCGGTGCCGGATTTGACTGCCGCCATTGCCGCTTACCGCAACACACTCGGCGCCGAAGTGACCGAGCCGCAGGCTTTGCCGGAGCATGGCGTCGCCGTGGTGTTCGTCAATGTCGGCAACACCAAGATCGAATTGCTGGAGCCGCTCGGCGAGAACTCGCCGATCGCGGCATTCCTGGCGAAGAACCCATCGGGCGGCATGCATCATCTCTGCTACGAGGTCGACGATATCCTGGCCGCGCGCGACCAGCTCAAGGCTGCCGGCGCCCGCGTGCTTGGCGACGGCAATCCCAAGTCAGGTGCGCATGGCAAGCCGGTGTTATTCCTGCATCCGAAGGATTTCTTCGGTACGCTGATCGAACTGGAGCAATCATGAGCTGGGTCTCGTTCACCGCCCTGTTTTTCGCGACTTGGTGGGTGGTGCTGTTTGCCGTTCTGCCGTTCAGCGTCAAGACGCAGGATGACGATCATGACGTGACGCTGGGCACGGTTGCGAGCGCGCCGCGCGGGCCGCATATGTTGCGTGCCGTGATCCGCACCACCATCGCGACGGCGATCCTGATGGGCATTTTCTACGGTTTGACGCACGGGCTGGGATATAGCCTCAACGACATCCCGCACATCGTGCCGGATTTCGGCCAGACCCCAGCGAAATAGAGCGCCCGGTAAAACTGCTCCCCAAAGGTGCTCCAACGAGATCGGAGCGCTGCGGATGATATTGAGATGCCGCCCCGTCTGCCGGCCACGGGCTGCTGACACAAGGTCATGTAGCCTGGTAATTCGCGGCGCTAACCAGATGATTGCACAAAAAAAATGCAAGGCACAAGGCCTTGCAATTAAACGCGTCCGATCTGTTTCCGGTGTCCGGCGGCAGCGAATAACCGCGCCTAGATCGCATCCTCCCAAGACTTTGACCGCGTAGGAAGGCAGATTTGTTTCTGCCCTCTCGGTTATCGGGGCACATTAGCCTAACGGAAATGAAAATGTCACGAAGAATTTTGCCTTGAAACGGGCATTCTCGTGCTGCACTGCACAATAGTGCGGCAGGCTTTGCTTTTGAAACGGATAGCCAGGGTTGATAGAGCCTTTGCGGCATGTTCGCGATTGACGCGCGCAAAGAATTGGTGGGCAAATCCGAAGAGGATCGGTGCGTTCCATTGTCGGCGCGGACTGATCCGAAGCGCGGGATTCCGGGACGGAAGGGGCTGATGTGGTGGGATGGCCGGGTTTCCATTCGGTCATGAAATCGCTATGAAGCCGGGGCAAGCAAGCCTGCGCCCCGCCGATTCTGGCGTGGCCATTCTCATTCACGGACCAGTCCATGCGTTTGTCGCGCTATTTCCTGCCTATCCTTAAAGAAAATCCGCGCGAGGCCGAAATCGTCTCGCATCGGCTGATGCTGCGCGCCGGCATGATCCGACAGCAGGGGCAGGGCAGTTTTTCCTGGCTGCCGCTGGGCAAGCGGGTGCTGGACAAGGTCTGCAAGATCATCCGCGAGGAGCAAAACCGCGCCGGCGCGCTGGAGATCCTGATGCCGACCATCCAGTCGGCCGATCTGTGGCGCGAGAGCGGCCGTTACAACGACTACGGCAAGGAGATGCTGCGCATCAAGGACCGTCAGGACCGCGACATGCTCTATGGACCGACCAACGAGGAAATGGTCACCGAGATTTTTCGCGCCTACGTCAAGTCCTACAAGGACCTGCCGCTCAACCTCTACCACATCCAGTGGAAGTTCCGTGACGAGGTGCGGCCGCGCTTCGGCGTGATGCGTTCGCGCGAATTCCTGATGAAGGACGCCTATTCCTTCGATCTCGACTTCGAGGGCGCGCGGGCCGCCTATAACAGGATGTTCGTGTCCTATCTCCGGACCTTCACCCGCATGGGCCTGCAGGCAATCCCGATGCGGGCCGACACCGGACCGATCGGCGGCGATCTCAGCCATGAGTTCATCATCCTGGCCGATACAGGCGAGAGCCAGGTTTTCTGTCATCGCAATTATCTGTCGCTTGCCGTGCCTGGCGCGAACACCGACTTCGCCAATGACGGCGAGATATCGGACATCGTCAAGACGTGGACGACGCCTTACGCCGCCACCGACGAGATGCATGACGAGGCGGCCTGGGAGAAGGTCCCGACAAGTGACCGGGTCTCGGCGCGCGGCATCGAGGTCGGCCATATCTTCCACTTCGGCGAGAAATACTCCAAGCCGATGGGCGCCAAGGTGACCGGCCCCGACGGCAAGGATCATTTCGCCTCCGGCGGCTCCTACGGCATCGGCCCGTCGCGGCTGGTCGCGGCGATCATCGAGGCTAGCCACGACGAGAACGGCATTATCTGGCCGGAAGCGGTGGCGCCGTTCGATATCGGCCTGATCAACATGAAGGCGGGCGACGCCGACTGCGACCGCGTCTGCGACGAGCTCAACGCTGCCTTCACGGCCGCCGGCAAGGACCTGCTCTACGACGATACGGACCAGCGGCCGGGCGGCAAATTCGCCACCGCGGACCTGATCGGCCTGCCCTGGCAAGTGATTGTCGGGCCGCGCGGCGTGGCCGCCGGCGAGGTCGAGATCAAGAATCGCAAGAGCGGCGAGCGCGTGACGCTGCCGATCGCCGACGCGGCAAAACGCTTCGGTGCCGCCGCATGAGCGAGGCGGCGGCAGCGAGATCGGCGGGCGCCGGCCCGTTCTCAATCTTCGAACGCACGGTTGCGTGGCGCTATTTGCGCTCGCGGCGCAAGGAGACGGTGATCTCGGTGATCGCCTCGATCTCCTTTCTCGGCATCATGCTGGGCGTCGCCACGCTGATCGTGGTCATGGCCGTGATGAACGGGTTCCGCGCCGAGCTTTTGACGCGCATACTCGGCGTCAACGGCCATCTGATCGTGCAGCCGCTCGATTCGCCACTCGAGGACTATGCCCAGGTCGCCAGCCGCATCAACGGCGTGTCCGGCGTCAAATACGCTATTCCGCTGATCGATGGCCAGGTGCTGGCGCAAGGCAATGTCGGCGGCGGCACCGGCGCGCTGGTGCGCGGTATCAGGGGCGAAGACCTCGGCAAGATCGCCATCGTGGCCAGCAACATCAAGCAAGGCACGCTCGCGGATTTCGATACCGGCGAGGGCGTCGCCATCGGCAAGCGCATGGCCGAGAATCTCGGCTTGGCGCTCGGCGATACCATCACCTTGATCTCGCCGGACGGGGATGTGACGCCGCTCGGCACCACACCGCGCATGAAGGGCTACAAGATCGCCGCGATCTTCGAAGTCGGCATGTCGGAGTATGACAGCTCCATCGTCTACATGCCGTTCTCCGAAGCGCAGCTCTATTTCAACATGGATGGCCGGGCGCAGACGATCGAGATCTATGTCGACAATCCCGATGATGTCGATGCGCTGAAACCGAAGGTGGAAGAGGCGGCGCAACGCCCCATCGACCTCGTCGACTGGCGCCAGCGCAACGAGACCTTCTTTTCCGCCCTTCAGGTCGAGCGCAACGTGATGTTCATGATCCTGACGCTGATCGTGCTGGTGGCGGCGCTCAACATCATTTCCGGACTGATCATGCTAGTGAAGGACAAGGGGCATGACATCGCCATCCTGCGCACCATGGGCGCCTCGCGCAGCGCCATCCTGCGCATCTTCCTGATGACGGGAGCGGCGATCGGCGTGACGGGCACGCTCGCCGGCGTGCTGCTCGGCGTCCTGATCTGCACCAACATCGAATCGATCCGCCAGTTCTTCTCCTGGATGACCGGCAAGGTGCTGTTCAATCCGGAGCTGTATTTCCTCAGCCAGTTGCCGGCCAAGATGGATCCGCGCGAGACGACCTACGTCATCATCATGGCGCTGGCGTTGTCCTTCCTGGCAACGGTGTTTCCAGCCTGGCGGGCGGCCCGCCTCGATCCGGTCGAAGCGTTGAGGTATGAGTAGTGGCCGAGGTCATTATCGAGCTGAAGAGCGTCGAGCGGCACTATGTCCAGGGGCCGCGCAAGCTCACCATCCTGAACGGCGCCGACTTCTCGCTGCGGCGCGGCGAAATGGTGGCGTTGGTGGCGCCGTCGGGCACCGGCAAGTCGACGCTGCTGCATACGGCGGGCCTGCTGGAGCGTCCAGACGCCGGAGACGTGATCTTGTCCGGCCGCGCCTGCGGCCGGTTGTCCGACGACGAGCGCACCTCGATCCGCCGCAACGATGTCGGCTTCGTCTATCAGTTCCATCATTTGCTGCCGGAGTTTTCGGCGCTGGAAAACATCATGATGCCGCAGCTCATCAAGGGGCTGCCGCGCAAGGAAGCGGGCGAGCGCGCCGCGCAACTGCTCGACTACATGCAGATCGGCAAGCGGGCGTCGCACCGGCCATCCGAGCTGTCCGGCGGCGAGCAGCAGCGTGTCGCCATTGCGCGAGCTGTCGCCAATGCGCCGCTGGTGCTGCTCGCCGACGAGCCGACCGGCAACCTCGACCCGGTCACAGCCTCCTATGTGTTCGAGGCGCTGGAGGCGCTGGTGCGGCAATCGGGTCTCGCCGCGCTGATCGCCACCCACAATCACGAACTGGCATCGCGCATGGACCGGCGCGTCACGCTCTCCGACGGCAAGGTGGTGCCGCTTTAGTCTGTGCGTCAGGTGTTGCCGGCCTGACCTGAAACTCAACACCTGCGTGTTTCGCGAGTGCCCGACGCCCGCCATTTCCCCTGCCTGTTGATAGGCGGCGGGCTGTCAACCTTTTCTTAACTCTGCCGATCTGATCGCCCGGAGATTTTGGATGCGGTCGGATTCTGTTCGTTGACAATGGAACAAAATTAGAACAAATTAGAAACATATCCACAACAGGAGAGAGTTATGACCGATTTGGTTCAGGATGTCATCTCACTGGTTTGCATGAGTGCGTTTCTTGTTTCCATGGCGATCTGGATCGGAGCCATGTGAGTTGGCGGCATCCGCCATCGCTATTTCCCGATTGCCGTAAGCCGCTCCGCCGTTAAGCTTTTCTTGCCGCCGCGACGTTAGGGTGCGCCTCCAGGCAGGAGCAACGTCCAGGTGTCGCCCATCGTCACGGCCATTCTCGTGGCCAGCAATTTCGGGCTGATCTTTCTCTTGATGACCGTGCCGCTCGGTTTGCGCACGGTCCGGTCGAGCCGCGTCATGGCAATGGACCGGCAGCGCCTGTGGCAAGCGCTGTGGCCACTTGGCAGCGATGCCGGCTGGTCCGGCGAGATCCTGTCGGCGCAACCGCTGGACGAAGGGGGCGTGGCCCGCATCATGCTGTCGTGGGAAGGCCGCGACGGCAAGCCGATCGAGCGCAGGGCGCGGTTTGAAGACGTCGTCGAGGGCAGCCGCTTCTCGATGCGGGTGATCGAGGACACCGCGCTCGATGGCTCGTTCTGGAAGGATTATGGCGAGACCGCCGAACTGGTTTCGCAGGGCAGCGGCACACGCGTGACGCTCAGCCGCACAGACCGGTATCGCGGCGTCGCTTTCCTGGTGTTCCGTTACTTCGCCATGCGCCGCGAGCTCTCCAAGCTGCAGTGTTGGGCAAGGACCGGGCAGTACCGCAAGGGCGGCTGGTTCGAGCATCCGCTGAGCCAGGTCGGCTTTGCCGTGCTGTCGGCGTTGATGCTGTGGCCGTTCTTCGGCCTTCACCTCGGCGGGCTGGCGCTGGCCGCGATCCTGACGTCGGTGGTGGCACTGCACGAACTCGGCCACATGGCGGCGTTTCGGCTGACGGGCCATCGCAGGGCGCGGATGATCTTCATCCCGCTGCTTGGCGGCATCGCCATTGGCGGCAGGCCCTACAACAGCCGTTTCGAAGTGGCCTTCGTGGCGTTGATGGGGGCGGGGTTCTCAGCCTTCCTGGTGCCGATCGTCATTGCCGCGAGCGTGCTTGCCGGCGGCGAGGGCCACAAGGCCGCGGCCGCGCTGCTGGCCGCGCTTGCGGGCTGCGTGGCCCTGTTCAACATCGCCAATCTGGTGCCGGTGTGGAAATTCGACGGCGGCCAGGTGCTGCGCCAGATCTGCCCGGGGCCAATCGTCCTGGCGCTGGCGTCCTTCTCGCTGCTTTCGGCCTTTCTGGCGCTCGGCTGGCGGGCTGGTTTTTCGTCGGGCTTCCTGCTGGCGGCCGGTGCGGTGTTTTCGATCCTCAGCCTGCTCACCGTCGGCAGCGGCGTGAAGCCACGTCACGAACTGGAGCCGATCGGCACCGTCGACCGTCTCGTCATCGCAGGGGCCTTGCTGGCGGTGTTCGCCATCCATGGCTGCGGCGTGTTGTGGGCGTCGGCCCAACTGATCTGACGCGCGGTCAGCCGGTCTTGCGGGCCACTTCGGCGGGCAAGGCCACGGTTGCACCGAACACATCCTTGAACGCGGATTTCAGCGCGAGATCGAGATCGGCCATCGTCACGGGAAGGCCAAGGTCGACGAGGCTGGTGACGCCATGGTCCTGCACGCCGCAGGGCACGATGCCGCCGAAATGGGAAAGGTCCGGCTCGACATTGATGGCTATGCCGTGAAAACTGACCCAGCGCCGCAGCCTGATGCCGATTGCCGCGATCTTGTCCTCGCCCAGTGAGCCGTCCGGCAAGGCGGGGCGATCGGGCCGCACCACCCAGACACCGACCCGGTCCTCGCGGCGCTCGCCGCGCACGTTGAAGGCGGCGAGCGTACCGATGATCCACTGTTCGAGTGCGGCGACGAAGGCGCGCACGTCCTCGCGCCGGCGCTTCAGGTCGAGCATGACATAGGCAACCCGCTGGCCGGGCCCGTGATAGGTGTATTCGCCGCCGCGACCGGCCGCGAAGACCGGAAAGCGGTCAGGCTCGATCAGGTCCTCGATGCGGGCGCTGGTGCCGGCGGTGTAGAGAGGCGGATGCTCGACCAGCCAGACCATCTCGCCGGCGGCTCCGCTGCGGATCGCCTCGGCGCGCGCCTCCATGAAGGCCAGCGCATCGGGATAGGCGGTAAGGCCAGGTTCGACCAGCCATTCTACCGGCGCCGAACCGGGCAACGGGAGGAACGACGTGGCGATCTGGCTGCGTTCTGTCATGGCGTCTCTCTTGTCGCCTTCCATATGGCGATATCAAGCAGAAACGTCCAGTTCGCCGTGCGCTTAGGCGCCGCATCGACGCGCCGGCAAGACAATGAGTGCTTGCTGGTTCAATCCGCAGCTGTGTCGTCAGGATGATTTGGTGCGGTCGAGAAGACTCGAACTTCCACGGGTTGCCCCACAGCGACCTCAACGCTGCGCGTCTACCAATTCCGCCACGACCGCACGTGGTAGAGCCGGAACCGACCGGCTCGCGGCGTGTAGCAAATCGTTTCCAGCGAAACAAGTGCGCCACGAGTATTTAATCGCTGGGAATGGCTATAACGGATCAATCGCTTTGCGCACCCCGAAACGAAGGCGGCGGCGCGTCTTGGAGGCTGCGTCGCCGCGTCGGCTTTCGCCTGATCCCGCGGCTACGCGGCCTGTTTCCTCCGAGCCAGCGTATCGGCCACCACCTCGCCGAAGGATGACGGGGTCGGCACGATGATCACCCCGGCCTCTTTCAGGATCTCGACCTTCTCCTGCGCCGACTCGCCGAAGGCCGAGATGATGGCGCCGGCATGGCCCATGCGGCGGCCTTTCGGGGCCGAAAGCCCGGCGATGTAGGCGATCAGAGGCTTGCGCATATTGTCACGCGCCCAGATCGCGGCTTCCGCTTCCTGCGGTCCGCCGATCTCGCCGATCATCACCACTGCGTCGGTTTCGTCATCCTGCTCGAACAGCTTCAGAACGTCCTTAAAGGAGGAGCCGTTGATCGGATCGCCGCCGATGCCGACGCTGGTCGATACACCGATGCCGAGCGCCTTCATCTGCGAGGCGGCCTCGTAGCCCAGCGTGCCCGAGCGGCCGACGATGCCGACGCGGCCAGGAAGGTAGATCGAGCCGGGCATGATGCCCATCAGCGCCTGTCCGGGCGTGATGATGCCGGCGCAATTCGGCCCGACCAGCCGCATGCGGTCCTCGAAGCGGTAGCGGCGCATGTAGCGCTTGACCTGCATCATGTCCTGCGAGGGGATGCCGTCGGTGATGCAGACGCAGAGCTTTATCCCCGCATCCGCGGCCTCCATGATCGAATCGGCGGCGAAGGGCGGCGGCACGAAGACGATGCTCGCCTCGGCGCGGGTTTCGCGCACCGCGCCCTTGACGGTGTTGAAGATCGGCAGGCCAAGATGCGTCTGGCCGCCCTTGCCGGGGGTGACGCCGCCGACGAGCTTGGTGCCGTAGCGCTTCATGTCCTCGGCATGGAAACTGCCGATCTTGCCGGTGAAACCTTGCACGATGACGCGCGTGCTGCGGTTGAGCAGGATTGCCATTTTTCTGTCCTCCCTCAGGCTGCTTTTTTCTTGGTGGCCGCGCGCCACGCGGCGACGGCTTTTTCGGCGGCTTCGGCGAGCGTGTCGGCGACGATCACCGCCTCGCCGGAATCGGCCAGGATCTTGCGCCCTTCCTCGGCCCTGGTGCCGGAAAGCCGCACCACCAGCGGCACGTTGACGCCGACCTCGCGGATCGCCTTGATGATGCCTTCGGCAACCCAGTCGCAACGGTTGATGCCGGCGAAGATGTTGACCAGGATGGTCTCGACGTTCTTGTCGCCGAGCACCGCGCGGAAGGATTTCGCCACCCGCTCGGGCGAAGCGCCGCCGCCGATGTCGAGGAAGTTCGCCGGCTCGCCGCCGGCGATCTTGATCATGTCCATGGTCGCCATGGCGAGCCCGGCGCCGTTGATGATGCAGCCGATATTGCCGTCGAGGCCGACATAGGAGAGGCCACGGTCGCTGGCGAAGGTTTCGCGCGGGTCTTCCTGGCTCTTGTCGCGCAATTCGGAGATTTCGGGCCGCCGGAACAGCGCGTTCTCGTCGAACGACATCTTGGCGTCGAGGGCGACCAGGCTGCCGTCGCGGGTCACCACCAACGGATTGATCTCCAGCATCGAGGCGTCGTAGTCGCGGAACACCTGGTAACAGCTGAAGATGGTCTCGGTCGCCTTGCCGATCAGGCTGTCCTCCAGCCCGAGCCCGAAGGCGATCTCGCGCGCCTGGAAGCGCTGCATGCCGACGCCCGGATCGACGGTGGCACGGATGATGGAATCCGGCGCTCTTTCGGCAATCTCCTCGATCTCAATGCCGCCGGCGGCCGAGGCGACGATCATGACGCGCTCTTCCTTGCGGTCGAGCACGAAGCCGAGATAGAGCTCCTGCGCGATGTCGACGGCTTCCTCCAGATAGAGGCGCGAGATCAGCTTGCCGCGCGGGCCGGTCTGGTGGGTCACCAGCTTGCGCCCGAGCATGGCCTCGGCGGCGCTGGAGATCTCCTCGTCATTGGCGCAAAGCTTGATGCCACCGGCCTTGCCACGGGCACCGGAATGAACCTGCGCCTTCAGCACCCATTTGCCGCCGCCGATCTCGCGCGCCCGGTAGGTCGCCTGTTCGGGACTGTAAGCCAGGCCACCGCGCGGCACATGCACTCCATGCCGGGCGAGCAGTTCCTTGGCCTGATATTCGTGGATGTCCATTTTTTCTCCTCCCCAAATCGTCGAAGTGCCGCGACGCGCGGTTCTCGTTGGCTAGTTAAGCTGGCCGGCGCGTTCGATGGCGTCATTAACCACCAGCACGTTGCGCGCCATGCGTTCCGATGCGGCGTCGATCATCTTGCCGTCGAGCGCGGCAGCACCCTTGCCCTGCGCCTCGGCTTCCTTCAGCACTTCGAGGATGCGGCGGGCGCGCGTGACTTCCTTCTCCGGCGGCGAGAACATCTCGTTGGCCAAGGCAATCTGCGAGGGATGGATCGCCCATTTGCCTTCGATACCGAGTGCGGCCGCGCGCCTGGCGGCCGCCTTGTAGCCTTCCGGATCGGAGAAATCGCCGAACGGCCCGTCGATGGCGCGCAACCCATAGGCGCGGCAGGCGACGGTCATGCGCGACAGCGCGAAATGCCACTGGTCGCCGGGATAGTCGGGGTTGAGGCCGCCGATATTGACGGTGCGTGCCTTGTTGCTGGCGGCATAGTCGGCAACACCGAAATGCATGGCTTCCAGCCGGCCTGGCGTCGCGGCAATCGCCTCGACATTGGCCATGCCGAGCGCGGTCTCGATCAGCGCTTCCAGGCCGACACGGGTCTTGAATCCCTTGGCCATCTCGATCTGGTTGACCATGGCCTCGACCATATAGAGGTCGGCCGGCACGCCGACCTTCGGCACCAGGATGGTGTCCAGCCGGTCGCCGGCCTGTTCCATCACGTCGACGACGTCCCGGTACATGTAATGGGTGTCGAGGCCGTTGATGCGCACCGATACGGTCTTGCCCCTGGCGCGCCAGTCGATGTCGTTCAGGGCCTGGATGATGTTCTTGCGGGCGCGTTCCTTGTCGGGCGGGGCGACAGCGTCCTCGATGTCGAGGAAGACGAAGTCGGCGGCGCTGTTGGCCGCCTTGTCGATCATCTCCGGGCTGGAGCCGGGAACCGCCAGCTCGCTGCGCTGGAGCCTGAGTTTCTTGAGGTGGTTGATGGTGTGGCTCATCTTCTGTCCCCTCAGGCCGCTTCGGCGACCGGCATTGCCGCCGAGGCGCGGAAATGCTGGATGGCGGCACCGACGCCGGAGCCCGGCGCCAGCCGCACGCCGCAATCGAGCAGCGCCATTTCAGCTGACGACAGCGAGGCCAGCACCATCACCTCGTTGAGCCAGCCGAGATGGCCAATGCGGAAAACCTTGCCGAACACCTTGTTGAGGCCGCCGCCGAGCGACGTCTGGTAGGCCTGGTAGGCGCGCTTGACGACGTCGCCGCTGTCGATGCCATCAGGCACGAGGATGGCGCTGACCGTGTCCGAATGCCATTTCGGCGCCTTGGCGCAGAGCTTCAGGCCCCAGGCATCGACCGCCTTGCGCACGCCTTCGGCGAGGCGATGGTGACGGGCGAAGATGGCGTCGAGCCCTTCATCCTCGATCAGGTCGAGCGAGGCGCGCAGGCCGCGCAGGAGCTGTGTTGCCGGCGTGTAGGGAAAATAGCCGGCATCGTTGGCACGGATCATGTCCTCGAAGGAGAAGAAGCAGCGCTGGTGGGTGGCGGTTCTGGAAGCCACGAGCGCCTTCTTGCTGACCGACAGGAAGCCGAGGCCGGCCGGCAGCATGAAGCCTTTCTGCGAACCGCTGACGGCGCAGTCGACACCCCATTCTTCCTGGCGAAAGTCGATCGAGCCGATCGACGAGACGCCGTCGACGAAAAGCAGGGCAGGGTGGTTCGCATCGTCGAGCGCTGCGCGGCAGCCGGCGACGTCGCTGGTGACGCCGGTCGCCGTCTCGTTCTGGGTGCAGAAGATCGCCTTGATGCGGTGCGTCTTGTCCGCCTTCAGCCGCTCGGCATAGAGGTCAAGCGGAACGCCGGTTCCCCATTCGCAGTCGATCACGTCGACCTCGAAGCCGAGCCGCTCGGCCATGTCGACCCACAGATGGGAGAACTGACCGAAGCGAGACATCAAAACGCGGTCGCCGGGGCTGAGCACATTGGTCATCGCCGCTTCCCAGGCACCGGTGCCGGAGGACGGATAGATAAAGACGCGGCCGGTCTCGTTCTTGAAGACGCTTTTGATGTCTTCGAACAGTGGCAGGGTGAGGTCGGGGAAGGTGGCCGCGCGCATATCCTCCATCGGCAGGTTCATCGCCTGCCGCACCTGTTCGGGGATATTGGTCGGCCCGGGAATGAAAAGATGGGTGAAACCGGCCATGTGCGAACTCCTCCTGATCCAGCAAAGCGGTGGTGGGGAGTTTCGTTTCGATGGCTGATGTCAACAATACCTTGGCGGGTAAGAACTTGCCGCGTGCGGGTGGGTATGGCCTACCCGGTTGCCCTACCCGAAAGGCTGCTTCTGGCTGCGCCTCTCTCGTGAATAGAGCGCGACCGCCATGGCGCGGTTGCGGACGTCCAGCTTGTCGTAGAGATTCTTGAGATGGTACTTCACCGTATTCTCGGAGATCCCGGTCCGGGTCGCGATCTGCAAATTGGTCCAGCCATCTGACAGTACCGCCAGCAGTTCACGCTCGCGCACGGTAAGCCGGGACAGAGGCGTGTCGTTGACCTTGTTGATGTCGATATAGGGGATGCAGATGCGGCCGTGCGCGACAGCCAGGATCGTGTCGAAAATGATGGCGGGATCGTCGAACTGGAAGCAGTAGCCTTGCGCGCCGAGGCGCACACACTGTTTCAGGATGCCGATGTCATGGTCATTTGAGAAGACCGCGATGCGGATGTTGAGCTTGCGGCCCTGGACCTCGGCCAGGACGTCCGCGCCGTCCATGTCGGAGAGCTTCCAGCCGATCACGGCGACATCGAACTCCTGTACCGCTGCAAGCTCCAGGAAATGCCTGCCGCTTTGTACCGAGGCCAAAAGTTCGAAGCGCCCGTCGCAGTCCAGCATTTCGCGCAGAGCCGATATGACGAGCGGATTGCGTTCGGCCACGACCACGCGAACGCGCCGCTCTTCGATTGCCTTGTTCTCTGTCCGTGACCTGATCTTCAAGGGCTTCCGGCTTTTTGTTGCGGCCTGGCGGGGCCAGCCGATGCCTGGACCTGCATCATGACAATTCTGCTCCAATGGCGCGGGGGTGCTCTTTCCCCAGCGACATCGGCTGTCGCGCCGCAGGAAGCCGAAGCGTGGCCTGCTTTTGATGAAATCGACAGTTCGCGCGGGCACGACAACTCGGCATCGGTGAGCGGGCAAGCATGTGTTTGGCCTGAAATTCCCGTGCGTTGGAAGGACATGTTGCGAAGTTGAAGCGTTCCGGGTCGCCGTCACTTTTGTATGGGCACCGGACCGAAAACCGGTTTCCACTTTGCGGACTCATGGTCTAGACCTGATTTGCACCTTTTCCGGATTCTGATGGCGGGAGGCGCTGGTGGAAGGCCAGGACGAACGGACGACCGGCGCCAGGGCCGCCGACGAGCACCACGCTGATATCTATGGCGAGGACGGTGCCGTCCTATCGTCCTTCCTTGCCCAGATCGATGCGGCGATCGCCGATCGCGATACGCTGACCCTCAAGCGCCAAGTCGACGACCTGCATCAGTCGGAACTTGGCGACCTCATCGAGGCGCTGCACCCCGAACAGCGGCGCGCGCTGGTCGAGCTGCTGGGCGCCGACTTCGATTTTTCCGCGCTGACCGAAGTCGACGAGGCGATCCGCATGGATATCGTCGATAACCTGCCCAATGCGCAGATCGCGCAAGCCGTGCAGGCACTCGATTCCGACGATGCGGTCTACATCCTCGAAGACCTGGAGCCGGAAGACCAGGACGAGATCCTGTCGCAGCTGCCGTTCACCGAGCGGATCAGGCTGCGCCGTTCGCTCGACTACCCGGAAGAGACCGCCGGGCGGCGCATGCAGACCGAGTTCGTCGCGGTGCCGCCTTTCTGGACCATCGGCCAGACCATCGACTACATGCGCGAGGACAAGAACCTTCCCGACCGCTTCAGCCAGATCTTCGTCATCGATCCGACCTTCAAGCTGTTGGGCGCCATCGATCTCGACCAGATCCTGCGCACCAAGCGCGCGGTCAAGGTCGAGGAAGTCATGCATGAGACGCGGCACGCCATCCCGGCCACCATGGACCAGGAAGAGGCGGCGCGGGACTTCGAACAATACGACCTTTTGTCGGCCGCCGTCGTCGATGAGAACGAGCGGCTGGTCGGCGTGCTGACCATCGACGACGTCGTCGACGTCATCCAACAGGAAGCGGAGGAGGACCTGCTGCGCATGGGCGGCGTCGGCGACGAGGAGCTCTCCGACAGCATTCTGGCGACCTCGCGCTCGCGCGTTCCCTGGCTGCTCGTCAATCTGCTGACGGCATTTTTGGCGGCATCGGTGATCGGCCTGTTCGATCGCACGATCGAGCATATCGTCGCCCTCGCCGTGCTGATGCCGATCGTGGCCGGCATGGGCGGCAATGCTGGTTCGCAGACCATGACCGTCACCGTGCGGGCGCTGGCGACCAGGGATCTCGACATCTACAATGCCGGCCGCATTATCCGCCGCGAAATGGGCGTCGGCTTCATCAACGGCATCGTCTTCGCGATCCTGATCGGCATCGTCGCGGCTGTCTGGTTCCATGACCCCAATCTGGGTGGCATCATCGCGGCGGCGATGATCATCAACATGTTCGTGGCGGCCCTTGCCGGCATCCTGATCCCGTTGCTGCTCGACCGGTTCAAGGTCGATCCCGCGGTCGCTTCGGCGGTTTTCGTCACCACCGTTACCGATGTCGTTGGATTCTTTGCCTTCCTCGGCCTCGCGACCTGGTGGTTCGGCGTCCGGTAAGCGTCTTAATTGACTTTTACGTAAATGCCGTGCGAGGCTCGTGCGGGGTGCCGCGTCGATTCCGGCGGGCAAGGGTTTGGTTCGGGACAGATGGGCGACGCCGCAGGCGATCACCCGGAATTCCGGCATGGAGTGACAATGCGGGAATATTATTCGATCACCGAACTGACCCGCGAATTCGACGTGTCGACGCGGACGCTGCGTTTTTACGAAGACGAGGGACTGGTGCAGCCGGTGCGGCGCGGCCGTACGCGGCTGTTTCGCCCTTCCGACCGTCACCTCATCCGGCAAATCATGCGCGGAAAACGGCTCGGCTTCTCGATCAACGAGATCCGCGAGATCATCCAGATGTACAAGGAGCCGCCGGGCGAGGTCGGGCAGCTCAAGCTGATGATCAAGCGCATCGAGGAAAAGCGCGAGGACCTCAGGCAAAAGCGCCGGGACCTCGAGGAGACGCTGGCCGAACTCGATCAGGCCGAGGAGTCTTGCGTCGAGCGGCTGGTCGAGCTCGGGGTCAACACCTAGCCGAAATTTCGAGATGTTGGCGGGACAGCGCCCAGGACAGCGCCCCCCTCTGTCCTGCCGGACATCTCCCCCCCGTCGATCCAGGGGAATCGCATATGGCGTTTTGGGAGTTGAAATTGGTCTGAGAAGAGATTCTTTGGGAAGGCAGTCCAGCGAAG
>NZ_VFUI01000051.1:0-1090 GCF_006440535.1 Mesorhizobium sp. B2-5-13 | reverse complement strand
TGGGGCCTCGGGCCACCCTTGCGGCGGATTTTGGGCAGACTCCGCCTCATGCCGGCTGGCTCCGCCGGTAGAGCACGGCGGCCGCTCGCGCCAGATTGTAGCCGCAGCCGGCAAGCAGGCATTGCGTCCGATTGGTCGCCAGGTTGAAGAAGCGCAGCCGCCGCATGCCGTAACGTTGCTTGAACACCGCAAACGGCCGCTCCACCGCCGCCCGTACCTTCGAGATCAGCCGGTTGCGCTGCTTCTGGCGCGGCGTCAGCGGATGGTGCTTGTTGGGGCGGTGCATCAGCCGGTCCTTGATGCCGGCCTGCTTAAGTCGGGCATGCCGGGCATGGGTGTAGTAGGCCTGGTCGCCATAGGCCGCCTTCTCATCCCCGCTGATCAGACCGTCGGCCGGCTCGGTGTCGGTGATCGATGCATCCGTGAAGTCCATGCGCCGGATCAGCGTGTGAGCATCGTCGACGCCGTTGTGCACCTTATAGCCGAACACGGTCTTGTTGCCCTTGCGCCCCCAACGCGCATCAGCGTCGGCCGATGGCCGCGCCGAACCCTCCTCACCCTTCTTCAGCTTCGCCGGCGGGCGCGCGGCGGCCTGCATGAAGGAGGCATCAATCAGCGTGCCGCGCTTGACGATCAGCCCTTTCTGCTCAAGCTGCCGCGTGATCTCATCGAACACCCGATCGATCAGCCCATCGCACTTAAGCTCTTCGCGGAATCGCCACAATGTCGAATGGTCCGGCGTGCGGTCCGAGAGGCTGAAGCCGGCAAAGCGGCGGAACGACAGCCGGTCGCGCAGTTGTGCCTCGAGGGCGGGATCGCTCAGATTGTTCCACACGCCCAGAAGCAGGCAGCGCAGCAAAGCCTCGGCCGGATAGCTGGTGTTGCCCCGTCCCGACCCGCTGCGCCGACCAAGAAGCGCCTGGATCGGCACCCAGTCGATCACTCGCGCGATCTGGTCGAGCTCCGTCGTGTCCGACCATGCCAGCCCATCCGCAAGGCTCAGTTGACCAAGCAAACGATCGACCATCCGAATCATCCCTCTTCATTCCTTACGCACGGAATCACCAACCCGGTTCCGTGCAAAGGCCTC
>NZ_VFUI01000050.1:0-1156 GCF_006440535.1 Mesorhizobium sp. B2-5-13 | reverse complement strand
CAGGGGAATCGCATATGGCGTTTTGGGAGTTGAAATTGGTCTGAGAAGAGATTCTTTGGGAAGGCAGTCCAGCGAAGGAGTGACTGCCATGTCCTGCCTTGAGAGCTATTTCGGCGCGGTCCCTGACCCGCGCGCGGCCAACGCCACGCACCGGCTTGGCGATTTGATCGTGATGATGGTTGCGGCAAGCCTGTGCGGCGCGACCAATGCGACGGAGTTTTCGTTGTTTGCGCAAGAGCGCAAGCAGGCGCTGTCGCGGTTGATCGCGTATGAGGAGGCGCCCAGCCATGACACCTTCTCGCGGCTGCTGCGCCTGCTCGATCCTGAGGCCTTCGGGCGCGCCTTCGCCGCGTTTGCCGCAGGCTTTGCCCAGGCATGCCAGGGCGTGGTCTCGCTCGACGGCAAGGCGCTGCGGCGGGCTTATGAGAAGGGCCTTGCAGCCAGTCCGCCCTTGACGGTCTCGGCCTTTGCCGCCGAGACGCGGCTGTGCTTGGCGGCGGCTTCGCCCGGCGATGCGGAGAATGAGGTCGAGGCTGCCCTCAAGGTAGTCGAACTCATTGATCTCACTGGTAGATTGGTCACGGCCGATGCGCTCCACTGTCACACGCGTATGGCCCAAGCCGTCACCGAACGCGGCGGCGACTATCTGCTCGCGCTCAAGGGAAACCGTCGGCATTGGCTTAGCCGTGCCAACCAGCATCTGGTCGAAACTGCCCCCGCTATCGCCGAGCGGACCGAAACCAGCCATGGCCGTAGCGAATGGCGACAGGCAGAGGTCGTCGCGGCAGCTGAGCCGCTGATGCCAGGCCACAGAGCCTTTATCCGCATCACCAGCCGGCGCGACCAAGCCAAGCCGCTGACGCGCCTGTTCATGGCCTCCAACCTGCTGTCGCCACCCCAGGCGCTCGATCTCACCAGAGCTCACTGGCAGATCGAAAACGGGCTGCATTGGATATTGGACGTGCATCTCGCCGAGGATCTCAGCCGCGCCCGCAAAGGCAATGCCCCCGCCAACACCGCGCTCCTCAACCGCATCGCCAGAAACATCCTCCAAATCGCCGACACAGACAAAGTCCCGATCAGCCACCGCATCAAGAAATGCGCCTGGAATGACGACTATCTCATCAATGCCATCACTCATATGCGATAGCCCTGC